>NZ_JBGLRA010000002.1:0-431035 GCF_041402405.1 Aeromonas sp. S13(2024) | reverse complement strand
GCGCCAGTTTAAAAGTCAGCGAGTAATCGCGCTGTGTCCGTTTCACACCTTGTCCCATCGGGTTCTCCATTTATTGGGGGGAAAGGTGTAAACCATATTCAGGACGGGACAACGCCATCTCAGTCGTCTAAATACGGGATATAAAAAAACCGGCACCTGAGTGCCGGTTTTGCATTGCGCACTTGCGCAGGAGCGGGGTTACACCACGCCTTGGGTGCGCAGGTAATCCTCGTAGGTGCCGCCGAAGTCGCGGATGCCATCTTCGGTCAGCTCCAGGATGCGGGTCGCCAGAGAGGAGACGAATTCGCGGTCGTGAGAGACGAAGATCAGGGTCCCCTGGTAGAGCTCCAGTGCCATGTTCAAGGATTCGATGGATTCCATGTCCAGGTGGTTGGTCGGCTCATCCATGATCAGGATATTGGGGCGCTGCATCATCAGCTTGCCGAACAGCATGCGACCCTGTTCACCACCGGAGAGCACCTTGACCGGCTTCTTGATGTCGTCCTGAGAGAAGAGCAGACGGCCCAGTATGGAGCGTACAGCCTGCTCGTCTTCGTTCTCCTGTTTCCACTGGGCCATCCAGTCGAACACGTTGAGATCAGTGTCGAAGTCTTCGGCGTGATCCTGAGCGTAGTAACCGATCTGGGCGTTCTCGGACCACTTGATGGTGCCGGTATCCGGAGCCAGTGCGCCCACCAAGGTCTTGATCAGAGTCGATTTACCGATACCGTTGGTACCCAGAATGGCGACCTTCTCGCCCACTTCCATCATCATGTTGAGGCCCTTGAACAGGGGACCGTCGCCATAACCCTTGGATACACCTTCCACTTCCAGGATGTTGCGATAGAGCTTTTTGTCCTGCTCGAAGCGGATGAAGGGGTTCTGGCGGCTGGAGACCTTGACGTCCTCAATCTTGATCTTGTCGATCTGCTTGAGACGGGAGGTCGCCTGACGGGACTTGGAGGCGTTGGCGCTGAAACGGGAGACGAAGGATTGCAGATCGGCAATCTGGGCCTTCTTCTTGGCGTTGTCGGCCAGCAGACGCTCGCGCGCCTGGGTGGCGGCCAGCATGTAGTCGTCGTAGTTGCCTGGGTAAACGCGCAGCTCGCCGTAGTCCAGATCCGCCATGTGGGTACAGACAGAGTTAAGGAAGTGACGGTCGTGAGAGATGATGATCATGGTGCTTTCACGTTCGTTGAGCACCTGCTCCAGCCAGCGAATGGTGTTGATATCCAGGTTGTTGGTCGGCTCGTCCAGCAGCAGGATGTCAGGGTTGGAGAAGAGGGCCTGTGCCAGCAGCACCCGCAGTTTCCAGCCAGGGGCCACTTCGCTCATCGGGCCGTTGTGCTGCTCGAGCGGAATGCCGACACCCAGCAGCAGCTCGCCTGCGCGCGCTTCGGCGGTGTAGCCGTCATATTCGGCGACCAGACCTTCCAGCTCGGCAGCCTTCATATAGTCTTCGTCGGTGGCTTCGAGGTTGGCGTAGATGGCATCGCGCTCGGCGATGGCTGCCCACAGCTCGGTGTGGCCCATCATGACCACGTCCAGTACGCGCATCTCTTCGTAGGCGAACTGATCCTGACGCAGCTTACCGATGCGCTCGTTGACGTCCAGGCTCACATTACCGCCAGTGGGCTCCAGATCACCGCCGAGGATCTTCATAAAGGTGGACTTGCCACAGCCGTTGGCGCCGATAAGGCCATAGCGGTTGCCGCCGCCAAACTTGACGTTGATGTTCTCAAACAGCGGCTTGGCGCCGAACTGCATGGTGATGTTGTTGCTACTTAACAAGGTATGTGTCCCGATTGGTCTGTCAAATGGCGCGCATTATGGCACAGATCCCCCGAAAGTTTTAGCGAGAAGTGTGATCTTGATCGGGGCAAGTGGGGCGTGCAGCCGATTGATGGGCAATAAAAAAAGCCGGCGCGAAGCCGGCTTGGAAGGATGAACTTGATCTGTTAGTGGGAGGTGGCGCCAGAGGCCCCCAGCCCGGTTTGGGAGCGAACGAACTGCGGCATGAACTTGGCATGCTCGTCGGCGGCGTTCTGGGAGCTGTCGGTGATGGAGAAGAACCAGATCCCGACGAAGGCCAACCCCATGGAGAAGAGGGCAGGGTATTCGTAGGGGAAGATAGCCTCTGCATGGCCCAGCACTTTCACCCACACGGTCGGGCCCAGGATCATCAGGGTCACTGCGCTCACCAGCCCCAGCCAGCCACCATAGACGGCGCCACGGGTGGTCAGGCGTGACCAGAACATGGAGAGGAACAGCACCGGGAAGTTGCAGCTGGCGGCGATGGAGAAGGCCAGACCCACCATGAAAGCGATGTTCTGCTTCTCGAACAGGATCCCCAGACCAATGGCAACCACACCCAGCACCAGAGTCGTCATTTTGGAGACACGTAGTTCATCGGTCTCGTTGGCCTTGCCCTTCTTCAACACGCTGGCATAGAGGTCATGGGAGACCGCAGAGGCTCCGGCCAGGGTCAATCCGGCAACTACCGCCAGAATGGTGGCAAATGCCACGGCGGAGATGAAGCCGAGGAACAGACTGCCACCGACCGCATTGGCCAGATGGACTGCCGCCATGTTGGTGCCGCCCAGCAGGGCGCCGGTGGCGTCCTTGAAGGCCGGGTTGGTGCTCACCAGCAAGATGGCGCCAAAGCCGATGATGAAGGTGAGGATATAGAAGTAGCCGATAAAGCCGGTGGCGTAGAACACAGATTTACGCGCCTCTTTGGCATCGCTCACGGTGAAGAAACGCATCAGGATATGGGGCAGACCGGCGGTACCGAACATCAATGCCAGACCGAGCGAGATGGCGGAGATGGGGTCAGCAACCAGGCCACCCGGGCTCATGATGGCGATCCCTTTCTCGTGCACCTTGACCGCTTCGCTAAACAGGGCGCCGATATCGAAGTTGACCGATTTCATGACCATGATGGCCATGAAGCTGGCACCGGAGAGCAGCATCACTGCCTTGATGATCTGCACCCAGGTAGTGGCCAGCATGCCGCCAAACAGCACGTAGAGCACCATCAGGATACCGACCAGCACCACGGCCACATGGTATTGCAGGCCAAACAGCAGCTCGATCAGTTTGCCGGCACCGACCATCTGGGCAATCAGGTAGAGGGCGACCACCACCAGCGAACCGCAGGCGGAGAGCGTGCGGACTTCAGTCTGCTTGAGACGATAGGAGGCGACATCGGCGAAGGTGTATTTGCCGAGGTTGCGCAGCCGCTCGGCGATCAGGAACAGAATGATGGGCCAGCCCACCAGAAAGCCGATAGAGTAGATGAGGCCGTCATAACCGGAGGTGTAGACCAGCGCGGAGATCCCGAGGAAGGAGGCGGCGGACATATAGTCACCGGCGATTGCCAGACCGTTCTGGAAGCCGGTGATACGGCCACCGGCCGCATAGTAGTCGGAAGCCGAGCGGTTGCGCTTGGAGGCCCAGTAGGTGATGAACAAGGTGGCGGCTACAAAGACTACGAACATCACGATGGCCGATACATTGAGGGGTTGGCGTTGTACTTCGCCGGTCAGTGCATCCGCTGCCAGCAGGGGGGAGGAGGCCAGTGAGGCCAACAGCAGCCACTTGCCTTTCATGCTTTTTGCGCTCATGACTGCACTCCCTTGAGGATCTTCTGATTCAGCTCGTCAAACTCGCCGTTGGCCCGAAACACATAGATGCCGGTCAACACGAAGGAGGAGAGGATTAGTCCAACCCCGACCGGAATGCCACGGGTGACGGTGGTGCTGTCGCTGAGCGGGGTGCCGAGCCAACCGGGGGCAAAGGCGATGAGCAGAATAAACGCCAGGTACAGTCCCAGCATCAGAGCCGAGAGGGCCCAGGCAAAACGCTGGCGCTTGGCGACCAGCTCCTGGAAGTTCGGATCTTGCTGGATCCTCAGATAGCTTTGCTGTTCCATTGCAGTTCTCCATGACATGAGTGTCAGCGGTGGATGGGGTAACCCCGACGAGCAGGCAATCTGCTCATGTAAGCAAAATGTGAATTAAATGTTATTTCTCGACAATTAGACTTTGGGATAAGTCAGCGGCGAGCCGCAGGTCAGGCGCAGGTAGATGAGCGCGGCTGTGGTGGCATCGGCAAGGGCATCGTGGGCGGGCAGGGATGGCAGTTCAAGGTGGCTGCAGATGGAACTTAAACGTAGGTCAATGGCCACATCCGGGTAGCGGCGATAGAGGTGGTCGTGATAGAGCTGGCTCACCTCGATCCCTCGCTGGGGCAGGGTCAATCCCCACAATTTCTGGCAGGCGAGATTGAGAATACGCAGATCGTAGGCGATGTGATAGCCCACCAGTTCACGGGGGCCGATAAAGTCGAGCAGCAGGCGCAGCGCGGCTTCCAGCTCCATTCCCTGTTGCAGATCCTGATGGCGCAGACCGTGGATCACCACAGATTGGCTGGTCAGGCTGGCCGGTGGCTGCACCTTGATGGCGAGGGCCTCGCCGGTCAGCAGCCGGTTGCCCTGAATGCGCACCGCCCCGATGGAGACGATCTCGGCCTGCTCGGGATCGAGACTGGTGGTCTCGAAATCGAGGGCGATCCGTTCATCTTCCGGTGGGGTGGCAAAGAGCGGCGCGAACTCGCCCGTTCGGAACGCACGGCCATACCAATAGCGTCGAACGCGGCTCAACATGGCTATTGTCTCAGACGAAAGTGCAAGGTGAGCCACTGCTGGAACTTCTTAACCTGATGCAGCGCCTGACGCAACAGATCCCGTTCGCTGTGGCTGAGCTCGCTTGTCTGCACCCGACTACCGCTCCCCTTGAGCTGGCTGCGCAGCCTCAGCCGGATAAAGAGACGGAACGCCTCTGCCAGATTGCTGCCATAGTCGGCACTGAGCCGATCGGCGGCCACCAGTGCGTCGATACGCCCCAGGGTTGAAGTCTCCAGAATGCCTGCCTCAAGGGCCAACATGCGGATACCGTGCACCAGCGGGAACAGGCCGCCTCGCTTCAGATCCAGCCCTTCCGGTGGCTGCTCCAGCCGGCCAAACAGGGTGAGGGGGGCATGAAAGGCTACTGCCGGTCGCACCATCTCCGCCAGCAGATCCCGCCTGTCCGCCAACTGCTCGCGCAACGCTCTGGCAACCGGCAGATGGAGCTGTCGATCCCCCGCGATGGGGTGAGCATCGGCCAGGGTGGCGAGCCAGAGTAGCTCATCCTCTTTTGCCGTGGTGCAGGCGCTGGCAATGGCGCTTTGCCACTCGCTGCCTGTTTTTACCCAGGCCGGATTGTTCACCATCACCTGCCCGGGGCACAGCGGGTAGCCGAGGCGTTCCAGCAGGGCGCTGAACTCGGCGAGATCGGCTGCCTGGGTGGGCCATGCCAGCCCCTCTGGCAGGATCAGGGCGTTGTCCTGATCGGTTTTGAGGATCTGCTCGCCGCGCCCCTCCGAGCCCAGCATCAACAGGCAGACGTTATTCTGCACCTCGGGGGGGATCACCAGCGCAAAGGCTTTGGCGATCAGCTGTTCGTTGATGGTGGCGATGAGCTTCATCAAAAAGGCGGTGTGGATCCCCTGGGCAAACAACGAGCGGGTCAATTGCTGCTGCTCGCGGGCGACCGCCTCCAGTGCGGGCAGGCTGTCGGCGCGGGCGATACGCAACGTCAGCACGTGGGAGTGGGTAGAGAAGAGCCCCAACACCTGAGTCAGTTGCAGGATCCCCACCACCTCATTGCCGCGCCACACCACCAGTCGCTTGATGCGATGGCGGGTCATCAGCAGCAGGGCATCAAACAGATAGCTCTCCAGCGGCAGACCAATCAAGGGCGTGGGGGTCAGCACAGAGAGGGGCGCCGTCAGCGGCAATCCCTTGAGGGTCAGGGCGTGGAGCAAGGTCTTGCGGGTTGCCAGCGTGAGGGAGCCATCATGAGCAGGGTAGAGCAGGCAATCGGTTCCCTTGCTCACCATGGCTTCGGTCGCCGCGAGCAGTGAGAGCTTGCTATCGACGATAAGCGGTGCTTGCAGGTGGCCGGGTTCGATGCGGGTCAGTATAAATTCCGCCAGATTCTTCTGGCCCAGTTGTTCGCGTTGCTCCTGCTGGCGCTGGCGCTCGGCCAGATTGGCGGTGAAGTAGCTGGCAAACTGCGGATCCTGCTCACAGAGCGCCAGAAAGGTGTGGCGAGGGATGAGCTGGCAGAGGCTATCTTCCAGCGCGGTGAAGCGGTGGCGGCAGCGGCCGTCAAACTGGGCGCGCACGTCAAACAGATCATCGACCCCGTAATCACCAAACTGGTGGTGAGGGGCAGACTCTTCCACCGCTCCCTTGATGATGAGATAGAGGCCGGGAGGCTCGTCCCCCTCTTTTAGCAGCAGCTCCCCGGCCCGAAAATAGCAGAGCGAGAGGTGACGGGAGAGCCGCTCGCGCGCCTCCTCGCCCAGTCGGTCGAACGGTGGTCTGGCAAAATTGAACAGGGTTGACATGACAGCGTCCTCTGCTGGCTTGCGGCACTCATGCAGCTCCCAGTGTGACAAAGGGAGGGGGAGGCGACCAGCCGACTTTAGTCTCAGCTGTACCACCTGTTCACACTCTGATAACGTGGTGGTATGACCAGTGAGTCAGTTTCAGGGATCAAGGAGAGGACAAGGGAGATGGAAAAACCAAGGATCAAGTGCGAGATCCACGACGGGATTGCCGAAGTGATGCTGACGCGGGGGGATAAACTCAATGCGTTGGACCGCGCCATGTTCAGTGCCATCGACGAGACGCTAACACAGCTCGCCCGGCACAAGGGGCTGCGGGCGGTGATCCTGCATGGCGAGGGGCGGGCCTTCTGCGCCGGGCTGGATGTGAAATCCATGCTGAGACAGCCGGTGGCGGCGCTCGATATTCTCAAGCGTGAAGCGGACGAGGCGACCAATCTGGCCCAGCGGGTTGCCTATGGTTGGCACCAGCTGCCGGTGCCGGTGATTGCGGTGACCCAGGGAGTCTGTTTCGGCGGTGGCTTGCAGATTGCGCTCGGCGCCGATTTTCGCTTCAGCACCCCCGATTGCCGCTTCTCGGTGATGGAGATCAAGTGGGGCATCATTCCCGACATGAGCGGCAGCGTCACCATGCGCAACCTGATGGGGCTGGATACCGCTATGGAGCTTGCCATGAGCGGGCGCGAGTTGGATGCCGTCGAGGCCAAATCCCTCGGGATGGTGAGCCGGGTCTGCGCCGATCCGCTGGTGGAGGCGCGGGAGTTTGCCCGCACCCTGATCACCAAGTCGCCGGATGCACTGGCGGGGATCAAGCAGCTCTACAGCCAGGCCTGGGCCCGCAGTGACGAGGCGATGCTGAAGGAAGAGACCCGGCTGCAAAAGCAGATCCTGGGACGCCCCAATCAGTGGCGCGCTACCTTCAACAGCCTGTTTCGTTGGCGCCTGCCGTTCGGGCCGCGCCGCAATCCGCTCTGACTGCGAGCTGCACGATAGATCTACGGTATGCCCGACTACTTGGGTGGCCTGCAGTCGGCGCTACTTAACCAGGATGCCACCCTGTTTCGGCGCAAATACTTCCTCAACGGCGCCCACATGGGCTTCATCTTCTACGCCACCGACCCGAACATGGACGACGACACCGAGGAGGAGATGAAGGAGATGATTGCGAGCAGCAAGGGGGTGGGGAACTTCCGCTCCATGTTCGTCAACATCCCGGACGGCAAGCCCGATGGCATCAAGTTGATCCCGGTGGGGGACATTGCCACCAAGGATGAGTTCGCGGCTATCAAGGGGATCACCGCCCAGGATGTACTGACCTCTCACCGCTTCCCAGCGGCGCTGGCCGGCATCATCCCGACCAATGGTGGGGGAGGGCTTGGAGACCCTGAGAAGTACGATGGCACCTATGCCCGCAACGAGGTGCTGCCACTGTGCGAGCTTATCCAAGATGCCATCAACAGCGCGGGACTCCCGTCTCCCTGCGGGTCGATTTTCGGGAGAATATCGGTTCAACTGTATAAACAAACAGTGTTTGATATGGCAAGATAGGCTGTTGATTTGGATGGAAAAGGGGGCGTAATGCGGGTTTATTGCAAAGTGTGTGGCCAGCGGGGCCGCATTACCAAGACCAACCGACTGAGCGATGATGTCTCGGATCTCTACTGCCAGTGCACTGATGCCGAGTGTGGCCACAGCTGGGTGGCTACCTTGTCGTTCGCCCACACCCTAAGCTCCTCGGCCAAGACCACCAACCAGCTGGTGCTTAGCCTGATGGGGTCGCTAACGCCAGAGGGGCGGCAGTTGGTGTTGAAAGGACTAGGGGCGCAATAACGCCCCCTAGTATTTTTCAGATTCTGCACCCTGAATAGTTTATGGACATAACCACACTATTGGCGAAGTGAGCTACGCCCCTGATTTTTCAGCATTCATATGTATGCTATTATGAACGTCAACTATAGCTGACAGCATGGGGAATATAATTTTTTCATCTATTATATTCATAGTGCCGACTAAATATGGATTTATTTTGTTTTCCACCAAAAAGTAATCTCTGAATGATGAAGCATCATTGATTTTGCTTGAGAAGTCCATTAGGACATAATTTTTAAAACCAGACAAAATACTTAAGTCATAGGTGTATCTTTGATATATATCATGCGTACCCTTCGATTTTTCATATGCTTCCATTTTTATATAATTAACTGTGTCAATTAAAGTTGGATCTGATGTGTTAACCACACTTCTAATTAAATCTAATGCCTTCATTTTTTGTGTTTTTATCATAAGATGATTTAGGTACATATCCTGCCAATAAGTTCTCAGTATTCTTTTTAGAGCGCTACTTCTTATCTCATGATAAAATGAGTCAAAGTCTTGGCCATAATTAGACATTCTTGATATGAACTGATTGAAATTCTCAATTTCTGAGTCTTTACCTACTTTCAATAAAGTGATCTGTTCAATCATTCTTTCAATTATTTTCTTTGCTTCTTCTGTCAAAGTTGTATCGAAATTTTTTGATTCATTTATTTTGTATTGATAAACAACAAAAGCAAATGAGCATGTTGCCGCCAGTTGAGAAATAGTAAGTGTAATCTGTTTAAAATCCTCCTTTCCTACTATTTCATTTGCACCATGTATAAAAGCTAAAAAGTATATGTATCCAATAAAAAAAACGGTTACCCAAAGCACTATTTTAAAGACCAATGATGCGGTTATTTTATTTGTATTTATTTTCATATAATTAATTATTTTATTCAAGTTGTTCATGATTAGTGCTTTTCTCGATTTAAGTACTTATATTTAAGTTGCAGAGACCAGTTCAGTTCTTGATTGTGTTATGACTGATCATACCTCATGTTATCAGCTATTATATGAGTAATGGAACCAAACGCTGCCCAGTGGTCCTTTTTAAACTACTTGCTATACTGTTTTTTTATACAGTTTTTTTGAGATCGCAAGCATGTTTGCTCAACCCACTCCTGATGCTCCCTTGTTGGGTCTGCCCCTGTTCCTCTCCCCTGTGGCCTGTGGCTTCCCGTCGCCAGCGCAGGACTACACCGAGCAGACCATCGACCTTAACCAGTTGTGCGTGACTCACCCGGCGGCCACCTACTTCGTGCGGGCTGCTGGTGACAGCATGGTCGACTACGGAATCCGCGATGGCGACCTACTGGTCGTCGACCGCAGCCGCAAGGCGTGCCACGGCAGCGTGGTGGTCGCCGCGGTGGATGGAGAGTTCACGGTGAAGAAGCTGCAGCTTGCGCCAACTGTGGCGCTGCTCCCTGGCAACCCGGCATATCGGCCCATCCATTTCAGTGAGGGGCAGGAGCTGGAAATCTTCGGAGTGGTGTCTTTTGTCGTGCATCAGGTGGATACCCCATGAATAAGCGCTGCGCCGTCGCCCTGGTCGATGTGAACAATTTCTACGCCAGTTGCGAGCGGCTGTTCCGCCCCGACTTGAAGGGGCGGCCCATCGTGGTGCTCTCCAACAACGATGGTTGCGTGGTGGCCCGCTCGGCAGAGGCCAAGGCGCTGGGCATCAAGATGGGGGTGCCGTACTTTCAGATCCGCCAGTTCTTCGAGGCCATGGGCGGGGTCTGGTTCTCCAGCAACTATGCCCTCTATGGCGACATGTCGAACCGGGTGATGACCATTCTGGAGGGGATGGCCCCGGCGGTGGAGGTCTACAGCATCGACGAGGCCTTTATTGAGCTGAGCGAGCGCTGGGCGGGCGACTTGGTGGCCTATGGCCGCCAGATTCGCGAGCGGGTGCAGCAGTGGACGGGGCTGACCGTGGGGGTCGGCATCGGCCCCACCAAGACGCTCGCCAAGCTCGCCAACTACGCCGCCAAGAAGTGGCCCGCCACTGGCGGTGTGGTTGATCTGCGGGATGAAGGGCGGCGCGCCCGGCTGATGGCGATCACCCCGGTGGATGAGATATGGGGCATTGGCCGACGGCTCACCGCCAAGCTGGAGGCTCAGGGAATCAAGACTGTTGCCGAACTGGTTGCCGCAGACCCCAAGGCGCTGCGGCGCCGCTATGGCGTGGTGATCGAGCGCACGGTGCAGGAGCTGCGGGGGATCCCCTGTGCCGAGCTGGAGCAAGAGGCTCAGGCCAAGCAGCAGATTATCTGTTCGCGTTCCTTCGGTGAGCGCATCACCCAGATAGGCCCCATGCACCAGGCTCTGGCCGGTTACATGGAGCGGGCCGCCGAGAAGTTGCGGGGGGAGGGGATGTGTTGCCGCCATGTCACCCTGTTCATTCGCACCAGCCCGTTCAGCGATCGGGAGCCCTATTACGGTAACCAGGTGAGCACCAAGCTGGCGATGCCCACCCATGACACCCGGGCGCTGCTGGCCCTGATCCCGGAGCTGCTCCCCCGCATCTGGCGCGACGAGCAGCGTTACCAGAAAGGCGGCGTCATGCTGGCCGACTTAAACCCCGCCAACATGCAGCAGGGGGACCTGTTCGCAGCGGAGCAGCAATCCCCGCGCAGCGAGGCGCTGATGCAGGTTATCGACAAGATCAACGAAGGGAGGCTGGGGAAGGTGTACTTTGCTGCCCGCGGCCGGGATGCTCGAGAGTGGGTGATGAAGCGGGAGCAGTTAAGCCCCCGTTATACCACTGTGCTCGGTGAGCTCCCGGTGGTGAAGTGAGTTATCCGATACCCATCTTTGCCGGCGAACCTATGTACAGTGTGGCCACCATGATGTCGTTCTCTCACACCTTAAGTTCTTAGGCCAAGAACACAAACCAGCTGGTGTTGAGCTTGCTGGAGTCGCTGACACCATAAGGGCGAAGTTGGTACTTAAAGGTTTAGGAGCAAGAGCGTCCCTAGTTTGTAACTAACGCATCACTATTAGGTTCTGCCATGGTTCAGATAGCTATCGTTTCTCAGTAATGTTTCCTCTGCTTTGCTAACCGCGATAAGAAAGTCACGATAAATCCGTTTCGTAGATAACTTCTTGCTGACTATTGCAGTGATCGTTTGTTACCATACCCATCCGAATCTAGCGGTGCCAAAGGAAGTTAGATTGATCTTGCAGTAGATGAATTTTCATATATATATCAATATATATTAAAGTAATTTCACAATACATTATTCGATGATGTGAATTGTTAAAAAAGATATTTTGGGGGCGTAAATGGAAAAAAAAGAATAAAAATACCTAAGGGGTTAGAGACGATCATATTATACAACTCTGCTTTTACTTGTTGCGTGTGTCGCGTACCAAAAAAAGCAGTGCAAATACATCACATTGATCAAAATCCAGCCAATAATGTCGAAAATAACTTGGTGGCTTTATGCGGTTCTTGTCATGATGAAGCCCATACACACCGTTCACTCTCTAAGAATTTGACTTCAACTAAGATTAAAGATATTAAAAATAAGTGGGAAAAAGAGGTTAAGGAACGTTCATCAAAAGCAATGCTTCCTGGTAATAATATTTATCAAGCAATGTGGACATTTGTGAATCATCAAAGGTTACCAGATTTAATGCGACAACTTGGTGTGAAGTTTGATTCATATCAGCATAAGGCATTAATGAGTGAGGGCGTAATTGATCGCGATGGTAATTTAAAGTTTCAAGTAGACGCCCCCCATACCAAATTGCACTACACTATATATGATCATTTTAGATGGGATTACTCTCAACGTATTCACAGTCTATTTACTCAAGCTGTAGACAAATTAATTATGAAGGCTTCACCTATTGAGTTAGGTGCAATATGGAGCAAGACGGAAATTAGAAGTTTAGTGGTGCCGGGTTCAATTTGTCATTGTATCAGAGGGTTTATTTTCAAAAGGGAGCCTTTGATTGATGGTGTAGAACATCGTCAAGTGTTTGCAAGGTCTAAAAATATAGAAGTCAGGTTTTCTCTTAGCTCGTTTCATATTTATGGCAATTCTGCATATGTTGGGCATTTTGTGGGAAGTCATAGGGTTTCGGCATTGTTTATGGTGAAAGATGTTTTCTCTGAAGGTAAAACCTTGGTTATATTGGCAACCCCTCTTGCGTTAGGAAGTGGGTTCTTAACAAGTAATTATTCTTCTCCATATCCGCTAAAGTATGCTTGGGCACAGTAAGCAGAATAGAATAATCAATGATCTGCAGTTTTCCCTGCATCATCTTTCTTTACTGGTTGAGTGCGTTGCTTGGTCTGGGCTGCTGGAAAATGCAGGTCACTCGATTATCCAGGCGGCGGTACTCTTCCCGGCTGACGGTCTGGGCGTTCTGGTTGTAATTACTCACGTTATGCTTCACAAGCTTGTTCGCTGTAGTAGTCCTGCTCTTGTAGCCATTCCAGCACGTCCAGCCTCTCCAGTACCCGCCACATCTCTGACTGATAGGGCTGCGGTAGCATCTCGATCCAGTTACGGGTACCGGCATGGCCTTGCACTTGGTACACATCTGCGCAGAGCTTGACCAGTATCAGCCAGTCCTGATCGTCTTCCGGTATCGCGTACTTATCCGCTTCGGCCTGTTCGGTTGGCGGCAGGCTTTCTGGCAGCCAATCCGGCTCGCTCGGGAGCGCTCGGCTCGACTGCAATTGGCCATTCTCAAGCCAGAGGCTGAAACCGTCCGCTGCGACGCTTGCACCGGCCCGCAAACGGCCAATGGAGAAGGGCGATAACCCCCATTGTTCCCTCATGATCTGGTCTGCGAAGGCATCAGGATCCGGTAGCGTACAGTTATTGTCAGAGCTCCAAGGTGCCGGGCTGTCGCCCGTCTTAACCCCAACCCCCCTCGCTGCAGCCTCGGCGGCTTTCCTGGCTTCATGGGTGCCGGCGGGCACAATTTCCCACCCTTGCAGGCGGGTCTTGATGCCCAGGCGAGCGGAGGTAATGCCCATCAGGCGTTTGATGTCTTCGCCATAGCTGTTGGCCTGCTCCTCGATAAGGTGGGCCAGCTTGATAGGGTGTTCGGCGCGGGTAGCCAGTGCACCGCCCATGGCGTGCAGATAGCAGCGAAAGATGCCGTTATCTGCGGCAAAGCGGGCCGCCTCAAAGCGCGGATCTTGCAGCACGGGCTTGGGTGGGCCCACCAGATCTGCATGCTTCTTGGCATTGCTGATGCGGCGCAGCTCGCGCCATACACCGACCGGGGCGCCGCCAATCTGCTGGAAAGTACGAATGCCCCACCAACTGGCCCAGGCGACGGCATGCAGGGCGCCCTCATCGGCGGCGGTGCCAGCCTCTTCGTCATCGTCCAGGTAGGCGCCGTCGATGTTCTTGGCAATGTATTTGGCGATATAGCCCGCGGCATCCCCCTTGGCCGGATCAATCTCTTTCCAGTCAAAGCGGGGAGTAAAGTCGGTAAAGGGTGGGGCGCCCTTGATATCCCGTACCAGCTCTTCGTGGTCATCGGTCAGGGCATAGCGTTGCAGGATGCCGATCACCCGGTTGCGATCTTCCGGGCGCATAAATAGCAGCAGATGCCAGTGCGGGGTGCCGTCGTGGTGAGCCTCGCAAACGCGAAATCCATAAACGGGCGCGTTCCACCGTTTGAAGGCGGCCACTTGATACTTCATCAGACGATGACCTATGCCCACTTTGCACCGGATTATCTCAATGACGCTGTCCTCTTTAATCCGTTGGAAAACCATCTTCAACCCGCTTGATCTTCCCTGAGAATGGGCAGAAAGAAGTGTCCACACTTTGCCAATTTTGGTGTCTTTTCACGTCCCCAAGTGTCCCCTTGTGTGGCACCTAACTCCTTGATTTAAATGCAACGAATTGAAATTAAAGAAATAAAGATGGCAGCCGAGGCTGCCATCTTTATTGATCTCTTATGTCGTTCTGGTTCAGGAGGTCTTGCGATCCTGATCCGGCTCGAACTGATGGCCCGATTTCTCCCGCTCCAGGTTCTCTTCGGAGCGTTTGCCCACCCAGTAATCGGCGTTCTTGATGCCGAGCTTCTCCGGGTGGAATACGGGGTCAATCCCTTGTGCCTGCTGCGCTTCATAATCCTTCAGACAGGTGAAGGCAGTCTTTTGCAGCAGCAGGATGGCGATGATGTTGAGCCATGCCATCAGGCCGACCCCGATATCCCCCATACCCCACGCCAGATCTGCCGTCTTGACGGTGCCGTAGACAGTGGCAGCCATCAGCGCAATCTTCAGCAAGAAGGTGAGCCAGGGGCGATTTATCTTGCGGTTGATGTAGGCGATGTTGGTTT
This sequence comes from Aeromonas sp. S13(2024), assembly GCF_041402405.1. Classification (NCBI taxonomy): domain Bacteria; kingdom Pseudomonadati; phylum Pseudomonadota; class Gammaproteobacteria; order Aeromonadales; family Aeromonadaceae; genus Aeromonas; species Aeromonas sp. S13(2024). The sequence goes on along the minus strand of NZ_JBGLRA010000002.1, from coordinate 416,395 downwards.
CGGCGATGTAGTAGTAGGCAACGATGGTGGTGAACGCGAAGAAGAACAGCGCGATGGCCACGAAAATGCTGCCAAAGCCCGGCATCATGCTCTCCATGGCAGTCTGCACATAGCCCGGGCCCGCTGCGATACCGGCAATACCCGTGTAGATGGCGGCGCCGTCCGGCCCTTGTACGTTATAGAGGCCGGTGATCAGCAGCATAAAGCCGGTGGCGGAGCAGACGAACAGGGTGTCGATATAGACGGAGAACGCCTGCACCAGACCCTGCTTGGCCGGGTGACTCACTGCCGCAGCAGAGGAGGCGTGTGGCCCGGTACCCTGACCGGCTTCGTTGGAGTAGACCCCGCGCTTCACGCCCCACATGATGGCCAGACCCAGAATGGCACCGAAACCTGCATCCAGACCGAAGGCACTCTTCCAGATCAGCAGGATCACGCCCGGCAGCTGACCGATATTGAGGGCGATGATGACGCAAGCCACGATGATGTAGCCGAGCGCCATAAAGGGCACCACGGTACTGGCGAAGCTGGCGATACGCTTGACGCCGCCGAAGATAATAAAGCCGAGCAGCAGCGCCAGACCGGCGGCGGTGACGTTCGGATCGATATTAAAGGCGGTCTGCAGGCTTGAGCCGATGGAGTTGGCCTGCACCCCCGGCAGCAGCACGCCGCAGGCAAAGACGGTAGCGATGGCGAAGGTCCAGGCGTACCACTTCATGCCAAGCCCTTTCTCGATATAGAAGGCCGGGCCGCCGCGGTATTCGCCGTTGATTTTCTCTTTGTAAACCTGACCCAGGGTGGACTCCACGAAGGCGGAGCTGGCGCCGAGGAAGGCGACCATCCACATCCAGAACAGGGCGCCCGGGCCACCGAAGGTGATGGCGGTGGCCACACCGGCGATGTTACCGGTACCCACACGACCGGCCAGGGTCATGGCCAGTGCCTGGAAGGAGGAGACACCGGCATCGGTGCTCTTGCCATCAAACATCAGGCGCACCATCTCTTTGATATGACGCAGTTGCAAAAAACGGGTGCGCAGGGAGAAGTAAAGACCGACCCCCAGACACAGGTAGATGAGCGCAGGGCTCCAGATTACACCATTGATGGCATTGACGATTTCATTCATGTACAACAACTCCTTTGTTGTGTTTGTGGCGCTGTCTTGGCGAGATCTTGGCCTCGCTCTCTGTCACTGTTTTTGGCCCTGTTTGTTAACAATCCAGTTAACAAATGAGCGCGGGGTTGAGGGGTTAAGCAGAGCGCAAACACGCGCTATGCATGGCTTGTAACATATCGAGTTGTATCAGTGCTTCCCAGCGAAAAATGTTGCCTTGTTGCAAATTTGTGAATTGACAAGGGTGGGGGGATAATGGCAGGCAGCGTTTTCTATGAGTAAAGATGAGATCCTCCTTGTTGATCTGCGCCAGACGGTCATAAGTGGTTGATAATTAAGTGTTATTCCATCCAGTTTCTTTGCTTGATCTCATTTAACCCCCAGCAAAACACCCAATCAAGATTTAGCACCCAACGATTAGCCAGCGGGTTAAGATGAAGCCAATTCAATCGGCTAAGGTGGTGGCGAAATGGAATCTATCGGCGTGTTACTGGTAGTTGTGCTGCTGTACTTCATCCCGCTATTTGTTGCGGTAGTCAGGGGGCACCGAAACGCAACGGCAATAGCAGCCCTCAATCTCTTGTTGGGCTGGACGGTCTTAGGCTGGATCGGCTCTCTTGTCTGGTCACTGACGGCCAACACGGAACCCGCCACAAAATAGAAAGCCCCATCGCGGGGCTCATGTCTGCTTGCCAAGGGAAGCGCTTAGAGGGTGATATAGCCCCACTGTTGCCAAGTATCCTCTGGTGAGTAGGGCACCGCTTCCGGCTTGGTGTGCTTTTGCAGGGCATAGAACTTCAGCTTAACCTCTTGCAGCGACCCTTTGAGGTTGTCAGGCAAGCACTGAATGGAGCCATGTCGGCTACTCCAGTTTCTTGGGCGTGGGCTTACCTGCCACTCAATCAGCGCATCAAAGGCGCGGCGCATGTCGGCGAGTTGGTAACAGTCCAGCCGCTTGTGTTCTGCTAGTACGGCCTCGAACTGTCGGCGGCTCGGGAGTGTGATATCCATACTACCTCTGGCTAGCAATGCCCCCTCTCGGGGGCGATTCATTAGCGAATGGCATTCATCTTCGCGGTGGCTGCTGCGCTGACAAGGTGCGGGGCATGGGCTCTTCCTATCGATTGCACCAAGTTCTCCTGGAGCTGCTCCGCGAACGAGATAAGCCCTCGCCGTTCGCTCTCCAGCTCGGCAAGGCGCTCGGTGGCGTTATAGCCAACCAGTAAGGCCGTCAACTTGCCCTGCACAGTGCCAACCCAATGCTCGTCGCCATCCTTCACGATCTCCAGCAGTGCCAGCAGCGCCCCTAGATCGTCTCCACACTCGGCCAGTAGGTCGCTGGCGTGAACCTTGCCGATTCTCTTGGCAAAATCGACCAGCTTTCCCATCGCTGGGCCGCACTTTGGACGCTTGGCCATATCATTCCGCACAGACAGGATCTCGGCATCAATTCGGGCGATTTCCTTGGTCAGCCCGGCGAACTCTGTCGGCACGGCTGCCAATGCTTTCAGGAGGGCTTTATTGCCTTCGGCTTGTACCTTGGTTGCAATGGCTATGGCTTCGTCTCGGATGGCTTCCATGACGGCCTTGCTGCCTTCGGGCATGGCTGGCACGTGAACTTTTTTCGGCTCACACTGCTGCTTGTAGTATTCAAAAATAAAACTGTTAATCTTCATGATGTATAATTCCGCTGTAGTTAGTTTTTATTTGAATCGGGGGCCAATTGCTGGCCCCTTTTAATTTGCCGCTAATAGTTATTCCGGCCTATTAGCGGCAATCGCCTTATTCCGGCATCGGTTCATAACCAGCGCGATACTGTGCGCCAATATCACCGCCAAAGCTGTTGGATACGCCGTGGCTCTCGCCAGCAACCCTGCGGCGGAGCTCTGTCAATTCCTTGATGGCGTTATCAATCTCGTTGAGGGCGTCGAGGCGACTCTTCTCGTTTGCGATAATACTGCTCGCCTTATTCAAACTATTAACGATGGTGTTATTCATAATCTATGTTTCCGTCTGGTTTATTAGGGATTGTTTACTACTAACGGGCCATTTATTCCGGCCCAAGGTGCTACGCGATTTCGTTAAAAAGAAATAAAGACGCCGCCGCTTATTCACTTCGCCTCCATTTCTCGAATTTTGGCTTTCATGGCATCTGCGATTTCGATGAAGTGGCCGCCTGCCTGTGGATAGCTCTCTAGCAGGCCAACCAGCGGCCCTAGCAGCTTGGTAACGCCCTCTGGCGTGATTACGCCGTCACGCCCAGCGTTAATCATCTGGTCTGGCAACCCAAGATAATGGCCGCCCTCTCCCTTAATCAGGGTGAATCCGTTCAGCTTGATAAGCTCTTTTAAATTCTTGGTAAGGTGAACCACGAACCCCGCGAGAAATTCGGCGGTTCTATTATCTGTCTTGCTGCGCTCTGCCATGCTGCGCCAGTAATTAGCCTCGCTGCCATATGCCGCAATAAGGGCCTCGGTCACTAAGCGTTTATTACTGCGGCGTCCAAGCGGGCGGCCATGCGGATTCCCAGATTTACCTTTTTTGAAGGTCATATTTATCAGCCTCGTGTCATTATCGCGGCAATCAGGACTTCAAAACTTCTTGCTGTGTCATTCGATAGCCAGCCGATAAGAAACATCGCCAGCCAATCCAAATTAATGATGAAGTCGCCGCCTTGATCGTCATTGTGATTCATAAGGGCGCTTGTTTATTTGCTTGATAACGCATTATAACCCCGCCGATTGCCGCGCCAAAGCAAAAATCATGCCAACCAAGCAAAATAATTCATAGGGGCGCAGGAACCTAATAAAACCTGAAGCTCAAATTCAGCTTACACGTGTGCGCTGGGTTTTCGGATATCACTAGGCTAGCGGGCCGTGGTCGATATGCCGGAATGTGCGCTAGTGAATGGGACGTTCCGGTAATGGGCCATCATCATGGCTAGCCAGAGAGAGAATGTGCCGGACGTGATGGCTTCATCAGGTAATGAGGTGCAAATGGTCACACCTCCTGCTAGGTGAGTGGGCAGCCTTGCGCAATCGGTCACGCCTCCGGTTTTGCAGTGCTCAATTCTGAGCACCGCCAACGCAATTTTGCGGCGGTTGAAGTTGACACGTTGGGTGCTATGCTGGGGGTTATCGCCATCGGTGCGCTATGGATTTGCCGGAAAGCCAGCAGCGTCAAGGGCTAGCCAGAAGAATGGCAAGTTCATTACCTATGAACTAATGGGGTGAGTGGTGAATGAGGTGAATGAGTGGTGGAAGAGATTTAGAGTTCATTCACCACGCTACAACCCGCGCCATTACTGGGTTTGCGGTGTTTTGGTGAATGAGGTGAATGAGATTCTCTATAAATTTATTTTTGATAGTTAGTAGTGGTATATGCGCTATTGGTATGATTTCCAAAGTTTTGGTGAAAGTTCTTTCACCTCATTCACCACGCGCGTAAGTCACTGTTTTTAAGGGTGTTTTAACCAAGGGGCTCTTTCACCACTCTATCACCACTCATGCACCACTCACCACTCACCACTTAAGCCATGACAGCAAACATCCTAGCCTTCCGGCACGTTTCCTTTCTGGCTAGCGCGGCGAACGGGCACAAAAAAGCCCCCGTGCTGGGGGCTGTTGCTTATGCTGCTTATGCTGCTTCATCTAGTTCAATGTCCGATTGCTTGGGCATTGGTAGTAGATACTCGGTGCGGCGACATCTCCCTTTACGCATCTCGATCACCCCTTCCTTGGCTAGCAGGGCCAAGGCTTTACCCCACATTCTAACCATGCTGGACTTCTCGCCCCGCAAGTTAACAACGTCACTTGCTGCCACCCACCGCTTGCCGTAGTGAGGCTTTGCAATGTGCTCCTCTACCAGACACTGATACTGTGCAGTCTTCTCGGCAAACTCATCATTCACGGCACATGCTCTTTCTTGCTCTTGCTCGGTCAGTGCCCAGCCCGCGCCACCGTTATACAGGGCCTTAACCTCCAGCCAGAACTGGCGCAGCAGCTCCGGCTTGTCGTGGCGCAATCTGCCACCGCTCCAGCTCCACCCCAGCAGCTCATTAACCGCACCAAGTTGCACAGGGGCTGTCATCTCGACCACGGCAAATCGAGTTGAGCCTGATTCGTCTCTCAAAAAATGGTCATCGTTCACAGTACCGATAAAGCAGGTCTGACGGGGCTTGATGGTCTCGGCTCGGTCATACGGTAACCGGATCTTATCTTGGCTCATTGTCAGGAACGCCTTGAGGGCATCATTACCCTTGCGGGTCGTCTGGCCTATCTCGCCAAGCTCACACACCCAGCTTTTGATGGTGGCGCTCACAGAATCCTTGCTAGTCGGATCAAGTGATAACCCCTCAAGGAATGCCCCATCGACCACGCTGGCCAATCTGGACACAAAGGCTGTTTTCTTGAATGACTGGTTGCCTTTAAGGACTGGGGTTAGCTTGGTGCTGAATCTCTGCTCATACAGAGCGGCCACACAGCTCACCAGCCACTTTGTCATCACCATGCGGGTGAATGCTGGGTCTGCACTCGGGATGCAGTCAATTACCCGTTCCACGCGCTTAACGCCGTCCCATTTGCCGCCGTCTAGCCACTGCTTTACTGGGTGGTATGCGTTCTTGGCTGCCACGTTCGCGGCATGGTCATCAACGCCCGCCTTTGGAAAGCCGTTTCTAGCAGCAGCAGAGAACAGGTCAGATCTGGTTATGTTCCAGTCCGAACCAATTAACGCGCCATTGCTGTCAACAACCTCTATGGCGAGATTCATCTGGTTAACTCGCAATCCCATGCCGCAATGGTCTAGCAGGTCGGACAGGTTAGTATTTGTCGCCAGCGGCTTGGGCTTCTCACCGCCCGACCAGTCTGTGAAGTTGCAACCGCCCTTTGGTTTCGGCTGTTCGTGGTAGGCCGGAAGCTCTACGCCAATCTCTGCCTTTGGCTCTCGGGCAACTGCAAGAATCGGATTCATCGCGTTCATGCTGCCACCTCCTGCGCTTGGCGATAGTCGTCCCAGTCACCGCAAGGGGGAAATGCCACCACGCCGCCCACAGCTTGCGCTGCCGCCTCTGCCTCTCGCTCGGCACCAACATCTCCACAGACCACGATTTGCGCCTTGGGGCAGTTGTAGCGGGCAATCTTCGCCGCATCTGTCAGCCCCGCCTTGCTCATGCCACAGAAAACAGGCCAGCCAGTTAGAGCCCGCACAGACAAGCCTGTAGCGTATCCCTCGACAACTCCGACATGCTCAGCATCTTCTGGCAAGCTATTATCTAGCGGCTCGATATATGCGGCGCTGCCTTTCTTCTGCCCACCTGCAATGGCCATCTTGTGGCCTTCGCTGTCGATGATCTCAGCGCTAGTTGTCACACCGTCAATGTTGAACAAGACAACTAAAAGCGATCCCGCGTGGTGGGGGCCATAGTCACGTGCTAGCGCGTCAACGGCAAAGCCTGAGAACCCCTTGCGGGCGAGATAGGGAACTTGCTCGGCCATGCAGGGGACGGCCTCAACCTCCATGCGCTGCGCTAGGGCTGCTGCCACATCCCTCTGGCGAGCCTCTTTTGCTCTTTGCTCCTCGACTGCTTTAGCGGCCTTCTGGCGCTGTTTCTCGATGCGGGCATGGTCTGCGGCGCTCATAGAGCCAGAAAGCCCAAGATAGCTAGCTAGTGAACGGATCGCCTCGCTCATGCTTTGCCCTGCTGCCTGCTGATACAAACTCAGACCATCTCCAGCGCCGCACTGGTTACAAACCCACGTCCCGCGCCCTTGCTTGTCATCGAAACGGAAACGGTCTTTACCTGCCATGCAGATGGGACACGCGCCATGATGGCGCCCCGAAGGTAGGCTGATCCCATTAGCTGTTAGAACGTCACGCCATTGGCCATGTGCTGCTGCGGTCACTGCGGCGGCGTTGATAGTTTTCTGGTAGTTGACACTGCCCTGATTTCTGTTAATATCGGTCATATAGGTATTACCTCTGATTTGACCGGAAAGCCGCCAAGCAAAGTCCGGTCGAGTTGAGAAAAGCTGTATAACTACCTGCATATGCGGGGATTTTTTTTTGCCTGTTGTTTGTCTTTCTGTTGTTTTCCTGCTTGTTTAACCCCCTCATTGCTGCCCATTAATAAACCCTTCAACGTCTGACACTCGCCAGCGGTTGAGGCTCCCCATTTTGACTGGTGCCGGAAACTTGCCGGCCTTTCGCCACGCCCAAAGAGTTGTGCGGCAGACTTGCAGGGTTTCTAAAACTTGCTTCTCAGTTATCAATTTGATCATTGTTGCCTCGTCATGCATTGCGTTGTTTGGATAAGGTGATCATATCGACCCGAACAAGCATAAACAAGCGGCTGAAATCGTTGTGGCAGGTGTCAACTAGATGAATTTAAAGGGTTTTTGTGTCAACTAGACAGGCTTGGGGGATGTAAACCCCCCCAGCGCCAGACAGCGCCAAATGTGGGATTTTGTGAAAATAAGGAGATTGGGGATCTCGGGGGAGGTATGAACAATATGGAATAAGAGTGTATATTGATATGAATAAATGCCATAACAAAACCACAAAAAAACCCGCCTAAGCGGGTCTAGTTGTCGGGAGAATTGCCACATTGTCAGCCCGCAGGGCGTCAAGACGAGCCAGCCATAGGGTTAGCGCGGCCGCCTTTTCATCGAGATAGTGAGCACGATTGTAGATCCCAGCAACCCCGCCCAGAGTGTGCCCCAGCTCGCTCTCAATAACGTGCGGGGCAATCCCTAGATTTGCCCAGCTAGTCGCAACCGTCCGCCGTATATCGTGCGCGGTGAACGGCTCAGCAATGCCAATGCGTTTGTAAATACCTCGGCACCAAGTACTTACCGCCGTTGAGCTTTTGAGCTCACCCAGCACATAACCTGACGGCTTGTTATGGTCTATGACGGCCTTCAGCCAGTCTTTCAACTCTGCGGGAATTGGCCTGACAATCTCATTTCCTGTCTTGCTGTTCTGCTTCGGCACCTTCCATTCCAAGTGCTTAAAGTCAAAGTGATTGGGTTTTGCCTGTCTGATCTCTCCACTCCTGCAACCGAATATCAGATTTAGCGCCACGAATAGCGGGTAGTAATCAGTGGCGTGTATCTCCCTGAAATCGCCCAGCCAGCGCACTAGGGTTTGTAATTCGCTCCAGTCCCTGCCTTCATGGCTAATCAGAGTCCGTTCGCGCTTCTCTGCTCTCTTGCCATCAACATCGCCAGCGGTAAGGTAGTCGATCTGGGAGAGGTCAAATTCATAATTTCGACGGCGGCGGCGGAAGTATTTAAGCGCCTGCTTAACCATTTGCAATATGGCAGCCGCTGCGACTGGGGCTGGCTTGCCCATAGCTTTAGCTGTGTTTGCAAAGCACTCTTCCCAGTGCTCTTGCCTCATGCCGGATAGGGGCGAGTCTCCGTGCCACTGAAATATCCACTTAGCCAGTGATTGCCTGTGCTTGCCCACGCTCTTTCTATTGCCTTCTGCATGGTTGTCTAACCACTCGTTGATCGCTTGCTTAACGGTTACAGGTGCCAGCGTCTGCGCCCGTTGCATTCTCAGCTCATTGGTGGGATCTAAGCCCTGCTCTAGCCACGCGCTGCACTGGTCGCGCCTCTCATTGGCCTGTTTGAGCGTCAGCCCTGCCTTGCCATATGCACCAAGTTTCAAATCTCGCTGCTTGCCCATCACGCTATATCGGAAGATGAAAGTCACCTTTCCGGTGGGGTAGTGGTAGGCATAGAGCCCGCCATCCCCTGCGTATTTCTTCGGCCTCTTCCCCTCGAACGGCTTTAGCCCCTTCAACTTCGTGTCAGTCAGCGCCATCATCAACCCCCAAGATAACACCCAGAAAATTTCTGGATACAAGCCTACGGAGATGAACAAGATTAAGCAAGCTACGCAGTAAACACTCATTAAAAACAACGGTTTGCAAAGCATGTTTAATCATGCGCATACTTGCGTTAACACCTAATGAGATCCTCCTTGTTGATCTGCGCCAGACAATGTGACGGGCGTAACACAATGGAAAGCAAACATGAGGCCAACAATGAAAAATGATCCTGAGACGTTGACGATCCGTCCCCCTGAGGCCGACGACGGGAGCGCCATCGCCCACCTGTTCACCCAATTGGGGTATCCTGCCGAAGGCGCTGACGTGACGGCGCGCCTGTTGGCGCCGGATCCCGCGAGTGTTGTGCTGCTCGCATCCCTTGCCGACAAAGTGGTCGGTGTGCTGGTGTGGCACAAGCTGGCACCGCTGCATGTTGCACCAGCTTGGGGCCTGATCTCGGCGCTGGTTGTCGATGAAGGGGCAAGAGGGGCGGGAGTGGGAGCTGCGTTGCTCAAGGGAGCCGAAGCGATGGCGCGGGCCGCTGGTTGCGCCCAGCTGGAGCTATCCAGCAGCCTCAAGCGCGAGGCGGCCCACCGTTTCTATCTGGCGCAGGATTATCAGGAGCGGCCGAAACGGTTCGTTAAACTGTTGTGACCTGTTGTTTGCATCAAAAGAAGGAGTAGGCGTGCTGGGATGGTTCAAATGGCTGGGTGGTCGCCCGCAAACGTCCATGAGTGAGGATGAGTTGGCACTGTGGCGTCAGGCGCTGGCGGCTGTGCCCATCTTGCAAGGGCTCAGCGACACCGAGCAGACGACGCTTATCGGCTTGGGGCAACAGCTGCTCAAGCGCAAGACCCTGACCCTGATCGGGGTCGAGCTCAGCCCCCGCCAACAGGCGGTGCTGGCGCTGCAGGCTGCGTTGCCCATCTTGCACCTCGGCCTTGACTGGTATCGCGGCTTTCACGAAATCATCATTATTCCCGAGCCCGTGACCCGGCGCCAGGAGGTACAGGATGAGTTCGGGCTGGTGAGCGAGTTTGAAGAGGAGAACGCCGGCGAATCCTGGCCGCAAGGGCCGCTGGTGCTGGCCTGGAGCGAACTGCAGCAAGATGGCGACTGGGACGGCTTTAATCTGGTGATCCACGAGCTGGCTCACAAGCTCGATATGCTGGGCGGTGAGGCGGACGGTACGCCCCCGTTGTCGGGGCTGATGAACAGCCAGCTCTGGCAACAGGCCTTTCAGAGCGCCTTCGATGCGCTCTGCCAGCAGCTCGACCGGGACGAAGTGACCGATATCGATCCCTATGCTGCCGAACATCCCGCCGAATTTTTTGCCGTCAGCTGCGAGTGCTTCTTTACCGATCCGCTGCGGCTGCAGCAGGTCTATCCCGCGGTATACCGGCAACTGAGCCAGTTCTTTAGCCAGGATCCCGCACTGCGTTTTCCCGCGACCCGCTTGCTGGCGGGGGAGGGGGTTGCAGGATCCCGTGCCATAAATACAAATCACCAATTGTAAAACAGTGAAAAAGCACCATTAATATCGGTTTGCTTTTTCGCTATATGCCCAGAGCTAGCGCGCTCTGGGCATATAATTTTGCTGCGCTCGATTTTTGCAATAGCCTTCTAAACGAAAGCGGCAGGCAGTAGTTGATTTCGTGGCAAACCTCTTTCTATTACATCACAACAACCAGTATTTGTTTTCGTTTTTTGTCCTAATGATTGAGATAGATATCTTGCTCTGCATAGGCCAGCAGAGGTGTGCCGAGGTTAGTCCGTTTCGCGCCAAAGAAGCGGGTGAGTACGCCAGATTGCTGTCCCAGTCGCTGCAGCTTGACGTGATCCAGCTCGATCTGCTCGGGTAGCCAGGTAAATACGGCGGCGCAGTGACCATTGCCCAGACTGCGCTCCAGGGTTTGCTGCCAGTTCTTGATTTTGGGGCTATGTACCACCAGCACTCTCTTGGGATCGATACCTTGCTCTTCCAGACGGCTGACTGTGGGGCGTCCCGGCGGGGCGATCAACAAGATCCAGCCGGTATGAGCCTCCCCAAGCTTTGTCAGCTCGCTCAGAAACTGATCATCGGACTGGATAGTCACACCATAATGAGCCAACTCCGCTTTGCAGGCGGTTCTGGTTGGCCAGGGCTTGCTCATGACACGATTCATCGCAAAGGGCAGTGAGTGCAGGGGCTGGTTCATATATGGGGTTCCTGTATGAATATCCAAGCTGTATGTGCATACAGTAGTTCTATCCTGTGGCAGTGACAAGGTGTTTTTGCTGAAAAATGTGATGGTGTTGGCATGTTTCGTTAGTAAGATTATGTTTTTAAACACTATTTAATATAAAGCTGGTTGGGTGTTTTTCGTACTATGGACAAACCTTGCGTAACCGCCCATGGTTATACAGGTCATTTACAGGAGGTGCCGCCATGGATATCAGTACCTTGCAACGTCTTGATGCCAACATCTTGCTGGGCATCATCAATGAGAAGCTAAGGCTTGAGTGTGACGGGTTGGAGGAGTTGCTGGCCTATTACGATATGAGTGAAGAGCAGTTGGCAGGGCGTCTGGATCAGATTGGGTACCATTACGATCCATTGAGCAATCAGTTCAAAGCACATCTTTAAGGGTGCAATGATTGCTTCATATTTATACGGTAATTTTTCAGGCACATTGAAATCGGTTTCAATGTGCCGTCTTGCTGCCTATTTTCAGGGATTTTCAAGGCTTGGCAATCTCTGAAAACCTATTCATGCCAGAATATTTTTATTGTTTCATTAAGTTTATGATAATAAAGGGAATGTTTGTTTTTGTGCGATCAATTAAAGGAAAGGGTTTTCAAGCTTTTCAGGCTGTTTTTATCGGTTAAAGTGTGACTTGCGTTAACTTTTAATTCTGCCGCTTTAGTTAGTATTCTCACGCCGGTACATATTTTGAGATAACAACAGCGCCGGTCCCGCAAGCGGGATAACAATTTTATTTGTAACGAAGGAATATGGTTTATGGCTACCAAGAAGAAGACAGACCAGGATCTCCAACTGGATAAAGATCAGCTCAAGGCGAGTATCGTGCGTCACCTGCGTTCTACCTTGGGAACAAGCGAACAGAAAGCCTCTCCCGAAGCGTGGTGGAAAGCCACTGCTGCGGCTGTCAATGAACAGGTGTACGAGCGCCTGACCCGCACTCAGCAGACTCATTTCAAGAAAGATACTCGTGCGATTCACTATCTCTCTGCTGAATTCCTGATGGGACGATTGACTTCCAACAACCTGCACAACCTCTCCCTCTACAAGACTTGCGAAGAGGCGCTGGGCGAACTCGGTCTGGAACTGACCGACCTGTGCGAACAAGAGCCGGACATGGCACTTGGCAACGGCGGCCTGGGTCGTTTGGCTGCCTGCTTTATCGACTCGCTGGCCACTCTGAACTATCCGGCGGTTGGTTACGGTATCCACTACGAACACGGTCTGTTCCGTCAGGAAATCCAGGATGGCCGCCAGATCGAGCGTCCGGACTCTTGGCGTGAATATGGCAACCCCTGGGAGATCTGCCGCCCCGAGTCGGTGCAAGAAGTGCCGCTCTATGGCTACGTCGAGACCGTGTTTGGTGACAATGGCGGCCTGAAGAAGGTATGGCACGCCGGTCGCAAGATTAAAGGGGTGCCTTGGGATATTCCGGTGGTCGGTTTTGGCGGTCACACCGTCAACATCCTGCGTTTGTGGGAATCCCGCGCCTCCGAGTTTTTCGACTGGGACGTGTTCAACGCCGGTGGTTACATCGACTCCCAGGCTGAGAAAGCCCAGGCCGAGACCATCTCCAAGGTGCTGTATCCGAACGATGAGACCGATGCAGGTAAAGAGCTGCGTCTGATCCAGCAGTACTTCTTCTGTGCTTGCTCCATCAAGGACATCATGCGCCGCTACAAGCGGGTCCATGGCAGTGACTTCAGCAACTTTGCCGCGCAAATTGCCATTCAGCTCAACGATACTCACCCGACTGTCGCCATCCCGGAACTGATGCGGGTGCTGGTTGACGAGGAAGATCTGAACTGGGATGCCGCTTGGACTATCTGCTATCAGGTCTTCTCTTATACCAACCACACTCTGCTGCCGGAAGCGCTGGAGAAGTGGTCGGTCAGCCTGTTCGAGAAAGTACTGCCTCGCCATCTGGAGGTGATTTACGAGATCAACGCCCGCTTCCTGAACGAGTTGGTGGAGCCCAAGTGGCCGGGCAACGATGCTATCAAAGCCAAGCTCTCCATCATCGAAGAGGGAGATGTGCGCAAGGTTCGCATGGGCAACCTGTGCGTGATCGGTTCGTCCAAAGTGAACGGTGTGGCCGAGATCCACTCCAAGCTGGTGAAGGAAGATCTCTTCCCCGAGTATGCCGAGCTGTGGCCGGAAAAAATGTGCAACGTGACCAACGGGGTGACCCCGCGTCGCTGGCTGTTGGCGTGCAACCCGGAACTGGCTGGCCTCTACAACGAAGTAGTGGGCAAGGAGTGGCCGCTGCAACTGGACAAACTGCGTGGCGTGGTGAAGTTTGCCGACGACAAGGCGTTCCAGCAGCAGTTCATGACCATCAAGCGTCACAACAAAGAGAAGCTGCTCAAGGTCATCAAAGACGAAACCGGTATCGATGTCAGTGCCGAGGCGATCTTTGACGTTCAGATCAAGCGTCTGCACGAGTACAAGCGCCAGCAGCTGAACCTTATTCACATCATGGCGCTCTATCGTCGCCTGCTGGCCAACCCGGACTATGACATGCATCCGCGCGTGTTTATCTTCGGCTCCAAAGCGGCGCCCGGTTACAAGCTGGCCAAAGACATCATCTATGCCATCAACAAGCTGGCGGATCGGGTCAATAACGATGCTCGTATCCAGGGCAAGCTGAAAGTGGTGTTCATGCCGAACTATCGCGTGAGTCTGGCCGAGAAGCTGATCCCGGCGGCAGATGTCTCCGAGCAGATCTCTACTGCAGGTTATGAAGCATCCGGTACCGGCAACATGAAGATGGCACTCAACGGTGCAATCACCATCGGGACGCTGGATGGAGCCAACATCGAGATCGCTGAAGAGGCGGGTGCCGAAAACTGTGCCATCTTCGGTCTGAACGTGGACGAAGTGAAGTCGCTGAAGGCGCGCGGTTACAACCCTTACGACTTCTACTATGCCAACTCCGAGCTCAAAGCCGTGCTGGACTGGTTTGATACCGACTACTTCACGCCGGGTCGTCCGGGTGAGCTGGCCTCCATCAAGCGCTCCTTGCTGGAAGGGGGAGACCCTTACCTGACCCTGGCGGACTTCCAGTCCTACTCGGATGCACACAAGCTGATCGATACCTGGTATCGGGATCCGGCACTGTGGGCGAAGAAGGCCATCATCAACTCGGCCACCATGGGCAAGTTCAACTCCGACCGCTCTATTCAGGACTATGTGGATCGGATCTGGGATCTGAAGGCCTGCAACATCGGCTAATCGGATTCATAAATGAGAAAACCCCCGCAATGCGGGGGTTTTTGTTTATTGGGGGGGAGGTGGATCAGAGGATATCGCCAACGAAGTAGGCCAGCAGGGCGAGCAACACGGTAAAGACCACGTTCAGAGCCATACCGGCTTTCATCATCTCCCTCTGGCGGATGTGGCCACTGGCAAAGACGATGGCATTGGGCGGCGTGGCGACCGGCAGCATAAAGGCACAGGAGGCACCGATAGCGATTAACACAGACATCACCACAGGTGATACACCCAGTGCCTCGGCGACACCGGCAAACAGGGGAACCAACAGTGCGGCGGTGGCGGTGTTGGAGACCAGTTCGGTCAGGAATACCACGAAGGCGGCCAGCATAAGCAACACGACAAAAATGTTGGCGTTGGAGAGCACGGCCGACAGATGGCTGGCCAGGAAGGCACTGGTACCAGTGGCCTTGAGAATGGCGCTCAGGGTCAGACCGCCGCCAAACAGCATCAGCACGCCCCAGTCGGTGTTCTGGTTGACGTCATCCCAGCTGGCGACACGGCTGACCACGATGGCCACGATGGCGCCCATGGCAATCAGGGTGTCGAGTTGCGGAATACCGCCAAAGGCGTTGGAGATGGGTTGTGAGCCGATCCAGAGCACAACGGTGGTCAGGAAGATTGCCAGCGTCACTTTACGCTCGCGGGTCCAGTTGATGGTGACATCCTGGATCTCGACGCGGTGGCTGAGACGCGGGCGGGTTACCAGATAGAGCAGGGCAATGCCGCAGGGCATCAGGATCAGCACTACTGGAACACCGAATTTCATCCAGTCAGTGAAGCCAATCCCCATCTGGGCGGCTGCGATGGCGTTGGGTGGGCTACCCACCAGGGTACCGATGCCGCCGATACTGGCGCTGTAGGCGATCCCCAGCAATACGAAGACGAAGGTGGCGCGCTCTTTTTTGCTATCGAGGCGTGCCAGCATACCGATCGCCAGTGGCAGCATCATGGCGGTGGTAGCGGTGTTGCTGATCCACATCGACATGGCGGCTGTGATGGTAAAGAGCAGGATGACGCCCCAACCCAGATGACCATTGGCCAGGTGCATCACCTTGCCTGCCATCAGGGTATCCAGTCCCTGTTTTGAGAGGGCTGCCGCGAGGGCGAAACCGCCAAAAAAGAGGAACAGGATCGGGTTGGCAAAATCGGTGAGGGATTTGCTCATGTCAAACACCCCGAGCACGGTAGCCAGCAGGGGTACCAGCAGCGCGGTGATGGTGACGTGCAGTGCTTCGGTCAGCCAGAGGATGGCGATAAAGACCAGAATGCCCAGCCCCTTGTTGACCATGGGGTCAAACGGGAGCCAGGCGAGCATGGCACAAAGTAGCAAAACATCCAGGATGACGATCCCTGATTTGATGTCCAGCCAGCGAGATGGAGCAGAGGGTACAGCTGATGTGTGCATAATGTTCTCTCGGTTAATTTATGGTTGTTTTTGTGTTGCCGAGATTACATCCATTCACTTGTTTGAAACAGACTCACATGTTGAAAATCAGCCTCTACTCACATACTCATTGATAAAAATGAGGAAATGAACACATAAATAAAACATGTGCGAAATATAAATCAAACATCCATGAACTGTTCCAGCCACTGCTTGAACATGTTCTTGGGCAAGGAGCCATTTATCTGGTTCACCAGTTTGCCCTGTTTGAAGACCATCAGGGTGGGGATGCTGCGAATGGCGTAACGGGCGGCAATGGTGCTCTGCTGCTCGGTATCGACTTTGACAAAGCGCATCCGTGGTTCGAGTTCATGGGCAACCTCATGAAATACCGGAGCAAACTGCTGGCAGGGGCCACACCAGCTGGCCCAGAAATCGACCACGACCGGGATGTCTGAGTTGATCAGGGTATCGAAGTTATCCGCATTCCCGAGGCAAGGGGTCTGGCTGAACAGGAGGGCTTTGCAGCGCCCGCATTTGGCAGATGTATCGATATGGGTACCGGGCAGGCGGTTCCTGGTAAAGCAGTGGCTACAATAAGTAGTGATAAATGACATAATTGGTTCCTTCTAAATCAGCTCTGGCCGGGGATATGATGAGAAGCCAGAATGAAGCAATCGCGAAACAATAGCGAAATATCAGAGCAATAACGGTAACACAGTGCCCAGCGGGAGTGGATAATTCCCCCAGGGTTCATTGCCTGACCGGATAATTCAGCGACCACCAGATGAGAGTCGAGACGGGATGAATAAAGGATCACGGAAAAACCGTGCTGTGCCAGGGCTGATTGTTGCCCTGCTGCTTGCCTTTTCGGGCTACTGCTGGCAGTCGCTCAGTCAGCAGCAGCAGGCCCACAACCTGAACGAAGCGGCCGAGGTGGTGCTGAACCGGATCAACGCCGATACCCTCTATCTGCTTGGGCGGGAGCAGGCCAATGACAGCAATGTCCAGCAGCGCCTGAACCAGTTATCCATCACCCTTGACGGTTTTGTACGGGAAGTCAGAAGCGATCCCGAGCTGGTGCAAGACGATCTCTCCCAGGCACTGCTTGAGGACATGGACACCTATCTGATGGCGCTGGCCAGGCTTCATGCCATTGAGATGGCTATCGAGTACCTCAATGCGCCCCTGCAGGCCCAGATTAAAAAGGTGCGGGGGATAAGCCCGTCAGACAGTGCGCTTCATCGCGACCTGGAGGAGCTGGCGCAACTGAGCAACTATCTGCAGCGCAGTTGGGACAAACGTGAACAGACTACGCTGGACCAGCTGCAACAGCAGTTGCAATCCCGTTATGGCAACTTGCCGGAGATCGCTACCCTGATCCGCCTGAGCAAGGAGATGAGCCAGCAGGTGATTGCCTATCACACCTTGCGTTACCAGCTCATCGACATGCATGTGATCGAGAGTCTGGTGCGCTGGAAACTCGACAAGCTGGAGCGCGCCTCCTCTTTGATGAATCGCTTTTATCTGATGGTGCTGTGCGGAGCTTTGATCTGCTTTGCGCTGGTGGCCTTCACCCTGTGGCGCCGTAACCAGAAGCTGAGCGAGTTGTCGCGCCAGACCGGCTTGCTGGCCCAGGCCAAAAGCGATTTTCTGGCCAACATGAGCCACGAGATCCGCACCCCCATGAATGCCATCATAGGTTTTAGCTCGCTGGCACTGCAGACTGAACTGGATCAACAACAGCGGGACTATCTGGGCAAGATCAAATCCTCATCCGATACCCTGCTGCTGTTGATCAACGACATCCTTGATTTGACCAAGGTGGAGTCAGGCAAGCTGACGTTGGAGGAGATCGACTTCGATCTCAGCGAGCAGCTCGATTCGCTGGCGGGCATGTTTGCCGATCTGGCGGAGCGCAAGCACGTGGAGGTGGTTATTCGCAAGTCACCGGAGGTGCCGGTCTTCTTGCGTGGAGATCCCCTGCGATTGGGGCAAGTGCTGGTCAATCTGGTGAACAACGCCATCAAGTTTACCGAACGCGGTGAAGTCGAAGTCTGCATCGAGCTGGCCAATCCTCATCCCATGCGGATCCGCTTCAGTGTGCGCGATACCGGCATCGGCATTGCCGAAGAGAAGCAGACCCAACTGTTTCAAGCGTTTACCCAGCTGGAGGCGGGCAATACCCGAAAATATGGCGGCTCGGGTCTTGGGCTCAACATCTCCCAGCGGCTGGTGGAGCTGATGGGGGGGCGGATCACCGTAGAGAGCAAGCCTGGCGTCGGCTCTCTGTTCAAGTTCGATATCCCGATGGCGCAGGCGGTCTACGGCGTCGCTGGACGGAAAGTCTTCTTCGAAAACCAGCCGCTGGTGATGGTGATGGATGACAACGAACTGGTGCTGGATCTGGCCCGGGACATTCTGACTCGGGCGGGAGTGCGGGTGCTGCCGGTCAACTCCCTTTCCCGTGCCCGTCAACTGCTCCGTGAAGAGGGACCGAATCTGCGGTTGGCGATCCTCGACTGGCGCATGGGTCAGGAGGATGGGCTCGATCTGGCGCTGGAGATGTATCAGCACAGCCAGTGGCGGCGGATCCCCATCCTGATGATCAGCGCCTGGGCCAGAGAGGGGCTACACGCTAGGATGGACAGCATGGGGTTGACCCATTTTCTGCCCAAACCGATGACCGAAAATGCCCTGCTGGCCAAGGTGGACGAGCTGCTTAACGGCAGCTCCTACGAACTCAACCTGCGCAAGGCCGAGGCACAGGGGGATCAGCAACACTTCAAATCCCTGTTGCAGGGTACCCGAGTGCTGTTGGCGGAAGATAACCGGGTCAATCAGCAGCTCATCATCGAATATCTGCGGCGCGTCGATGCGGTAGTGTGTGTGGTCAGCAATGGTCGGGAGGCGGTGGAGCGGGTCGCCGAGCAGCCTTTTGACGTGATCCTGATGGATTTGCAGATGCCGGTGCTGGACGGACTCGATGCCACCCGCCAGATCCGCAAGATGGTCGACAAACACGATGTGCCCATCATTGCCCTCACCGCCAGTGCAATGCCCGGTGACAAGGAGCGTTGTTTGGGGGGGGGGATGAATGGTTATGTCACCAAGCCGGTGAGCAAGCTGGATCTCTACAACAACCTGCTGCAGTGGGTAAAGCCGCAAGGGGTGGAGCAGGCGGGGATCATGGAGGTGAAACCGCCGGATATGATCGGGATCCTCGATCTGCAGGATGCCCTCAAGCGGCTGGAGCAGGACAAGGAGGCATTGCAGATCCTGTTCAAGCTGTTCATGTCGGAGCACAAGGACGATCTGTGGGAGATCCGCTCCGCCCTGCGCCGTCAGCAGCCCGAGGTGGCCAGCAAGCTGCTGCACACCCTCAAGGGGGTGTCTGCCAATATCTCGGCGGCCCGTCTGCAATTGGTGGCTGGCGAGCTGGAGTGGCGCTTGCGGCAAAACGAGGCGCTAAGCGAGACGGATCTCGAACAGTTGCAACAGGTCTTCAGCCAGACCCGGGAAGAGGTGTCACACTTCCTGTTGACCGGTGAGCAGCATGAAAATTCGTATAATCCCTATTCATCAGGGGATGATCGCATGTCACAGTGAATTAAATAGTAATTATTCTCAACCATCCCGGTTCGGGATATGATGAGCTTTCGTTCGAATCGCCTCCAGCCGGAGGCGATTGTTTTCATTCTTCTATTTCTGCGTGGCTTCTCTGATGGCCGCTCCTTGGAGCGGTCACGGGCAGAGAGCGCTAAAGGTTGGTGGTGTGAGCGTATTTCTACGATTGAGCTGGTTTTTCAAGGAGCAGTGGCCCCGTTATCTGGCCGCCATCTCCCTGCTGCTGATGGTGGCCCTGTTGACCGTTATTCCGCCCAAAGTGGTGGGCTGGGTGGTGGATGGCATCACCAAGGGTGGTCTCGACAATGGTACCCTGATGCGCTATCTGGCGGGGCTGTTTGGTCTGGGTGTGCTGATTTATCTGCTGCGCTACGTTTGGCGGGTGATGCTGTTTGGTGCCTCTTACCGTCTGGCCTATGTGCTGCGCAATCGCCTTTTCAGCCATTTCACCCGGATGAGCCCCGATTTTTATCAGCGCCACCGTACTGGCGATTTGATGGCCCATGCCACCAATGACATTCAGGCGGTGGAGATGACCGCTGGCGAAGGGGTGCTGACTCTGGTGGACTCCATCATGGTCGGGGTATTGGTGCTCTCCATCATGTGTAGCCAGTACTCCTGGCAGTTGACGCTGGTCTCCTTGTTGCCGCTGCCGGTGATGGCCTATTTCATGAACCGCTTCGGCACCCAGATCTACACCCAGTTCAAGGCGGCGCAAGGGGCCTTCTCCAAGCTCAACAACAAGACCCAGGAGGCCCTTTCCGGCGTGCGGGTGTTGAAATCCTATGCGGTTGAATCGCTGGAAGATGAAGGCTTTGCCGAGCTGACCAAACAGGCGGGGGCGCGCAATATGGCTGTGGCCCGCATCGATGCCAAATTCGATCCGGTCATCTATCTCTGTATCGGTTGCTCCTACTTCCTCGCGGTGGCGGGGGGCAGTGTGCTGGTGCTGCAGGGTGAGTTGACCCTGGGTGAGCTCACCAGCTTCACCATGTACCTCGGCCAGCTGATCTGGCCGATGTTTGCCATCGCCTGGTTGTTCAACATCATCGAGCGGGGTAGCGCCGCCTACTCCCGTATCGAAAGCCTGCTGGGGGAGCGCAGCGATATCGAAGAGCCCGCCCAGCCTGCCGCGTTTACCTCTGCCTTTCCTTTGCAGATCAAAGGGGTGAGCTATCAACTTGAGCAGCGCACCCTGCTTGCGGATATCGACGTTACCCTCAAGCAAGGGGGGATGCTCGGGGTGGTGGGGCGCACCGGGGCAGGCAAGAGCTCCCTGCTCAAGCTGTTGATGCGCCTTGCCAATCCGACTCACGGTTCGATTGTCATGGGGGGCGTACCGATTGACCAGTTGCCGCTCGCCACACTGCGCAGCCAGTTTGCCTATGTGCCACAGGAGCCATTCCTGTTTTCCACCACCATCGCCGCCAATATCGCCCTGGGCAAACCCGATGCGAGCCGCGAGGAGGTCGAACGGGTGGCACGCATTGCCTGTGTCCACGATGATATCGTGCGTTTCCCCAAGGGCTATGAGACCGAGGTGGGGGAGAAAGGGGTGACCCTCTCCGGCGGCCAGAAACAGCGGCTGGCCATTGCCCGCGCCCTGCTGCTGGAGGCGCCCATTCTGGTGCTCGATGATGCGCTCTCGGCGGTGGATGCCCACACCGAGCAGCAAATTCTGCACGCTCTCAAAGCCAATCGTCGCACCCTGATCCTGGTCAGCCATCGCATGACGGCGGTGGAGCAGGCTGACGAGATCCTGGTGTTGGAGCAGGGGGCCATTAGCGAGCGAGGTCATCACGGTGCCCTGATGGCGCACAATGGCTGGTACGCAGATATGGTGCGTTACCAGCGTCTCGAAGAAGCGGTGGAGGAGAGCCTGTGAATCCGACCATTAAACGACTGCTCGCCTACTGCGCCCAGTATCCTCGCTGGCTTATTCAGGCGGGGATCTGTTTGCTGCTTGCCACCGGCGCCGAAGTGGCCGGGCCGCTGCTGATCAAGCTCTTTATCGATGACTATCTGGCGCCTCGCAATATCGTGCTGCCCACCATAGCCCTGATTGCAGCGGGCTATCTGGGCTTGCAGGTACTCTCGGCGGCGGGCTTCTATTTGCAATCCCTGCGCTTTAACCGTATCGCCCAGGCGGTGGTGCAAACCTTGCGCGAGCAGGTGTTTGCCACCGCCATCCGCTTGCCGGCCCGCTACTTTGACAAGCATCGATCCGGCTCGCTGATTTCCCGCATCACCAACGACACCGAAGCGATCATGAACCTCTATGTGCAGGTGATCGGCTTGCTGGTGCAAAAGGTGGTGCTGTTGTGCGGCATCCTCATCTCGATGGCGCTGCTGGATCTGCGGCTGATGCTGGTCTGCTCCCTGTTGCTGCCCGCTGTGGGCGGGGTGATGTGGCTCTACCAGAAACTGAGCGTGCCGGTGGTGCGAGCGACCCGCAGTCTGCTCTCCGACATTAACAGCCGCCTCAACGAGTCGCTGCAGGGGATGCCGGTGATCCAGGCGATGGTGCAGGAGCGCCACTTTGCCAACGCCTTTGCCGAGGTGAACCAGCAGCACTGGTCGGCACGGATCAAGAGCCTCAAGATCAACGGCATTTTGCTGCGTCCGCTCATCGATCTCTTCTACATGATGGTGCTGATCGGTCTGTTGGCGCTGTTCGCCCACGAGGGGGGGAGCCACGCCGGTGCCATTCAGGTGGGGGTGCTCTACGCCTTTATCAGCTATCTGGGGCGGATGATCGAGCCGCTCATCGAGATGACCAACCAGCTTAACCAGCTGCAGCAGGCGATGGTGGCGGGGGAGCGTGTCTTTGCCCTGCTCGATGAAACTCGCGAGAGCACCGAGGGCGAGATGATCCCGCTGGAAGGGCGGGTCAGTTTCGAGCGGGTGAGCTTTTCCTACGATGGTGAGCAACAGGTGCTGCGGGAGGTCAGTTTTTCCGCAAAACCGGGCCAGATGCTGGCGCTGGTGGGCCATACCGGCAGCGGCAAGTCCACCATCATCAGCTTGCTGATGGGCTTCTATCCGCTGGATCAGGGGCAGATCCGCTTCGATGAGCACGCACTGGATACCCTGTCGCTGGCGGCGGTGCGCCGCAGCATCGGGCTGGTGCAGCAAGATCCCTTTATCTTCGTCGGCACCCTGGCGGAGAACCTGCGTCTCGGCCGCGCCGGAATAGATGACGCGCGGCTCTGGCAGGCGCTGAGCGAGGTGCAGTTGGCCGAGTTTGTGCGCAGCCTGCCGGAGGGGATCAACACCCTGATGGAGGAGGGGGGCAAGAACCTCTCCGCCGGTCAGCGGCAACTGCTCTCCTTTGCCCGCGCGCTGGTGGGGGATCCGCGTATCCTCATTCTGGATGAAGCGACGGCCAGCGTGGACTCCCAGACCGAGTTGGCGCTGTCGCAGGCGATCTCTGCTGCCCGTCGTGGCCGCACCACCATCGCCATCGCCCACCGCCTCTCGACCATCGTCGATGCGGACGAGATCCTGCTGCTCTCCCGCGGTCAGGTGAGCGAGCGGGGTACCCATGGTGAGTTGATGGCCCTCGGCGGTCACTATGCCCAGCTGTTCGAGATGCAGAGTCAGGGGGCTTGGCTGGAAGAGAAGCGCGCCTGATCGGCACATTTGCTGTAACAGCGACATGAGCGAAAAGAGGGAACCGGTGCGATTCCCTCTGTTTTTTTGGGTTGGGCAAAAGGTCGTAACCGTGATCCCTGTGCTTGTCGAATGGCGCAGATGCAGGCAACATATTGTTTACATTAACTCATCGGATCAGTTCGCATATGGATTTGCAACGCTTCAAAGCCAATCTGGCGCTCCGGCTGTTTGCCTGGCGCTATATTCCCGTCATCGGGTTTTGTGCCCCGATCATCGAAGAGATGAACGCCAAGGCGCTGCGCATTCGCATTCCCCTTGGCTGGCGTACCCGCAACCACCTGGGCAGCATGTATTTTGGTGCGCTGGCGACCGGCGCCGATCTGGTAGGTGGTCTGCTGGTGATGGAGAAAGGGCGGCAGCGGCGCAAGAAGGTGCACTTCGCCTTCAAGGATGTGCAGGGGGAGTTTTTGAAACGACCGGAGGGGGATGTGCAGTTCGACTGCGCAGCGGGGGAGGAGATTGACGCCATGATCGACGAATCGCTGGCAAGCGGTCAGCGCATCAATCGCCCCATCCAGGTGGTGGCCACCTGTCCGTCATTGAACGGGGATGAGGCGATGGCGCGTTTTGTGCTGACCCTGTCGATCAAGGCCAGCTAGCGGGTTGCCGGAGAGTGGCTCCCCGAAACGTGTTTAGCCAATCTCCGGGCTGACGCCCTCTTTCACCACGACCTTCATGCCGTTGAAGTTGACCACCTGTTCGGCCACGATCTTGCAGCGCTTGCGGGTCTCGACCTGACCGTCCACCTCGACCAGCCCTTCGGCAACGAGGGCTTTGGCGGCGCCGCCACAATCGGCCCACCCCTGATGTTTGATAAGGTCACACAAGGCAACGAAGGGGTGACCTTCGAGCAGAAACGTCTCCATGGAAAATCCTCTAGATGGATGAATGCCGGATACAGCAGGGCGACTATTTTAGGCAGTTCGCTCAGGCAAAGAAAGGAAGAGGGGCCACTCGCTGCGAAAAAGTGGCCGATTGTCTTTAAGGTGGCGCTTTCGCAAGACCTGATGGAGAGGTGAGAGGGCCACCCGTGACGTATCGTGACGCACCTCGTCCCTGCTGGTGTGCACACACTCTCCCCTGACTGTTAGGATCGGGCCACTCTCAATGGCCCAAGGAACTTTCCATGACACTCTCCCGCCTGCTGCTGGCATGCAGCGCCCTGACTCTGTGCGGTGTCGCGCAGGCCAGTACTCCGGTGCAGGTCTCGCTGCCCGGGGTCAATTTGCCCGCGTCCCATCAGGTGGAAGGAGCGCGCGCCTCGCTGCTCTACGGTCGGACCGGTCAGGTGAAGGGCATTGATCTGCCAATCTTCGCTCTCTCCGATGTGGATCAGTTCAGCGGCCTGCAGCTCGGGATCTTTCTCGGTGCTGGTCGGGTGCGTCACCAGTTTGGTGGGGTCGCCATCAACGCCATCAACTGGCACGAAGGGCAGGATACCGGCGTCAATCTGGGGCTGGTCAACCTGACCAACAATGTACAGGGGCTCAACTGGGGGGCGGTCAATATCGCTAAGGGCAATGCGCTGGCCAACGTTGGCCTGGTCAACTATGCCGAGCGTACCACCTTCCAGATTGGCTTTATCAATGCGACCAAGCACCTCGATGGCTTGCAGATCGGGCTAGCCAACTATGCCGCCAACGGCGTTTTCCCCATTTTGCCGCTGGTGAACTTCCAGAAATCGTTCTGACCAAGGCAGTTCGCTTTGCGTTAAAGACATCTGCTGATTACCCTGTGCCTCTTGCAACTTGTGACAGGCGAACAGAGGTAATTGATGACGGCAGGGCAGATGAGTGCAATCGGGATCGGCTGGGATGTGCGTGGCTGGCAGGGCAGTGCCCAGGCGGTGGCCGTGGTGGGCTGGCAGGCCGAATCCAACCGCCTGCACTGGCTCGGGGTGTCGCCGCTGTTTCGTCTGAGCTCGCGGGTGGCGCCGGATCTGGCCGCTCTGCTGCGTCCGGCCCTGCAAAATGAGGCCACGTTGGCGCAGGTAGAAGCCTGCCCGCAACTGGCGCTCGGTATCGATGCGCCGCTCGCCTTTCCCCGCGCCTTGCGGGATCTGCTCAACGGCCAGCCACATAGCTGCGCCGCTCCCGAGCGGGAGATAGACAACCCCTACGCCTATCGTGACTGCGAGCGCTGGTTGTATCAGCAGTACGGCAAGAAGCCGCTCTCGGCCACCTTCGACCGGCTCGGTAACAATGCGACCCTGGCGCTCTCCATGCTGCCGCGACTCTCGGATCTGCAACTGGTGCCGACCGTTGCCCCGAAGGCCAGTCGCGCCGTGCTGGAGGTCTATCCGGCATTGGCCAAAGTGGGCGGCAAGGCCTCCCCGGCACGGCCCGAGCTGGCGGCGCAGCTGCCTGCGGATGTGCTGGTCGGCACTGATCGCTACGATGCGGCGCTCTGTGCCCTGATGGCGCTGCAATATGCCGCTGGTGGCAAGGTGACGGTATTGCCTGAGCTGATTTCGCCACCCAGTGACATGCCGTGTGATGAGGGATGGGTCTATCACTTTGCTCGTCATGGCGTTGAGCACAACGGCATGTGATGGACGGTGACGCGGCGGATCATGGCGCCGCTCATCCTGTCGACGCGGGCCAAATGGCGCAAAAAACCTGTCTTTAGTCAGGAAATTGCCTGTTCATCCCGCGCCAAGGTGGCGCATCGTTATCTTCATCCGATATATTGCCCACCTTGCTGATCCTTTGCTGTGGTATTCCCGATGAAATCCGTTCTCTCTATTCAGTCCCACGTGGTCTTTGGTTGTGCCGGCAACAGCGCGGCCGTCTTCCCCATGCGCCGCCTCGGTATGGATGTATGGCCCATCAACACGGTGCAGTTTTCCAACCACACCCAATATGCCCAGGGGTGGCAGGGAATGGCGATGCCGGCGGGTCATATCAGTGCGCTGGTGAAAGGATTGGGCAATATCGAGGTGTTGAGCCAGTGTGACGCCGTGCTGAGCGGCTACCTTGGCTCCGCCGAGCAGGGGGACGAGATCCTGACCGTGGTCAACGCCGTCAAGGCGGCCAACCCTGATGCCATCTACTTCTGCGACCCTGTGATGGGTCACCCGGAGAAGGGGTGCATCGTTGCCCCCGGCGTCACCCGTTTCCTGACCGAGCAGGCGCTGCCGGTGGCCGACATGATGGCCCCCAACCTGCTGGAGCTGGAGACCCTCTGTGATACCCATCTGGCTGATCTGGATCAGACCCGCGCCGCCGCCCATCAGCTGCTGGCCCGCGGCGTCAAGCTGGTGCTGGTCAAGCATCTCGGTCGTGCGGCGCAGGACTCCAGCCGCTTCGAGATGCTGCTGGCCACCCCGCAAGGGGATTACTTGATTGCCCGTCCGCTCTATGACTTTGCCCGCCAGCCGGTGGGGGTTGGCGATCTTATCAGCGCCCTGATGCTGGCCAATTTGCTGGCCGGTCACGATGCGGTCAGCGCGTTCGAGCGCACCAACGCCTCGGTGGATGCGGTGCTGCAGGAGACCTGGCGCCAGCAGGCTTACGAGCTGCAACTCATCGCCGCGCAAGATGCCTTCGCCCTGCCAGAGGTTGCAGTGCGAGCGGTGAAACTCCCCTGAGTCAACGCGGACTTTTGTCTATCCCGACAAGGGGGTGGGATGCAGATGAAAAAGGCTTGCCAATGGGCAAGCCTTTTTACTGTTTGCCTATTTAGTGCGGCAGCAATCAGATGCGGGGATGGCGGAGGCGATAACGCTCAGCCATGGCATTGGCCGCTACCACGGCGGCGTAGACATCCTGTTCACTCACTGTCATCGGCATGTTGCCCATGGTATCGAGGGGATCGCAGGCCAGCTGCGCCACCTTGCGCCACTCGCTGTCATCAAAGTGGGTGAGCCCCAGTTCTTGCAGCGTCATGGGCAGACCCGCACAGTCTATGATGCGAAACACCTCATCAAGTTCATGTTGCGGGGCGCGCTCAAGCACAAGTTGGGTCAGCAAGCCGAAGACCACCTTCTCGCCATGCTGGGCACGATGGAGCTCCGGGATCAGTGACATGCCGTTGTTGACGGCATGAGCGGCGGCCAGTCCACCGGCTTCTGCGCCGACCCCGCTGAGGTAGATGGTGGCCTCGATGACCTGCTCCAGCGCCGGAGTCGAGACATGGTGGCGTATTGCATCCATGGCCAGCTCGATGTTCTCACCAAGCAGCTCGTAACAGAGCTGTGCCAGACCAAGGCCAGTGCGTGAAGGACGCTTGCCGACCAGATTGAGCCCGTCCGACCGATAGCAGGCGCGCGCCTCGAAATAGGTGGCCAGGGCATCACCGACGCCAGCGGAAAAGAAGCGGGGAGGGGCGGCGGCAATGATGGCCGTGTCAGCCAGCACCACGTCCGGATTTTGCGGCAGGAACAGATAGCGCTCAAATTCCCCCGCCTGGTTGTAGATCACCGCCAGTGCCGTGCAGGGGGCGTCCGTGGAGGCAATCGTCGGGAATAGCACAACCGGACGGCGCAGATAGAAGGCCACGGCCTTGGCGACATCCAGCGTCTTGCCGCCGCCGATCCCGACAATCACGTTCGCACCATATTGCTCTGCAAGGTGGGTCAGGCGGTGGATCTCCTGTTCGGTGCATTCATAGCGAAACTTGTCGACCACTCCCCTGAGGCCTGCCTGCAGGAGCCCCGCCAAAGCTTCTTCCCGTACCCGCTCCAGAATGAACTCATCGCTGATGAGCAACGCATAGTCACCAAAATCTTTAACGTGCTCATGGAGTTGCGGGAGAAGGTGTTGACCGATGATGAACTTTTTGGGGGAGGTAACTGTACGGGGCAAAGTGGGCATCCATTATTCCTCAAGGCAGTGAATAACAAAAAGTTGATTATCAAATGGGTCTCTTACGATACGCCTGATGAGGCAATAGATGAAGAATAAAAGGGGGGTGTTTTAATCATTAATTAATCTTTCTATTTATTTGGCTGTATTTTGGGGTGGCGATTGGCGGTGTTGAGGCATGCAGGCGCAATGGCTCTATCGTGGCAATCCGTCGCAAGCCATATTGCTGCAACAAACAGTCACGCTGGCAACAAGCAGGGCCGCTTGGTGCGGCCCTGCTGTATTTGGATAAGGGATAGGAGATAGTCAGAGCAGTTTGTAGAAGATTGCGGTCGCAGCAAGGGAGCCATCGGCGTTGCGTGCAAAGCTCGGGATCTGGCCCGCCTCCAGATAGCCGAGTTGACGATAAAGGTGGGAGGCCACATCACCGGCGCGAGTATCCAGCACCAGCAGCGAACGGCCCGCGGCATGGGCGCCTTGTTCCAAGGCCTGCATCAGCGCACGACCGACACCTTTACCTCTCGCCGTTTGCAGTACCATCAGTTTTTCCACTTCGGCCCGGTGGCGACCGTTGGCCTTGCCACAGAGCGCGAGCTGAATCGCTCCTACGATCTGTTGCTGCTCAAGGGCCAGCCACAGATTTCGGTGACCTGCCGCTAGATCCGCTTCAACTCCTTGCCAGTAGCGGGTAGATTCCTCCGTGGTCAGCGGCGGTAAAAAACCGACCGAGGCGCCGCTATCGACACAATCTTGCAGCAGGGTGATGAGCGCTCTTTGATAGGTCGCTGCGCAATTAACTTCCACAATGTCCATCTGACATCCTTGTCGTTGCGTTGCTATGTGGCTGATTGCCACCGTTGGTTCATATGAGGTGGGTACGTATGCTCGCCGCGAGTACGGCTTGTCAGCGGATCAGCCCCTGCTCAACCAGCCAGACAAACAGCAGGCGGGAGACGGGGGAGAGCTCATCGAGGTGAGAGCTGTCGAGCCAGCGCAGTTCGGCAATTTCTGCCGAGGCGATCGGGGTGCCGCTCGCTTCGCCGGTGTAACAGCGCAGCCGCACCTCGACTCCTGCCGGTTTGCCATCGGCCTGGGCGCTGAACTCGCAGGCAAAGCGCAGGGTATCGGGCTGCAGGGTGACAGCCAGCTCCTCCTCAATCTCGCGGATCAGCGCCGCCTCGTCGCTCTCGCCCGGTTCCCGCTTGCCGCCCGGGATGTAATAGATGCCCTTGCCGTGGGAGCGGGCGCAGAGCAGTTGCTGATCTTTAAAGGTGAGCCAGGCGAGTTTGTCGATCATCTGTTTTCTCTCCAATGGGGTTGCCGTGATGAGCACTGGCGCACTCAAGCGCACAGTTGTTTTGCATGCCGGCAGCCTAACAAAGATGAAGTTGAGTCCCAAGGAGAAAGAGGGGATAGGCCGGAAACGCACTGTTTCCAGCGCGGTGACCGCGTAGCTGAATGAGTGCGCAATGGCTGGTTCGCCACAGCTTTCTCGTCCCTAAAAAAGCGGGCTGGCGCACATCACGACAGGGCCGGACTGGGCGAAGGCGGGGTCCTTGTGGTTTAATCTTGCCACTTTAGCGGTAGTAGGCGACGAGCCTGCTACCTTGCGTTGGCAAGATGCAGGTGAGCAAGATGCAGATAGCAGCAGAGAGCAAGTTTATCGGACTCGGGGTCGCGGGCAATTTCGCCGGTCATCTGGAGCAGGCGGGTGAAGCGTCGGACTTCGTAGCGGTAGTCGTGCGCGACACCACGGCGCCCAAGGCGCTGTTTCCCTTCTTCGTGCCGGGCCATCCGGGTCAGCTCGGGGTATTCCCGTTGAGCGACAAGGCGATCTTCCTGCCGGAAGCGGCGGTCAGCGGTGACGAGAAGGTGCAGATCGAGCCGGAAGTAGCCCTCTGGTGCGAGCTGGAGTATGCCGGAAAGCAGGTGGTGGCGATCCATCCCCGTGCCTTTGGTGCCTATAACGACTGCTCCATCCGCCGTCCCAACGCCAAGAAGATCAGCGAGAAGAAGAACTGGGGCGAAGAGAGCAAGGGGTTGGCGGCCAAGCTGCTGCCGCTTTCCGGTTTTGCCGCCGGTTGCGAGCTCGATGACTATCGCATCGCCTGCTATCTGGAGCGCGATGGCGAGCTGCACGCCTACGGGGTAGACAGCGCCGCCATCGACTACAGCTACTTCCACGGCAAGCTGCTCGACTGGGCCATCGACAAGTTCAATCATCAGCAGGATGAAGGGCCGGCGGAGCACATTCAGGGACTGCTGGCGCAGGCGGGACATCCTCCCCATGCGCTCATCAGTATCGGTGCCACCCGCTATACCCCGTTTGGCGAGACCCACTTCCTCAAACCGGGCGACACTTCCTGCGTGGTGGTCTATCCGGGCAGCCGTTATAGCGAAGCGGATATTCGCGAAGCGATCCGCAGCCGCAACTTTGGCGCTGATATGTCGGTGCTGCTGCAGGCGGTGCAGGCGCGCTAATCACCGTTGCCAGCGGGAAGGTGTCTCTTCCCGCTGGTTATCATATCTAGTTATTTCATGACGATTGTTCCGGTATCCCAGGCCGATTATCCGGCCCTGATCGATCTGTGGGAGGCCTCTGTGCGGGCGACCCACCACTTTCTGCAGGAGGCCGAGATCCTCGCGCTTAAACCGCTTATTCTGGAGCACTACTTCGATGCGGTGACACTGCACTGTGCCCGTACAGAAGAGGGGAACGTTGCGGGTTTTAGCGGAGTGCACGAGGGCAAGCTGGAGATGCTGTTTGTGGCTCCCGAGGCGCGCGGTAGTGGCGTGGGGCGTTTGCTGGTGGCGCATGCCATCGAACAGGGCGGCGCGACGCAGGTTGACGTCAACGAGCAGAACGAACAGTCGGTGGGCTTCTATCTGAAGATGGGATTCACCGTGACGGGTCGCTCGCCGCTGGATGGTCAGGGCAAGCCCTATCCGTTGCTGCATATGGCGCTGGCGCCGACCTGATCGTGCCTGATGAGGCACAGTACCCATAAACCAACGGGGGATGGCATCAGCCATCCCCCGTTTTTTTGATCGTGTTTGTTACTTGCTGGCGACCTTGTTCACTACCTTGATCAGCTGATAGCGCACGGAGGGGGCATCGGCCGGCACATCGGTGAGCTGCTCCTTGCTGACAGTGAGCTGGTAGCGATAGCCAGGCTCGAACTGGAAACCTTCGATATTCTGGTAGAACAGCGTCCAGGGCTGCTGCTCATCACTGCGAACCTGCATGCACTGCATTGGGCCAACTCCGACGCAATCGACCAACTGGCTGTTGATATAGAGGGTCTCCCCCTGTGACGATGCGGGGGCGCTCTGGCAGGCGGTCAGCAGCAAGGCTGCGCTGATAAACAGTGGTTTCATAATGGACTCCTTAACGCGAAAGGGGGCATTAGAGCGGCAAACAAAAAGGCGGTCAATGACCGCCTTTGTAACAAACCATATCAGCGCAGTGGTTAGCGCTGCTCGAGTGGAGTGAACTCGCGCAGCGGGTGGCCTACGTAGAGCTGGCGTGGGCGACCAATCTTGCTGTCCGGGTCTGAGTGGAACTCGTTCCAGTGCGCAATCCAGCCGATAGTGCGGGAGATGGCGAAGATCACGGTGAACATGCTCATCGGGATGCCGATCGCCTTCATGATGATGCCGGAGTAGAAGTCCACGTTCGGGTAGAGTTTCTTCTCGACGAAGTAGGGGTCGGAGAGCGCAATACGCTCCAGCTCCATGGCTACGTCCAGCAGCGGATCCTTGATCTGCAGCTCGGTCAGTACTTCGTGGCAGGTTTCACGCATCACTGTGGCACGAGGGTCGTGGTTTTTGTAGACACGGTGACCGAAGCCCATCAGACGGAACGGGTCATTCTTGTCCTTGGCCTTGGCGATGTACTCGGGGATGCGATCCACCGAGCCGATCTCTTCCAGCATGCGCAGGCAGGCTTCGTTGGCACCACCGTGGGCTGGTCCCCACAGGGAGGCGATCCCCGCGGCGATACAGGCGAACGGGTTGGCACCGGAGGAGCCAGCCAGACGAACGGTGGAGGTGGAGGCGTTCTGCTCGTGATCCGCATGGAGGGTAAAGATACGATCCATGGCACGTTCAACGATGGGGTTGACCTTGTACTCTTCGGTCGGCACGCCAAACATCATGTGCAGGAAGTTACCGGCATAGGAGAGGGCGTTACGCGGCTGCATGAACGGCTGGCCGATGGAGTACTTGTAACACATGGCGGCCAGAGTCGGCATCTTGGAGAGCAGACGGAAGGCACAGATCTCGCGATGCTGCTCGT
Source organism: Aeromonas sp. S13(2024) (assembly GCF_041402405.1). NCBI lineage: Bacteria > Pseudomonadati > Pseudomonadota > Gammaproteobacteria > Aeromonadales > Aeromonadaceae > Aeromonas > Aeromonas sp. S13(2024). Next base: position 384,141 of record NZ_JBGLRA010000002.1, on the reverse strand, counting down.
TATTGATGTCGAGGGCATCGTGATAGAAGGCGGAGAGGGCGCTGACTACACCGCACATAATGGCCATGGGGTGGGAGTCACGACGGAAGCCGCGGAAGAAGAAGGCGATCTGCTCGTGCACCATGGTGTGGCGGGTGACCAAGCGTTCGAATTCGGCATATTGGGCCTTGGTCGGCGCTTCGCCGTACAGCAGGATATAGCAGACTTCCAGATAGGTGGCTTGGGTGGCCAACTGGGCGATGGGGTAACCACGGTGCAGCAAGACACCCTGATCCCCGTCAATGTAGGTAATGGCAGATTTGCAAGAACCGGTCGCCATAAAACCGGGGTCAAAGGTGAAATACCCCTGTGATCCCAATTTTCTGACATCGATGACATCCGGGCCGATGGTGCCGGAGAGGATCGGCAGTTCGACCGGATCTTTTCCGGGCAGGTGTAGGGTGGCTATCTTATCAGCCATAGCACGTCTCCTTTGCTCTTTATAATTTGGTTCCAGTCCTACTCTATTACGACTTTTATGACGCTGGCAAAGGTTGTTACCCATACCGAAGTGGCTGGAGCGCCTTATTTGAAACAGAGTTCCTTATCAATGTCAATTTTGCTGGAACCCCATTAATGGCATTAATGAAATGTTAAATTAAATATGCGATCGAGTTTGCGGTTTTGTGTTTTCTTTGTAGCTAATTGATTGTCTTCGGTTAAGGCCGCCGATATACTGCGCCACGTGGGTCATGGCTGCGGGTGTTTGAAACGCTTTGGCAAAGCCTGATGTGAAACCGAAAACTCGCGTTTTGGCTTTTTCAGAGTGTTTTGGTAACAAAAAACCAACAATCACCATTCCGTGCCCTCAAGTGTGAGTTAAAACAATAACTAACGTGCTCAATGGAGCTGAGTGGGCAAGCGTGAAAAACAAACAGAGACCGGTCAACCTCGACCTACAGACGATCAGCTTTCCTGTCACTGCCATTGCATCCATCCTGCACCGTGTTTCAGGGGTCATTACCTTTGTTGCACTGGGCATCTTGCTGTGGATGCTTGGTACTTCACTCGCCTCTCCCGAAGGGTTTGAAACCGTGGTTGCCATCATGGACAACTTCCTGGTCAAACTCGTGCTGTGGGGGATCCTGACTGCGCTGGCATACCACATTGTGGGCGGCTTGCGTCATCTGGTCATGGATATGGGCTATTGGGAAGAGCTGGAATCCGGCAATCAGAGCGCCCGCGTGGCCTTCGTGATCACCGCGATCCTGGCTGTATTGGCGGGAGTGCTTGTATGGTAACCAATTCTGCAACCTTCGGGCGCAGCGGCGTTCACGATTACATCCTGATCCGCGCCACCGCCCTCATCATGACCTGTTATGTCCTCTATCTGGTGGGCTTTGTCGCGTTCAACGACATCACCTACGAGGTGTGGGCAGGCTTCTTCGCCAAAACATTCACCAAGGTATTCACCCTGTTGACCCTGCTCTGCGTACTGATCCACGCCTGGATTGGTCTGTGGCAGGTGCTGACTGACTATATCAAGCCGGTAGGGCTGCGCGGGGCGCTGCAATTTGCCCTGGTCGTGGTGCTGTTTGTCTATCTGATGACGGGTTTCGTCGTGCTGTGGGGTGTGTAAGGTGACTATTCCAACTCGTGAATTTGATGCGGTGGTGATTGGTGCCGGTGGTGCCGGTATGCGCGCCGCTCTGCAGATTGCCCAGTCTGGCAAGAGCTGCGCTCTGTTGTCCAAGGTTTTTCCAACCCGTTCTCACACTGTTTCCGCCCAGGGCGGGATCACGGTTGCGCTGGGCAATGCCCACGATGACAACTGGCAGTGGCATATGTATGACACGGTAAAAGGTTCCGATTACATCGGTGATCAGGAAGCCATCGAGTACATGTGCAAAACCGGCCCCGAGGCTATCTATGAGCTGGAGAACATGGGGCTGCCCTTCTCCCGTTTCGACAACGGGTCTGTCTATCAGCGTCCGTTTGGTGGTCAGTCCAAGAATTTCGGTGGCGAGCAGGCTGCCCGTACTGCGGCTGCGGCCGACCGTACCGGTCACGCCCTGCTGCACACCCTTTACCAACAGAACGTCAAGAACAAGACCACCGTCTTCTCCGAGTGGTATGCGCTGGATCTGGTGAAAAACCAGGATGGCCATGTGGTGGGTTGTACCGCCATCGACATGGAGAGCGGTGAAGTGGTCTACTTCAAGGCCAAGGCCACCGTGCTGGCGACTGGCGGTGCCGGTCGTATCTACCAGTCCACCACCAACGCCCACATCAACACAGGTGACGGTGTCGGCATGGCGCTGCGTGCCGGCGTCGGCGTGCAGGACATGGAGATGTGGCAGTTCCACCCGACTGGCATCGCCGGGGCTGGGGTGCTGGTAACCGAAGGCTGCCGTGGTGAAGGCGGCTATCTGCTCAATAAGGATGGCGAGCGCTTCATGGAGCGTTACGCCCCGAACGCCAAGGACTTGGCCGGTCGCGACGTGGTGGCCCGCTCCATCATGATCGAGATCCGCGAAGGACGTGGTTGCGACGGTCCCTGGGGTCCGCACATCAAGCTCAAGCTGGATCACCTCGGCAAAGAGGTGCTGGAATCCCGTCTGCCGGGCATCTGCGAGCTCTCTCGCACCTTCGCCCACGTGGATCCGGTCAAAGAGCCGATCCCGATCATCCCGACCTGCCACTACATGATGGGCGGCGTGCCGACCAACGTGAATGGCCAGTGCCTGACCCAGGACAAGAACGGCAACGATGTGCCTGTAGTCGGCCTGTTTGCGGTGGGCGAGATTGCCTGCGTCTCGGTGCACGGCGCCAACCGTCTGGGTGGCAACTCCCTGCTGGATCTGGTGGTCTTCGGCCGCGCTGCCGGCATGCATCTGGTCAACACCCTGGGCGAGATGGATCACGGCCGCGATGCTTCCGAGTCGGATCTGGATGCCGCACTGGCCCGCTTCAACCGCTGGGAAAATTGCCGTGACGGTGAAGACCCGGTGCAGATCCGCAAAGACCTGCAGCGCTGCATGCAGAATAACTTCTCCGTATTCCGCGAAGGTGCGGCGATGGCAGAGGGGCTGGCCGAGCTCAAAGTTATCCGCGAACGCCTCAAGTCAGCCCGTCTGGATGACACCTCCAAAGAGTTCAACACCCAGCGCATCGAGTGCCTGGAGCTGGACAACCTGATGGAGACGGCGTTTGCCACGGCGGTTGCCGCCAACTTCCGTACCGAGAGTCGCGGTGCTCACTGCCGCTTCGACTTCCCGGATCGCGACGATGAGAACTGGCTGTGCCACAGCCTCTATCATCCGGACACCGAGTCCATGACCCGTCGCGCTGTCAACATGTCACCCAAGACCCGTGAGGCGTTCCCGCCCAAGGTTCGGACTTACTGATTGCGGAGCCAGCCCTATGAACGTCACATTCTCTGTCTACAGATACAATCCGGATGTTGATAACGTCCCCCATATGAAGGAATATCGTCTTGATATTCCTGAAGGTTCCGACATGATGGTGCTCGACGCACTGATCCAGTTGAAAGAGCTGGATCCCACGCTCGCCTTCCGCCGCTCTTGCCGCGAAGGGGTCTGTGGATCAGACGGTCTCAACATGAATGGCAAGAACGGTCTTGCCTGTATCACCCCGCTCTCCGACCTGCTGAAGAAGGGCAATAACGTCGTTATCCGCCCCTTGCCCGGCCTGCCGGTGATCCGTGATCTGGTGATCGACATGACCCAGTTCTACACCCAGTGGGAGAAGGTCAAACCCTTCCTCATCAATGATGACAAGTTGCCGCCGGTGCGTGAGCATCTGCAATCCCCCGAAGAGCGCGCTAAGCTTGACGGCCTGTACGAGTGCATTCTCTGTGCCTGCTGCTCCACTTCGTGCCCCTCCTTCTGGTGGAATCCCGACAAGTTCATCGGTCCAGCCGGGCTGCTCGCCGCCTACCGCTGGCTGGCTGACAGCCGCGACACCGCGACCACCGAACGACTGGGGAATCTGGACGACGCCTTCAGCGTGTTCCGCTGCCATGGCATCATGAACTGCGTGAACGTCTGTCCGAAAGGCTTGAACCCGACCAAGGCGATTGGCCAGATCAAGTCGATGTTGCTCAATCGGGCTGTTTAGTATCAGGGCCGGCCACGTGCTGGCCCGACCTCTGGATAGCCATCCCACCCGTGGCAGGATGGCTATTTGACCCCTACAAGCTGCGCAGCAGTAACAAGAAGTACAAGGGATAGAAATGCATAACGGCGTGATGAAGGCCTGGTTGGAGTCATCTCACCTGGCTGGTGCGAATGCAAGCTATATCGAGGATTTGTACGAATCCTTCCTGGAAAATCCTGACTCCGTGTCCGATGAGTGGCGCAGCCTGTTTAGCGAGCTGCCCCAGGTCAATGGCCATGCGGTTGAACAACCCCACTCCCAGGTCCGCGATTATTTCCGTCGTCTGGCCAAGGATCCCTCTCGCTACAGTGCCCCCGTATCCGATCCGCAAGTGGATGCCAAGCAGGTGCGGGTATTGCAGCTGATCAACGCCTTCCGTTTCCGTGGTCACCAGAATGCCAATCTGGACCCGCTGGGCCTGTGGCAGCGTGAAACCGTTGCCGAACTGGATCCTGCGTTCCACAACCTGCTGGGCGCAGATATGGAGGCCACCTTCAATGTGGGCTCCTACGCCATCGGTCGCGAGACCATGGTGCTCTCCGACCTCTACGCCTCGCTGAAGAAGACCTATTGCGGCTCCATCGGCGCCGACTACATGCACCTCACCTCCACGGAAGAGAAGCGCTGGCTGCAACAGCGTCTCGAATCCATTGAAGGGAAGGGGAGTTACACCCTCGAAGAGAAGACCCGTTTCCTCGAGAGCCTGACCGCCGCCGAAGGGCTGGAGAAATATCTGGGTGCCAAGTTCCCGGGAGCCAAGCGCTTCTCGCTGGAAGGTGGCGACGCCATGATCCCCATGCTCAAGGAGCTGATCCGTCGCGCCGGTGAGCAGGGCTGCAAAGAGGCCGTTATCGGTATGGCCCACCGCGGTCGCCTCAACGTGCTGATCAACGTGCTGGGCAAGCGCGCTCAGGATCTGTTCGACGAGTTTGCCGGCAAGCATGGTGAATCCTGGGGGACCGGTGATGTGAAGTACCATATGGGCTTCTCCTCCGACTTCGCCACCCCGGGTGGCAACGTCCACCTTGCGCTGGCGTTCAACCCCTCTCACCTCGAGATCGTCAACCCTGTGGTCATCGGCTCGGTCCGTGCTCGTATGGATCGTCGCGGTGACAAAGATGGCTCCAGCGTGTTGCCCATCACCATTCACGGTGACTCGGCCATGGCCGGTCAGGGCGTGGTGGCCGAGACCTTCAACATGTCCCAGACCCGTGCCTATGGCGTCGGCGGGACGGTGCGCATCGTCATCAACAACCAGGTTGGTTTCACCACCTCCTATATCCGTGACCTGCGTTCCACCGAATATTGCACCGACATCGCCAAGGCGGTGCAGGCGCCGGTGCTGCACGTCAACGGGGATGATCCGGAGGCTGTGGTGCTGGTGACCCAGATTGCACTGGATTACCGCAATACCTTCAAACGCGACGTGGTGATCGAGCTGGTCTGCTACCGTCGTCACGGTCACAACGAAGCGGATGAGCCGAGCGCCACCCAGCCTTTGATGTACCAGAAGATCAAGCAGCACCCGACCCCGCGCAAGATCTACGCCGATCAGCTGGTGGCCGAGGGGAGCCTCGCCCAGGAGCGGGCGACCGAACTGGTCAACGAGTATCGCGAAGCGCTGGATCGCGGCGAGCGGGTGAGCAAGGAGTGGCGGCCGATGGAGCTGCACTCTGTCGACTGGACCCCTTATCTGGGTCACGACTGGAACATGGCCTATGAGAGTGCCGTGCCGATGGATCACCTCAAGAGCCTCGGCGAGCGGGTGAGCCAGTATCCGGCGACCCACGTGCTGCAGCGTCAGGTCGAGAAGATTTACGAAGACCGCCGTCTGATGGCCGCTGGCGAGAAGTTGGTGGATTGGGGCTTTGCCGAGACTCTGGCCTACGCCACTCTGGTGGACAAGGGGTCCCGTATCCGCTTTACCGGTGAAGACTCCGGCCGTGGCACCTTCTTCCACCGCCACGCCGTACTCCACAGCCAGACCGATGCCAGCACCTACACCCCGCTGTGCAACCTGCACGACGAGCAGGGCCCGTTCGAGGTGTATGACTCTGTGCTGACCGAGAACGCGGTTCTGGCCTTTGAATATGGCTACGCCAGCGCCGAGCCGGCTGGCCTCACCATCTGGGAAGCCCAGTTCGGCGATTTCGCCAACTGTGCCCAGGTAGTGGTGGATCAGTTCCTCTCCTCCGGTGAGCAGAAGTGGGGCCGGATGTGCGGCCTGACCATGCTGCTGCCGCACGGTTACGAGGGGCAGGGGCCGGAGCACTCCTCCGCCCGTCTGGAGCGTTATCTGCAGATGTGTGCCCAGCACAACATGCAGGTGTGCGTGCCCTCTACCCCGGCGCAGGTGTTCCATATGCTGCGTCGTCAGGTTGTGCGCCCGATGCGCCGTCCGCTCATCGTCATGACGCCCAAATCCCTGCTGCGCCATCCGCTGGCGGTGAGCAAGCTTGAAGAGCTGGCGGAAGGTACCTTCCAGAACGCCATCGGCGAGATCGATGCGCTGGATCCGAAAGCGGTCAAGCGGGTGGTTTTCTGCTCCGGCAAGGTCTACTACGACTTGCTCGATGCCCGTCGCAAGGCCGAGCAGCAAGATGTGGCACTGGTGCGAATTGAGCAGCTCTACCCCTTCCCGGAAGAGGAAGTGCGCGCCATTCTGGCCGATTACAGCCACGTCACCGACTTTGTCTGGTGTCAGGAAGAGCCGCAGAACCAGGGCGCCTGGTACTGCACCCGTCACCACTACGATGGCGTGCTGCCAGCCGGAGCCACCCTGCGTTATGCCGGTCGCCCCGCGTCAGCCTCACCGGCCGTCGGTTACATGTCTGTCCACGCCAAGCAGCAAAAAGCCTTGGTGGAAGATGCCCTTACCCTGTAAAGCCTCTGGCATAGAAGTAAAAAGGAACTGATTGGATGACTATCGAAATCAAGGTACCGGATCTGCCGGAATCAGTGGCCGATGCCACTATCGCCACCTGGCACAAAAAACCGGGCGATCTGGTCGCCCGTGACGAAGTGCTGGTCGACATCGAGACCGACAAGGTGGTGCTGGAAGTGCCGGCACCGCAAGCCGGTGTGCTGGGGGATATTCTGCAAGGGGAAGGGGCGACCGTGTTGTCCCGTCAACTGATTGCCATCCTCACCGCCGCCCCGGTGGCCGGTGAAGAGACCAAAGAGAAACCCGCTGAAGCGGTTGCCGATGATGGTGCCGATGGCTTGAGCCCCTCGGTGCGCCGCCTGATTGGCGAGCACGACATCGACGTGACCAAGCTGACCGGTACCGGCAAGGGTGGTCGCATCACCAAGGATGATGTGGAAGCCTTCATCAAGGCCAAGAGCCAGCCTGCGGCAGCCGCACCGGTCGCAACTGCAGCCCCGGCAGTCAAGGTTGCCCCGCTGGGTGGTCGTACCGACAAGCGGGTACCGATGACCCGTCTGCGCAAGCGCATTGCCGAGCGTCTGCTGGAAGCGAAAAACACCACCGCCATGCTGACCACTTTCAACGAGGTCAACATGAAGCCCATCATGGATCTGCGCAAGCAGTACGGCGAGATCTTCGAGAAGAAGCACGGCATCAAGCTCGGCTTTATGTCCTTCTACGTGAAGGCGGTGGTGGAGTCCCTCAAACGCTATCCGGAAGTGAACGCGGCGCTCGATGGCGATGACGTGGTTTACCACAACTACTTCGACGTCAGCATCGCCGTCTCCACCCCCCGTGGTCTGGTGACGCCGGTGCTGCGCGACTGTGACAACATGAGCCTGGCGGACATTGAGAAGGCCATCAAGGATCTGGCGGGCAAGGGCCGTGACGGCAAGCTGACCGTGGATGAACTGACTGGCGGCAACTTCACCATCACCAACGGTGGCGTGTTCGGCTCCCTGATGTCTACCCCGATCATCAACCCGCCCCAGAGCGCCATTCTGGGCATGCACAAGATCCAGGATCGCCCGATGGCCGTTGACGGCAAGGTCGAGATCCTGCCGATGATGTATCTGGCGCTCTCCTACGATCACCGTCTCATCGACGGACGCGAATCGGTAGGCTTCCTGGTCTCCGTCAAGGAGCTGCTGGAAGACCCGACCCGTCTGTTGCTGGACGTCTAAGCCTGTGGCACCCGGGCAAGGGGTTTGCGCCCCGAGCTGAGTGTGCTGCTGGACGTTTGAGTAATACCCGAGCGATTGAAAGATAACGAGGGGCCGCCCAGGCCCCCATTCACAGGGGATTGAGAAACACCAGCCCCGGACGGAAATACCTACAACACGGATAGAGCATCTATGAATCTGCATGAATATCAGGCAAAACAGCTGTTTGCCGAGTATGGCCTGCCGGTCTCCGAAGGTTATGCCTGTGCTACCCCACAAGAAGCGGCCGAAGCGGCCGACAAGATTGGCGGCAATACCTGGGTCGTTAAATGCCAGGTACACGCCGGTGGCCGCGGTAAAGCGGGCGGCGTGAAAGTGGCCAAGAGCAAGGATGAGATCCGTGCTTTTGCCCAAAACTGGCTTGGCAAAAATCTGGTGACCTACCAGACCGATGCCAACGGCCAGCCGGTCACCAAGATCCTGGTGGAATCTTGCACCGACATCGCCAAAGAGCTCTACCTGGGCGCCGTGGTTGACCGTGGCTCCCGTCGCGTGGTCTTCATGGCCTCGACCGAAGGTGGCGTGGATATCGAGAAGATCGCCCACGAAACCCCCCATCTGATCCACAAGGCGGCTATCGATCCGCTGGTGGGTCCGCAGGCCTATCAGGCCCGCGAACTGGCCTTCAAACTGGGTCTGGTCGGCGATCAGATCAAACAGTTCACCAAGATCTTCATGGGTCTGGGCCAGATGTTCCTGGATTGCGATTTCGCGCTGCTGGAGATCAACCCGCTGGTGATCACCGCGCAGGGCAACCTGCACTGCCTGGATGGCAAGATCAACATCGACGCCAACGCACTGTATCGTCAGCCCAAGCTGCGCGAGATGCACGACCCGTCACAAGATGACCCCCGCGAAGCGCACGCCGCCCAGTGGGAGCTCAACTATGTGGCCCTCGATGGCAACATCGGCTGCATGGTCAACGGCGCGGGTCTGGCCATGGGCACCATGGACATCGTCAACCTGCACGGCGGCAAACCGGCCAACTTCCTTGACGTCGGCGGTGGCGCCACCAAGGAGCGCGTAACCGAGGCGTTCAAGATCATCCTCTCCGACAGCAACGTCAAAGCGGTGCTGGTCAATATCTTCGGCGGCATCGTGCGCTGCGACATGATCGCGGAAGGCATTATCGGTGCGGTCAAGGAAGTGGGGGTCAAGGTGCCCGTCGTGGTCCGTCTGGAAGGCAACAACGCCGAGCTGGGTGGTATCAAGCTGGCCGAGAGCGGCCTCAACATCATTGCGGCCAAGAGTCTGACCGATGCCGCGCAGCAAGTCGTCAAAGCAGCGGAGGCCAACTGATGAGCGTACTGATCAACAAGGACACCCGAGTCATCTGCCAGGGCTTTACCGGCGGTCAGGGTACTTTCCACTCCGAGCAGGCGCTCTCCTACGGCACCCAGCTGGTGGGCGGCGTCTCCCCGGGCAAGGGCGGCACCACCCATCTGGGCCTGCCGGTGTTCAACACCGTCCGTGACGCGGTCGAAGCGACCGGCGCTACTGCCTCCGTCATCTATGTTCCGGCTCCGTTTTGCAAGGACGCGATCCTGGAAGCGATCGACGCGGGCATCAAGCTCATCGTCACCATCACCGAAGGCATCCCGACGCTGGATATGCTGGACGTCAAAGTGAAGCTGCAAGAGACCGGCGTGCGGATGATCGGTCCCAACTGCCCGGGCGTGATCACTCCGGGTGAGTGCAAGATCGGCATCATGCCGGGCCACATTCACAAGCCGGGCAAGGTGGGCATCGTCTCCCGCTCCGGCACCCTGACCTACGAAGCGGTCAAGCAGACCACTGACGAGGGCTTTGGCCAGTCCACCTGCGTCGGTATCGGTGGCGACCCCATCCCGGGTTCCAACTTTATCGACATTCTGGAGATGTTCCAGAACGACCCGCAGACCGAAGCGATCGTGATGATCGGCGAGATCGGCGGCAACGCCGAGGAAGACGCGGCCGCCTATATCAAGGCCCACGTCACCAAGCCGGTGGTCTCCTATATCGCCGGTGTTACCGCACCTCCCGGCAAGCGGATGGGCCACGCTGGCGCCATTATCTCCGGTGGCAAGGGTACTGCCGCCGAGAAGTTTGCCGCTCTGGAAGATGCTGGCGTGAAAACCGTCCGCTCCCTGGCCGATATCGGCAAGGCCTTGCGCGAAGTCACCGGCTGGTAATTCCTGTTAGCCCGTTATCTCTAATAAAAGTGCCGCCCGATGGGCGGCTTTTTTATGGTAAAATAGTTTGGTTAGTTATATTTGTGTGTGAAAAACTGAAATCGGTTTAACTATTAATACTTATGGGTCTGTTAAACCAACTTGAGATGAAAATATGATTCAAGGGAAAGTAATATTAAATACGATGCCAAGTAAACATCGTAAAAATATTGAAGATATTTGTAATGGCTGGATTGAAGCTTTGCAGAGATATGAGAATAGTTATCCTGGACGAGATTCAATACATTGGTATAACGAACGAGCCTGTATTGGTGCGCTCTCAGCAGGGATTTGGATTAAAGGTGGTATTACTCTGGAGGAATATCAGTCGACAAAGCTCATAGGCAGTAAAAAGGATAGCCTTCCAAAATATGGACGAGTAGATTTATATTTTCAAATTGATAGTAAGAGAAACAAATGTTCTTCAACACTAGTAGCTATATGTGAGGCTAAACTACGTTGGCTATGTACATCCCAAAGAGCGAAAAGGCATGTTATTGTAGATCGGATTAAAAGCACTCTTAATAATGCAGCAAAAGATAGTGAAAACTCATTTAATGGTGGTAATGAACACATAACACTTGCTGTAAGTTTCTTTCCTACGTATAGGAAAGGTGATGCCGATGAGGATGTTTTGGTCTTTATTGAGGAAACCCTTGAAAGTCTGGAGTCAAAATGGAGTGAAGGTCGAGCTATCGCCAAGTTCACAACTAGTGTGGATCTAAAGTCTTCGAATGATAATATATGCAATGAAATATATATGGTCGTTGAGTATAAAAATATGAAGAAGTAAAAATTATCTCCATACAGGCAGGAGTCATTTTTGTGAGCATTTCGTATGTTGGGCTAATAAGGTAGGTTGGTGCTGAACGAAGTGAAGCCCAACGTTTACCGTGAAATATGCTTGTCAATCTGTTTACTGCTCGGCCACATCCTCGTTTATCCCTCTCTGGTTGACGTAATCATGCTCGCCTGTTGGGCTTCGCTTCGCTCTGCTCCAACCTACACATCACGCTATCTCAACCCTGCCGCCACAGGGGCCCATCAGCGGATCACGCGTGGCGATAATGCCCCCTCAGATTTCACCTGTAAAAATGCCGACCCTCGGGTCGGCAGTTTCAAGAAATAGGGTGTGGGGCGAAACAGTATGGGAAATGGTTGCCCTCTATCGCCGAACTATTTATCCGCCTTGCCCGCCGCATCGGCAAGTTTGGCCAGCTGTTTGTCATACCAGGCCACCGGGCGGTTCTCATCTTCCGCCCGCTCCTTGCGCCGGATAGCGTTGCGCACCGCCATTGCACCCAGCCAGCGGAATGGCTCTGGCGGGAAGTAGCCGCGCGGGCCGCTTACCAGGGCGCAGTCACGCCACGGTTTGTCCTCCTCCCGCACCTCGTCTCTCACCAAGGCCGCCAGGATCTGGCCGCCCATCCAGCTTTGCGCCACTCCGTTGCCAGAGTAGCCGAGGCCATAGACGATATTGGGCTGCCCTCGCCAGTGGCCGAAGAAGGGGAGGCCATCTACCGAGCGGTCGGAGGCGCCGCACCAGCTGGCGGCGATGGGCACCTCTTTGAGCGCCGGAAAGAAGCGGCGCAGGGTGCGGGTAAGGGGGGCAAGATAACGGCTCGGCGCATCAAACTCGGCCAGATGGCGGTTGGCAAAGGCAAAGGTGTTGCCCCCCTTGCCCAGCATCAGCCGCCCTTGCGGGGTCGAGCGGTAATAATGGACAAAGGTGCGGCCATCCACCACGCTGCGGCCGTGCTCAAGCTGCTGGGTGGCCAGTGCATCCGGCGCGGGGTCGGTTATCACCATATCGGAGGAGACCAGCACTATGCTGCGGCGAAACTCGCGAAAGTGCTGCACCATGGCGCTGTTGAGGGCCAGCACCACCTTGCGGGCACGCACCTCACCCTGCGGCGTTTGCACCCGCGCAGGCTGGCCCGCCTCAAGGCGCCGCATGGGGGAGTGTTCATAGACCTCGACCCCCAGTTCCCGCGCCACCCGCAGCAGGCCGCGCACCAGCAGTGCCGGTTGCACCGAACCGGCGTGTGGGCTGTAGAGCCCCTCCAGATGAACGTGGGAGCCGCTCTGGCTCGCCAGTTCACCCTCTGCAATCGCCTGCCACTGGTTAAGGTCGGCTCGCTGTAGCTCCCGTAATACCGGCTCCATCAGGCCGCGCTGCGCCTCGCTGGTGGCGGTGTAGCAGGTGCCCTCGACCCTCAGCTCTGCCTCTATGTTGTACGTTTCGCAGAAGCGGGCAATCTCGTGCACCGCCTGCTCGGATCTTTGTACCAGCCAGGCGGCCTGCTGCTCGCCAAAGAGGCGCTTTAAGGTCAGGTATTTGGCCGACCAGGTGAGCAAACAGCCGCCGTTGCGCCCGGAGGCGCCGCTGCCGCAGCGATCTTTTTCCAGCACCATGATGCGCAAGTGTGGCTCGGCCTGTTTAAGGGCGATGGCGCTCCACAGCCCGGTAAAGCCGCCACCGACGATGCAGACATCGGCCTCGTGGTTGCCGACCAGGGGGATGGGGGGCACGGGCTGTTCGGCGGCGAGCGCCTCGGCCAGCCAGAAGGGGAGAGTGGACATGATGACTCCTCGATAAGGTTATTGGTGGCGCCAGCGCTGGGTGCGATCCAGCAGGGCGCGGCTCAAAAAGAGCTGGAGCAGCTTGACGGTGGCGGCGGCCAGCAGGATCAGGGTGGCCATGGCGGCGGCCGCGGCGGTATCGCCGGAATCCTCCATATTGAGCACGGCGATGGAGGCGAGCACGCTGTCGCTCGAATAGAGGAAGATCACCGCCGAGGTGGTGGTCATGGCGTTGACGAACAGATAGATAAAGATCTCCAAGAGCGCTGGCAGGGAGGCGGGCAGGGTGACCCGCAAGAACGCCTTCCAGAGCGGAATGCGCAATGAGATGGCCACCAGCTCCAGCTCCTTGGGCAGCTGCTTGAGGCTGGTCAGCGCCGTCATATGGCCCACCGTGTAGTAGTGGATGACGCAGGAGAGCACCATCAGCGGCAGAGTGCCATAGAGGCTGCCAAAGAGCGGATTGCCGTTGAAAAAGAAGATGTAACCCAGCCCCAGCACCATGCCGGGTACCGCCAGCGACAGCATGGCAAGCAGATGTAGCAATTGGCGCAGCGGCGCGAAGTGGCGCCCCTTCTCCTGTGCCCAGGCCAGCACCATCACCAGCACGGTGCCGATCAGCGCGGTATAGAGGCCCAGCTGCAGGGTATTGGTAAAGGGCTGCCAGCCGTAGACGCTATTGCTGTCAAAGGCGTAGTGATCCAGCGTCAGAGCGAGGTTGTAGGGCCAGAACTGTACCAAGGATCCGTAAACCGCCATCCCCACCAGCGCCAGAAACAGCAGGGCCCAGAGCGTGCACCAGCCGAGCGCCAGCAGATCCCGCAGCCGATGGGGTTTGGGCTGATAGGGCACCGCCTTGGTGCTGCTCTGCTCCTGCATCTTGCTGCGCACTCTGTGCTCCAGGGCAAAGCTCAAGAGTGCCGGCAGCAGCAGGGTGACGCTGGCAACGGCGCCCAGCGAGAAGTTCTGCATCCCGATCACCTGCCGGTAGATATCGGTAGCCAGCACGCTGTACTGGCCGCCAATCACCTTGGCCACCCCGAAGTCGCAGATGGTGAGGGTGAAGACGGCGATGGCGGCGCTGAGCAGGCCATAACGGGCGGTAGGCAGGGTGACAGTGACAAAGGTGCGCCAGCCGCTGCTGCCCAGCACCCGGGAGGCTTCATAGAGGCGGGCGTCGCTCTGACCGAGCGCCGTGATAAGGATCATCAGGGCGTGAGGGAAGCACCAGAAGCCAAGACCGATGACGATGCCGATGGGGCCGTAGATGCTCTCGCCGCCGAGCAGCCCCTTGGCGATCCCCTGATTGCCAAACCAGTAGACCAGACTGATGGCGGGCAGCAGGGAGGGCATCAACAGCGGAATAAGGCCGATGAGGCGAAACAGGGGCTTGCCCGGCATGCAGGTGCGGGTGAGGGCATAGGCGTAGCCAAAGGCGATGGTCACCACCAGCGCGGTGATCAGCACCCCGAGCCAGAGGGTGTTGCCGATGGTACGCCCCAGATGAGGGGAGTCGAAATAGGCGCTGAAGTTGGCAAGGCCTATCCAGAGGCCGTTCTCATCCTGCAGGCTCTTTTGCAACATGGTGAGCAGCGGTAGCAGCAAGCCGCCGGTGAGCAGGGCGATGCCGAGCACCAGCAGGATCAGTTGCAGCAGCTGATCCCAGCTCCAGCCGCGACAGAGCCGCTGCCAGCGAGAGTCTTGGCGGGCTGTCACTGGTGGCTGCAGGGAGGAGGTCGCGAAGGGGGCTGTCATGGGCGATCTCCTTCAAACAGTTGCATCGCCCCGGCGGGCCAGTGCAGCGAGCAGCGCATGCCGCTGCGCCAGCCACCCTGTTCGTGGCGGGGCAGCTCGTGGGTCGGGCGCTCCACCAGGATCTGCTGCGGGCCCAGATAGGTGTCGGCGGTGCAGATAAGACGCTGGGCGGCGCCGAGAAACTCCACCTGATCGATGGTTGCTTCAACGCCATGCAGCCCAAGATACGGCTCGCTCGGTGCACTCAAGGTGATCGCCTCGGGGCGGATCGCCACCTGCAATTTGCTGCCGGCCGCCGCCTGGTTGGCAAGTGTCAGCGGTTGTTCGTTGAGGCGCACCTGATTGGGGCTCAGCACCAGGGTCTCGAGGAAGTTCATGGTACCGACAAAGCTTGCCACGAAACGGCTGGCAGGCTGGTGGTAGATCTCCTGCGGGGTGCCCACCTGCACGATGCGGCCGCCCTCCATCACCACGATGCGATCGGCCATGGTCAGCGCCTCTTCCTGATCGTGGGTCACCATGATGGTGGTGATGCCAAGGCGCTGCTGCAGGGCGCGGATCTCGCTGCGAAGGTGGGTGCGCACCAGCGCATCCAGCGCGCTGAGCGGCTCGTCCAGCAGCAGCAGGCCGGGGGAGAGGGCCAAGGCCCGGGCCAGCGCCACCCGCTGCTGCTGGCCGCCGGAGATCTGGCTCGGGTATTTGTGGGACTGGGCAGTGAGATCCACCAGCCCCAGCCAGTGATCGACCCGCTCCTTGATGAGATCCCGCGCCAGCCCCTGATTCTCAAGGCCGAAGGCGATGTTCTGGGCCACCGTCAGGTTGGGGAAGAGAGCATAGGACTGAAACACGATGCCAAAATCGCGCTCCTGGGGCGGCAGGCGGGAGATATTGCGCCCTCCTTGCCAGATCTCGCCGCTGTCTGGCAGATCCAGCCCGGCGATGGCTCTGAGCAGGGTAGTTTTGCCGCAGCCGGAGGGGCCGAGAAAGCAGATAAACTCCCCCGGCTCAATGGTCAGAGAGATCCCCTTGAGGGCCTGAAAAGCACCGAACTGCTTGTTGAGATGTTGAATGTCCAGATAGGGCTGGGTCATGGTTCGACTCGCTACTGATTTGGTATATACCAGTTTGTGGGTGAAGTGTGACGGTCAGGTGATCGGGGGATGACAGCTTGATGACAGTCAAATGACATCGGGTCGCCAGCAAGTGGCTGGGCACTGTGCGAATGGACTAAGCATCGCTACTTGAAGGCAATGTAAACTCGGGAAGTTAAAACCAAAAAGCGAAGGCCAACAGCTGTTGGCCTTCGACTGGCAGTTTATTGGTGGCTGTGTGTCTGGCGTGAACAAACCGCCGACCCTCACGCTTACTGCTTGGCTTCGGTCTTGCCGTCGAAGCTGGCGCTCCACTGGGCCAGGATGGCGTTGCGCTCGCGGGCTGCCCAGCTAAAGTCGTTGTCGATCATCTGGCCTTTGATATCCGCCGGATAGCCCGCTCTCGGTTGGGCTACATCGGGGATGGCGACCACGGCAAACGACTTGTTGTAGAGGGCGTTGGCCTGTTCGGTGGCGGCAAAGTCGAGCAGCTGTTTGGCGGCTTCCAGCTTGGGGGTGCCCTTGATGATGGCGGCTGCTTCCATATCCCAGCCCGACCCCTCTTTCGGGAACACCACCTCGATGGGGGCACCCTTGGCCTTGAGGCTGGTAGCCGGGAAGTCGAAGGAGATACCGATCACCGTTTCACCGCTGGCGGCCAGCTTGCAGGGGGCGGAGCCCGAGTGGGTGTAACGGTCGATGTTCTGGTGAAGGCCGTTCATGAATTGCCAGCCCTGCTGCTCGCCCATGGTCTGCAGCCAGCCCGCAACGCTCAGGTAACCGGTGCCGGAGGAGCTGGGGTTGGGCATGATCACCTTGCCCTTGTAGATGGGCTTGGTGAGGTCGGCCCAGCTGGTGGGGGCCGGGATCCCCTGTTTTTCCGCCTCTACCTTGTTGAAGCAGATGGCGCTGAAGAAGGCGTCCAGACCGATCCAGTGCGGCTCGGCCTTGCTGTCGCGAAAGCGGCTGTCGAGCTTCTCCAGTCCTTTCGGTGCATAGGCATTGAGCATCTGCTGCTGATCGAGCTGCATCAGGCTGGTGGCGGCCAGTCCCCATACCACATCCGCTTTGGGCTGCGCTTTTTCTGCCAGCAAGCGGGCGGTGACCACGCCGGTGGAGTCACGCACCCACTTGATGTTGATGTCCGGATGCTGGCGTTCGAACGCGGTTTTCAGCTCGTTGAGCTGCTCCGGTTCGAAGGCGGTGTAGACGGTGAGATCGGTCGCGGCCAGTGCCGGGGCGGTCATGGCAGCCAGCACGGCGGCGGCCAGCAGATGGGTTCCCTGTTTCATCCTCTTCTCCAGTTAAATTGGTTTGGTATAAACCAGATTGGTCGAGAGAGAGGCTAGGGGATCTTTATGACGTGACCGTGACAGCCCCGTGACGTTTTGCCTTTCCTGATTTGTCCGTGACTAATCTTGGGTATCCACCTCGATCTCCAGACTGTCGTGGCGCCAGTACTCCAGATCGAAGTCGAGCACCCGGCCGTGCTGATCGAAGTTGAGTCGCTCGAGGCGCAGGGCGGGCAGACCGGCGGTGGCCCCCAGCGCCTTGGCCACCTCGTCCGGCAGGGCGGTGGGGAAGAAACGCACCTGCATGCGGGCGTAGTGGAGATCGTAATGGGCCTGGTAGATCTCGGTCAGACTGCCGTTGAGATCCAGCTCCAGCAGGCCGGGCACCCGCTCTGGCAGGCAGTGGTTCTCGCAGTAGCAGATGGCGCGCCCGTTGGCGTAGCGCAGCCGCTTGAGCAAAAAGAGGCTGTCAAACGGCTTGAGCTGCAACTGCGCCATCAACGCGGGCGGCACCGCCTGGCGGTTTTTCTCCAGCAGCTCGGTGCGCGGCTCACCCCCTTGCTCCCGCACTATCTGGTGAAAGTTGGAGGTGCGTCTGGGGTTCAAGCGAAAGCGCGGCGGGGTGACAAACCAGCCGCGGCGATCCTCCCGATAGATAAGGCCGTTCGCCTCCAGCTGCACCAGCGCCTCGCGGATGGTAACCCGGGTGGTGCCATAGAGTTCCCCCAGCAGCCGCTCGGAGGGGAGCTTGTCGTTGGGGGCCAGCCCCCCCGCCAGGATCTGGTTGGCGAGGGCATCCTTGATCTGCAGATATTGCGGTTTGCTCATGAAAATCCCTGGTTTTGCAATAAGTTGTGCAATGAGTTGGGCACAGGGCAGGACACCTGCCCGGTCGTTAAAGGGCAGCATCAACATGCGTTGGTAGATACCAGCATCGCCCCTGTTGTTCAGGCTTCCTAGATTATCGCGATCCCGGCGCTGAAAATGAATTTTTTGTTGCACGTAGCGCCACCCCTTTGACCTTGGCGGGGCAGTTACCCACAATGCGCTCATTCTGGTATATACCAAAAGGAGCGAAGTCATGACCCATATTCCTGCGGCCCCTGCTGCCGTCGATTACCTGCTGCTGACCCCGGGCCCCCTCTCGACCACCGCGACGGTGCGCGCCTCCATGCTGCAAGACAGCTGCACCTGGGATGCGGACTACAACCAGGGTGTGGTGGAGCCCATCCGCCGCGAGCTGGTGCGGCTTGCAACTGGCCCTGAATATCAAAGTGACTACAGCGTCGTCTTGCTGCAAGGGAGCGGCAGCTATGTAGTGGAGAGCGTGCTGGGCTCGGCGATAGGCGTCGATGAGTGTCTGCTGATCATCAACAACGGCGCCTACGGTGCCCGCATGGGGGAGATGGCCCGCTGCCTTGGCCTGAGCCACCACGAGCTGGACTGCGGCGAGACCACCCGCCCGGAGCCCGCCGCCATCGAGGCGATGCTGGCGCGCCACCCCGAGATCACCCATCTGGCCATGGTGCACTGCGAGACCACCACCGGCATGCTCAACCCCCTTGAGGAGGTGGCTGTGCTCTGCCAGCGCCGCGGCATTCGCCTGATCGTCGATGCCATGAGCAGCTTTGGCGGTATCCCCATCGATATGGGGCGCCTTGGCATCGAGTTTCTTATCAGCTCGGCCAACAAGTGCATTCAGGGGGTACCGGGCTTTGGCTTCGTCATCGCCCGCCGCGCCGCGCTGGCGGCCTGCGCTGGTCGTGCCCGCTCTGTCTCCCTCGACCTGCATGCCCAGTGGCAGACCATGGAGCAGCAGGGGGGCAAGTGGCGCTTTACCTCGCCCACCCATACCGTGCTTGCCTTTGCCCAGGCCCTGCGCGAGCTGGACGAAGAGGGGGGCATTGAAGCCCGCCATCAGCGCTACGGCGAGAATCAGCGCACGCTGCTGGCGGGGATGGCTGCCCTCGGCTTTGCGCCACTGCTGCCAGAACAGTGGCAATCTCCCATCATCACCGCCTTCTACTCTCCGGCCCACCCTGACTACCGCTTCGCCGATTTCTACCAGCGGCTCAAGGCGCAGGGCTTTGTCATCTATCCGGGCAAGGTCTCCCAGGCCGATTGCTTCCGTATCGGCAATATCGGCGATGTGACCCCGGAGCGGGTGCGCGAGCTGCTCGCCGCCATGGCCAGCGCCTGTTACTGGCAAGAGGACGCGCAATGACCAGCATGCTGGCTCAGGGTCGTGATCTGCGTGGCCGCGATTTGCATGACCATAAGCTGCACGGCAGCGGCCGCGCCGACAGCGAAGGGGATATCAACCTCGGCGAGGGGCGGGCGCGCTGGTGGGCGGGCCAGAGCGAAGATGTACAGGCCGGATTGGCGGAGGATAGCCGCTACTTTCTCCATCAGGCACTCTCCACCCCCTGTCTGGATTTGATCGAGGGGGCGCAGGGGAGCTGGTTGACCAGTGTATCGGGCGCGCGTTACCTCGATTTTCACGGCAACAGCGTTCATCAGCTGGGCCACGGTCACCCCAGGGTGGTGGCCGCGGTGCAGCAGCAACTCGCCGATCTGCCGTTCGCGCCCCGCCGCTACACCCATCAGGTTGCCATCGACTGCGCCCGCACCCTGGCCGAGCTGGCCCCCGGCGATCTCAACCGGGTGCTGTTTGCCCCCGGCGGCAGCGAGGTGGTGGGGATTGCCCTGAAGCTCGCCCGTTTCATCACCGGCAATAGCAAGGTGGTGTCCCTGTGGGATGCCTTTCACGGCGCCTCTCTCGATGCCATCTCGGTCGGTGGCGAGGCCTGCTTTCGCGCCGGTATGGGCCCGCTGATGGCCGGGGTGGAGCGCATCCCGCCCCCCACCCGTTATCGCGGTGTCTGGTATCGCGGGGAGGGGGATGACCTGCACTACGCCGATTATCTGGAGTACGTCATCGAGAAGGAGGGAGGTGTCGGCGCCTTTATCGCCGAGCCGATCCGCAACACCGATGTACAGGTGCCCTCGAAGGCCTACTGGCAGCGGGTGCGGGAGATCTGCGATCGCCACAAGGTGCTGCTGATCGTCGACGAGATCCCCAATGCCCTGGGTCGCACCGGCCACTGGTTCAGCTTTGAAGAGTTCGGCATCGAACCTGACATCATCTGTCTGGGCAAGGGGCTGGGGGGCGGGGTGGTGCCGTTTGCCGCGCTCATTACCCGCGACAGGTTCAATCAGGCGGCAGCTATTTCACTCGGTCACTACACCCATGAGAAGAGCCCTATCGGCTGCGCGGCGGCCCTCGCGACCATCGCTACCATCCGTGAAGAGGGATTGCTGGCAAAAGCGCAGGAGGATGGCCGTTTTATGGCGGCAGAGCTAGCGACGCTTGCCCAGCGTTACCCGTTGATCGGGCAGGTGCGGGGTATCGGTCTTTTGTGGGCGCTCGATCTGGTGGTCGATCACCAGAGTCGCACCCGCAATAGCCAGGCCGCCGAGCAGCTGCTCTACCGCTGTCTGGAGCTGGGGCTCAGCTTCAAGGTCTCCCAGGGCAATGTCATCCAACTCTCGCCGCCGCTCAATATCGCTCGCGCCGATCTGGTGCGCGCCATTTCCATTCTCGATCGCGCCCTCGGCGAGATCGCACTTTCACCGAAACAGGAACCTCACCATGACTGACTTGCAGATTGCCATTCACCCGACCACCGACGTGGAGGCGCTGATCCTCGACTGGGCCGGCACCGTCGTCGATTTCGGCTCCTTCGCCCCCACCTCCATCTTCGTCGAGGCCTTCGCCCGCGCCTATGACTTCACCGTGACCCTGGATGAAGCACGCCAGCCCATGGGCCTTGGCAAGTGGGATCATATCGCCGCGCTGGGCCGTCTGCCCTCGGTGGATGCGCGTTGGCAGACCCGCTTCGGCCACCCCATGAGCCACGCCGAGGTGGACCACATTTATCACACCTTTATGCCGCTGCAGATTGCCGCCGTGACCCGCTTTGCCGCCCCCATCCCCGGTGTGCTGCCGGTGTTGGACGCTCTGCGGGTGCAGGGGATGAAAATCGGCTCCTGCTCCGGTTATCCCCGTCCGGTGATGGAGGCGCTGGTGCCAGCGGCGGCCGATCACGGCTATCGCCCGGATCACTGGGTCGCCACTGACGATCTCAAGGCAGGTGGTCGCCCCGGCCCCTGGATGGCGCTGGCCAACGTAATTGAGCTGGGAGTGAGCGCCGTGCATCGCTGCATCAAGGTGGATGACGCCGTGCCGGGTATCAGCGAAGGGTTGAACGCGGGCATGTGGACAGTGGGATTGTCGGTTTCCGGCAACGAGTTCGGTGCCACCTGGGACGAGTTTGCCGCCATGAGCGAGGCGGAGATCGCCGCCCGGCGCGCACCGGCCGAGGCCAAACTGCGGGCGGCGGGGGCGCACTATGTGATTGATACCCTGGCCGACATCGCCCCGGTTATCGCCGATATCAACCGCCGTCTGGCCGCTGGCGAGCGGCCGTAGGCCATCGGCGTGGTCTAACATAAGCGCTTGGCTGGCTGTAAATGCAATACGCCCCCATCCGGGGGCGTATTGCATTTACAGGGGGAAGTTGTGCGCAGTCAGCGGATATCGACCCGCATCAGGGGAGAGGGGGCGTTGTCGACAAAGTGGTGCCAGATATGGTCGTAGAGCGCCTTCTGGCCGGGGAAACTCACCAGCGCTTTTGCTTCGGCCAGGGAACACCAGCGATAGTCTGTGTGCTCGTCGTTGAGGGTCACTGCCTGATTGGCCGGGCAATAGACCACAAAGACCGGCACCACCTCCACCGTATTCAAGCTCGCATCGTAGAACTGCTCCAGATACTGGCCGTTGTAGAGTTCGGTGACCCGGATCCCCGTCTCTTCAGCAAACTCCCGAATAATGGTCTGCCAGCCGGTTTCACCCGCCTCCACCGTGCCCGCCACATGGCACCAGAAGCCCCCCTTGACCCGTTTCATCACCAGCAATTTTGTTTCGCCATCGACAGTGGTAAGGGCAACGCCGGAGACGGCCTTGCAGCGAATGGGGATCATGATCTTCTCTCCGGATTTGGGCTCTGTGATAGCCACGAACAGTGTGAAGGCGTGTTAATTGAAATACGCTTCGGCGGGCAGGCCCATGACCTCAATTTCATTCAGTCCATTTTTGGCCAGATAGTTGGCCACCAGATTGAACCCCACCCAGTAACCGGCATATTTGGGAAATGGCCGGTTATCACGGCAGTAGAAAAAGTCTAAATAGTTGAACTGCTTGCTGGATAGATTGGGTGTCATCTCTGCCAGGAGCGATTGCCAGTCATGTTGATGAGACTCCTTGAACAGCGAGGGGAGTGTGCCACCATTGAACCTCTGCTCAAAGTAGCAAGCCAGTCCTTCAAAAATCAGGGTTTCGGCCAGTGTTTCTGCTTCCACCTTGTTCTTCTTTTGCACGATATGGTGGACTTCGTGGGCCAGCACGGCAGGCAATTCGGTGATGATCACCTCTTTGATATCAGGCCGTTCCAGATCAAGCTGGAGTTCTATTCGATACATGTTGATGGCCCAGCCACCGATACCCGAGTCGGGAGCATCCCCCTCGGCAAAAGGGCTGAAGGTGACATCCAGTTGGGAGAGATCGAACAAGGCATTCAATTTGTGCGCCGTCTCGGCAAAAACGTGCCTAATGGTGTCATCGAGCCCATCGAATTTGCCCGAGTCGTTTAACAGGGTGAGTTGCATCCAGACATCCTTGTCTATTGAAAGAGAGTACTGAGCCACTTGCGTGGTCGCGGCGCCATATCACCACGATTACCCTCCTTCAATCAAGGGGTTACCCGCCCATTATGCTTGCCGTCTGGATCGCCTCGATCAGCGCGGCCCGGTTGATGCGAGGGCGCTCGCCATCGAGCAGTTGCTGCCACAGCGAAATGGCCTGCTTGTAGCGACCATGCAGGAAGTGATCGGAGGCAAGCAGCATCAGGGCGCTCACCTCGCCTTTGTCCTGCTTGAGGGCGCTCTCCAGCAGGCGGGTTGCCTCGGGAGTCAGCATCTGGCCCGCCTGATAGTAGAGCACAGTGGCTTGGGCGGCCTGAGTCGCCGCGCTGGCGCCCCCCTCCAGCAGAGCGAGGCGCTGGTAGGCGAGCAGGGCGTTGTCATATTCGCCCCGATAGAGATAGAGCTGGCCGAGCGCCGCCCAGCTGTCGAGATCGGCGGGGCTGCGCTGAAGCTTCTGATGCAGACTCCCCAGCTCCTTGTCCTGCAGATCCCGCGGGCTCAATCCCGCCAGCGGATTGGGGCGCGACTGATACGTCTGCCACGCCTGATAACGGCCGCTGCTAAGATACACAGCTGCAACGGCTACGAATGCCATGATGCCAAGCAGCAACAAGGCCCGCCCGTGCTGGTTATTGCGGCCGCGATTGTCACGCTGGCTGGCCAGTTGCGCGCGCAGGGCCAGCTCAGCCGCCGGGATGGCGTTGGCCAGGCGGGCGGCGCTCAGCTCCCTGTAGAGTGGTTGGTCGGGGGAGAGGCCTGCCTGCTCCCCGTGCATGATCAGCAAATTCAATTCGCTGCGCGGATCGGCGGCGGGTTGAGGGGGGGCCTCATCGATGGCCTTAACGGCAGGGATGGGTTGCGCCTTTGTGCGTGTCAGGCGGCGAAACAGGGTCAACAGTGCCAGCCCCAACAGCAGCGGGGGGCCGCCCCACAGCAGCGCCGTGCTGCTCTTGAAGGGGGGATCGTAGCGGACGAAATCGCCGAAGCGCTCCGTCATCCGGGCGATCACCTGCTCATCGCTCTGTCCCTCGTCCACCCAGCGGTATACCTCTAGCCGCAGATCCCGGGCGATGGGGGAGTTGGACTCCACCAGGTTTTGGTTCTGGCACTGGGGGCAGCGCAGGGCGCGGGCCACTTCCTGAGCGCGGGTTTGCAGCTCGGGGTGGCGAAACTGATAGGTATCGACCCCGCTGGAATATGCAGTGGCACTCAGCAGCATGCCGAGGGCCAGCAGGGCGCAGGCAAGAGAATGGCGCATCATGGCTGTGTCTCCCGAGCTGATGTTGCAATAGACGGCGCAATAAATGGCGCAATCGCGGGTGCCGTTGTGGCAGCCTTTATCTGCGCATCAGCTCGCGCCTGGTCGAGCAGGGGGGCAAACTGGCGTTGCCAGATCTCCCGGGTGAGCAGGCCGGTATGACGGGTCAGCAGGGTGCCGTCGCCGGCGAAGAGATAGGTCTCCGGCGTGCCGTAGACGCCGAGCTCAAGGGCCAGTTTGCCGTTGGGGTCGGCCAGTACGGCGCGATAGGGGTTGCCCGCCTGGATAAGCCAGGCGCGGGCGGCATCCCCCTTGTCCCGGTAGTTGAGACCGTAGAGGGGCACTGCTGCCGCGAGCTCGCTGAGCAGCGGATGCTCGGCGCGGCAGTTGGCGCACCAGCTGGCCCAGACGTTGAGCACAAAGGGCTCGCCTTTCAGTGCAGCGGTATCAATAAGCCCGCCATCCAGCAGATTGTCGCTCTGCCACACAGGCAGGGTACGGCCGAGCGTCGCCTCATCCTGGCTGTAGGGATTGTTGCCAAGGCCGAGCCAGAGCAGGATGCCGAGGCTCAGGGTCAGCAGCAGTGGAAGAAAGAGGCGCAGGCGGGATCTCATAACGCCTCCTGTTCGAGCCGGGGATGGGAGGTGCCAACCGCAACGGGGCGGGAGGCAAGCAAGGGGCGACGGGCGAGCAGGCGCAGGGTGCCGCCTGCCATCATCAACAGGCCACCGAACCAGATCCAGCGCACCAGCGGCTTGTAGTGCAGCCGCATGGCATAGGCATCTGGTCCCATCTTCTCACCCAGCACCACGTAGAGATCGCCGAGCATTCCCCACTCGATGCCGGGTTCATTCATGTTCATGGTGCGCACGCTGTAGTGGCGCCGCTCCGGCGTCAGCCGCGCCACCTCTTTACCGTTCTTGTGCACGCTAAGCGTGATGCGCTCGGCGGTGTAGTTGGGGCCGATCACCGGCTCGCGCCCCTCATAGCGAAACTCGAACGCGCCGAGCTGGTAGGGTTGGTTGGCACCGAGCACTGTACCCCCCTCCTGACTGTGGTGACTTACCTGCGCGATGCCTAGGGCACACACTGCCACCCCGAGATGGGCCAGCAGGCTGCCGAACCGATTGAGGGTGAGCTCACGCAGCGACGTCGGTTGCAAGAGCGGGAGCAGCAGTCTGGCCATCAGCCAGAGGCTCACCATATTGGCGAGGATGCCAATCCAGCTACCGGAAACCGCTCCCTGTTCCAGATAGGCAAGGCTAATGAGCCCGCCGCCAAGCAGGCCAAACAGCGGTGGCAACAGAGCGTTGAGTCGGGAATGTGGCGCAAGCTGCTGCCAGCGCAGGCGCGGCAGCTTGGTCATCAGTCCCATCAGGCATAGGGCCAGCGGCACGAAGATGGTATTGAAATAGGGGGCGCCCACCGACAGCGAGCCCAGATGGAGCGACTGGAACACCATGGGGTAGAAGGTGCCGAGCAGCACACTGGCGCAGGCCACGCAGAGCAGCAGGATAGCGGCGCCAAGCAGCCCCTCTTTTGACAGCAAGCCAAAGCGGGCATAGGGGGCGCGAATGTCTGCGCGCAGGGCAAACAGGGTGAGGGCGCAGGTCAATAGCAAACCGAGCAGCAACAAGAGGGTGAGGCCGCGGCTGGGGTCCACTGCAAAGGCGTGCACCGAGGTGAGCACCCCGGAGCGCACCACGAAGGTGCCGAGCAGGCTCAAGGCGAAGGTGAAGATGGAGAGCAACAGCACTGCGTGGCCGTAGGCGCCGCGCTTCTCGCAGACAATCAGGGCGTGCAGCAGGGCGGTGCCCAGCAGCCAGGGCAAGAGGGAGGCGTTTTCTACCGGATCCCAGAACCACCAGCCGCCCCAGCCGAGCTCGTAATAGGCCCACCACGAGCCCAGCACGATGCCGGCGGTGAGAAAGACCCAGGAGCCGAGCGCCCAGGGGCGGCTCCAGTGGGCCACGGCACCATCGAGCCGACCCGAGTGCAGCGCCGCCATGGCGAAGGCGAAGTTGACCGCAAAGCCGACGTAACCGAGATAGAGCAGGGGTGGATGGATGATAAGGCCGATATCCTGCAGCATGGGGTTGAGGTCGCGCCCCTCCAGCGGCCCCGGGAACTGGCGGTCAAACGGGCTGGAGAAGATCAGGGTATAGAGGCCGAACAGCCCGACGATCAGCCCCATGATGGCCAGTACCCGGGCTGTGATCAGCGGATCGACCCGCTTGGAGCAAAGGGCCACCAGGGCGCCCCACAGCCCCAGCGCAAACACGAAGAACAGCATGGAGCCCTCGTGGCCGCCCCACACCGCCGCCAGCTTGAAGCCAAGCGGCAGGGCGCTGTTGGCGTGTTGGGCCACATAGCTGACGGTGAAATCATCCTGGGCAAAACAGCTGGCGAGCAGCAGCAGGGAGGTCAACAGCAGGATGGCATTGATCAGCGCCAGCGGTTTTGCGCAGCCGAGCAGCGGGCGTGAGGCGAGCCGCAATCCCAGCCAGGGCAGCAGCCCTTGCAGCAGGGCGAGCCCGGTCGCCAGCAACAGTGAGAGATAGCCGAGCTCCGCCAGCACATAACCTCCGGTTCAATCTTTGATCTCATTCATGTCATGGCACACACGCCGCGTCGTCTCCCTTTGGCGGAGAACATTGCCAAGCAACGGGTGTGGCATCACCAGAAATTCATTGGGCCAGCAACAAACCAGCGCCAGTCACCCGAGGGCGGCTGGCGCTGGTGATCATATCTTTAAACGACCGTCATCTGGCCGGCATAGAGCACGAAGTAGCGCAGCAGCAGGATCCCCACCAAGGTCAAGCTGCAGACCAGCACCAGATGGCCGTTTCGCTCCCGCAGGGGCGCCGGGGCCAGCAGAGCCAGCAACTGGGGCAGCAGCATGCCGATGCCTACCACCCCGAGCCAGAACACCTGAGCCCAGAAGCCGCTGCCGATGGCCGCCCACATCGCCACCTCTTTCTGGCCGCCACCGAAGTAGAGGCCGGTAAAGAAGCAGACCAGCAGCAACACCTCCACCGCCAGCACGGGTCGCTCGAAGCGATGCACGAAGTTCACCCCCTGGCTGTGGTGGTTCTCCTTGAAGAGCGTCACCGCCAGCAAGATGGTGGAGGCGATACCTGAGCTGATGCCCGAGACCAGAAACAGCACAGGCAGTACCGGGTTGTTCAAGAGCGGATAGGTCTTGAGCGCCGAGAGCAGAAAGCCGGTGTAGGCCCCCAGCAGCACGGCGAGCAGCAGCAACAGCGGCGCCAGCAGCCGCTCGATGCGGGCAAGCCAGCCAATCAGCCCATCCACAAGAGCGAACTTCTCTTTCAGCAACCGGTGGCGCAGGGTCTCGATCTCGGCCCGAAACACCACCGCCAGCCAGGCGAACAGCACCGCCATATAGAGCTGAAACAGCATGACCCCCATCGACATCACTGAGTCGAACTGGTAGTGGAACATCAGCTTCCAGAAGGTCCAGGGGCGGGCCAGATGGAAGATAAGGATCAGTAACCCCAGGATCACGCTCGCTGGCGCCAGAATGGCGGTTGCCTTGATGATGCCGCTCTCGCTGCCTGCCCCCTTGCGGCGCAGCAGCACCGAGAGGGTGGTGGCCCCGGCGGAGATGCCGAGCAGGAACAGATAGATAGCGATGGGCCAGTCCCAGACAAGTGAAGGGAAGTGAAATGCGTCATGCAACATGATCCATTCCTCCCTCTGTCAAAGCAGTAGATGGCGATGGGGCAAATCCCCACACCAGCGAGGGGAAGTGAAATGCCGCTTGTATGGTCATGACGTTATCTCCCCTTTGGGCACGCGGTACATCTTGGGCGAGGTGCCGAGTGCCTGCTTGTAGCGATAGGTGGTCTCTTTCACCAGCCGTTTGGCGATGGGGCTGTCCGGATCATCCAGATTACCGAACACCAGCGCCTTGGTGGGGCAGGACTCCACGCAGGCTGGCTCCTTGCCCGCCGCCAGGTTGGTCTTGCGGCAAAAGTCGCACTTGTCTGCCACTCGGGTGACCGGGTTGATAAAGCGCACCTGATAGGGGCAGGCGGCGAGGCAATACATGCAGCCGACGCAGAGATCCGCGTCGACATCGACGATGCCATCCTCCTTGCGGATATGGGAGGCGCCGGTGGGGCAGACATGCACGCAGGGGGCGTTGTCGCAGTGCTGGCAGGACTTGCGAAAGAAGCAGTACTCGGCGTCGGGAAATTCACCGATGGGGCCTGAACGGATGATCTCGAGGCGCGAGACCCCTTCCGGCACTTTGTTGACCTCCCGGCAGGCATCCATGCAGGCGGTGCAGCCGATGCAGGCCGTCTCATCGTGGATCATGCCATAGCGGACCCCGTCGATGGTCTGGCTGTGGGCGAGGGGTGTGGCAAGGGAGCGAGTCGGCCCCGTCATCATGATAAGGGCCCCCGCGCCCATGCCCGCCATAAAGTCACGGCGAGAGCAGCTCATGAGGCCTCCTTGCCGGTAGCCGGTTTGGACTGCTCCTGCCGGGCCTTGCTGGCCTCATGCTGCTTGCTGTGGCAGTCGACGCAGAGCTTGATTCGGGATTTTTCCGGGATCCCCACCATGGGCTCCTTGGCCGGATGCAACTGGTGACAGCTGGTGCAGGTGAGCTTGGTGGCGTGCACATCGTGGGCCCAGAGCGCCTCGCGCAGCTCTTTGGGCTCGTGGCAGCTCATGCAGACTCCATTCTGCTCGCTGATGGGATAAAGCTTGATGCTCTCTTTATCCTTCAGGCTGTGGCTAAAACGCATCACATCCTTGACCCCTTCCCGGTGCTGGGGGGAGGGCTGGCCGTGGCAGTTGGTGCAGGTCACCGGCTTGAGGTTGTTGGGATTGGTCGCCTGACCATGCTTGCCGTGCATCCCTTCGCTCTGCTCCTTGTGACAGTCGGTGCAGG
Source organism: Aeromonas sp. S13(2024) (assembly GCF_041402405.1). Lineage (NCBI taxonomy): Bacteria > Pseudomonadati > Pseudomonadota > Gammaproteobacteria > Aeromonadales > Aeromonadaceae > Aeromonas > Aeromonas sp. S13(2024). Next base: position 354,958 of record NZ_JBGLRA010000002.1, on the reverse strand, counting down.
CCTTGTCGGGATTGCGTAAAAATTCCACCTCATGTGTAGCTGGAACAGGGGCTACTGCCGGCTCGGCCGCCTGACCCTGCAGGCTTGTGAGCAGCATGGCTGCCATCAGCATCAGTCGTAAAAAATCCATCGTTAAATCACCCATAGGAAGCCTCCATCCGCTGCGGGCCCGACTTGGCGCCGGGCCCGCAGGCGCCGTTACTGTGCCAGCCGTCCGGCCGCTTTGGCCTCGGCATCCCAGGCGGGGACCGTGGTCTTGAGGAACTGGGCCTTGTCGCTGTTGAACTGCTTCATATCCATGCCAAGGGCCGCTTGCGCTTTCTCCTTGGTGGAAATGTCGGTGATGGCGATTTCGTGGCTGATCCCCTTGCTGGCCAACAGGCGGGCCAGCTTGGTGCGGGCGTCAGCGGCTTTATCCAGCGCGCTGCCAAGTACCTTGAGGGCCACTTCGGGGGCGTGCATCTGCACCCCGTGGGAGGCGATGGCGTAGTCCCAGCGCCACTGGGCGTGCCGGATGTCCTGCAGAATATCCTTCATCTCTGCCTCGGTGGCGCCGGCATCCCAGGCCGCCTTGGCTTCAAAGTGGGCGTGTACCAGCTGCTTCTCGACCTTCAGCTTGGTTTCGATTACCGCCTCTTTGCGCTGTTTGACGATCCCTTGCAGCATCTCCTTGCTCTGGGTGTGGCAGTTGCGGCAGGTCTGTTCGAAACGATCGAAGGGGTTCCCCACCTTGTGATCGGTGTAGACCTTGCCCTGCTCGTTCTGCACCTTGGGCATGTGGCAGTCGACACAGGCGACGTTGTTCTGGCCGTGAATGCCGGCGCGCCAGGTCTCGTACTCGGGGTGCTGGGCTTTCAGCATAGGGGTTTTGGAGAGGGCATGGGGCCAGTCGGCAAAGCCGATTTCATCGTAATAGGCCTCCATCTGCTCAACCGTGGTGCCCTTGTCCCAAGGGAATTTGACCGCCTTGGTGGGGCCGCTGAAGTAGTACTCCACGTGGCACTGACCGCACACCTGGGACTGCTGATCAAAGCGCCCCTGCTCCTTGAACGGCTTGCCGATGGCGGTCATGGCCCGATCGGCATAGGGACGGGAGAGGTGCAGGGCAGGTTTGCCCTCCTTGAACTCCTTCGAGGCGGTGTCGTGGCAGTCGGCGCAGCCGATGGTGTTGACTACTTCCGGCCCACCTTTTGCCCACATCCCCTTGAAGTAGCCATCCTCACCCTTCTCGTCGATGACGCGGGCCACATCCGGGCCTTTGCAGCTCCAGCAGGCCATGGGCAGGGGGCCATCTTCGGCTGTTTTCGGGGCGCCGGTACGCAGGGTTTCCCGAACATCGGTCAGCGCATAGAAGTGACCGCGCGGCTTGTTGTAATCCTTGGCGAAGGGGTAACCGCCCCACAGCACCACCATATTGGGATCTTCCGCCAGCGCATCGGTGCGCTCCTTGCTTTCGCTGGTGGCTTGCCAGCTGGTGAACTGATCGGCGTGATCCTTGGCGAACAGCTCGCTGCGCGCCTCTATCTTGCCATTGGTGGTTGCGTCATCAGCCAGTGCCCAGCCGCTTGCACCAAGCAAGCTGGTCAGCAGCAGGGCGGCGAGGCCCAGTTTGGTCTGTCTGTTGTGTGAACTCACGATCATCACTCCCGAATCAATCTCATTGCCAGGCCCGCGCCATCCTTGCGGTGGACATAGACTCCCGAGAGTGCGGGAGCAGACAGGCCGATTCATTTCATTGTTATTGGTGAATAAAAATTACGAAATTATGCAATTGCTCGAAGTGGATATTACCAAATGGGTAAAATGAATAATGATTTATCAGGCGCTGATTTGCGCCAGATCAATTAGCTAGGGAGGTAAAGTGCGGAAATGAGACCTTGGTTAAATTATGCGTTGACTCAACTGATTGAGCTGCACTATCAAGATTTATTCATTTTCGACAGGTGACATTGATTGCTACGCTTGATATGGCAAGGGTTGGTGAAAAATATGACATGTAATTTATCTATTTATGGGTGTATTTTATAATTTGAATATTTATTCAATGTCGCGCCCTTTGTCGACTAGCGCCATGGAACCTTGGAAATGAAAGAGCCGGCAATTGCCGGCTCTTTGTTTATCTCTGCGTGGATTGTTTTTATGCGGCCGCAAGGGCCGGGGATTCAGGCCAACGCCTGGGCCAGCAGGTGGATCGGATGTTCACAGCGGAAGCTGGTGCTCATCTCGATCTGCCATTTGCAGGTCTCGCAGTCGGTGATCACCAGATCGGGGGAGAGGCGGTTGATCTGATCAAATAGCCCCTCACCGATGGTCTGGCTGGTCTGGTAGTTCTCCGACTTGAAGCCGTAGGTGCCGGCGATGCCGCAGCACTGGGACTCCAGTACCGTTACCTTGACCCCGGGAATGGCGCGCAGCAATTCGAGGGTGTAGATGACGCCCCCCATTTTTTCCATGTGGCAGGGGGTGTGGTAGGCGATGTGCAGATTGAGCGGCTTCATCGTCGGTTTGTTGCCCTTGTAGAACTCGTTCCACAGGAAGCGGGTCACCAGCGAGATGCGATCCCGTACCTTGTGGTTATCCTGCTCCAGCAGGTGGGGATATTCATCGCGCAGGGTAAAGCCGCAGGTGGAGGAGGTGGCCAGCAGCGGCATCTCGTTGCCCAGCAGGGAGTTCTCCATCTGCTTGATATTGAAGGCTGCCTGCTGCTTGGCCTTGTCCATGAAGCCGTTGGCAATCAGCGGCACGCCACAGCACTTCTCCCGTTCAAGCAGCTGCACACCGATGTTCATGGCGTTGAGCACCTGCACCAGCTCCTTGCCAAGCTGAGGATGGTTGTAGTTGACATAGCAGCCGTGGAAATAGGCTATTTGGCGCTCATAACGGGCCTGAGATTCTTTTTGCTTCTTGTACCAGCTGCGGAAGGTGCCCTGGGAGTATTTGGGCAGGTCGCGGTGGGAGGAGACACCCAGCGCCTTGTCCAGCACCAGCTTCATCGGCTTGAGGCCGGTGGTGAAGTTGACCACCGGGGCCATCAGGGTAGACATGCTGCCCATCAGATCGGTGTGGGAGAGGACGAACTCGCGGATCCCCGGTTTGAAACCGCTGTACTGATGCTTGGCCTTGGCAATGATGTCGCCGATGCGCACCCCGCTCGGGCAGGCTACTTCGCAGCGTTTGCAGTTGGTGCAGTGCTTGAGGGCGCTGTCAAAGAGCTCGGGGCTCTTGATCCGCAGCCGCTCGCCATCCGGGCCCGCCTGTTTCGGGCCGGGGTAGGCGGGGTTGGCCTTGGCCACCGGGCAGTAGGCGGTACAGACGGTGCATTTGATGCACTGATCGAAAGTTTGGTTGGCGTGATCCAGTAGCATGTCAGTTCTCCTCCCGGCGATGATGAAGACACGGGATATGGGACGTAGTAATCATTGGGCCGCGTCCAGAATATGGCCGGCAGCCTGCCAGCCGGTGGCAACGGCAACGCCGGAGCCTGAGCCCTCTTTAATGGGGTCGTAATGGGCCAAGACACTGCCCGCGCCATAGAGGTTGGCGAGTGGCTTGCCGCCGCGCAGCACCCGCAGCTTGTCGTCGGTCTTGACCCCGAAGCCCATGAAAGGGTGGTGATCGAACAGGCGGCGACCGGCCCAAGCGTCACGCTCCTCCAGACTCAGCACATCGGCATCGAAGATGGGCTCGCGAATGCCACGCAGACGGGATTCCAGCCCGCGGCTGAAGAAGCTGCCGGAGGCAAGCACGAAGTTGTCCGCCTCGAACAGCTGATCATCGCCATTCTGGGTATGTACGCCGACCACCCGGTCACCTTCGTAACGGGCGCCCAGCACCCGCTCGCTGGTGAGGAAGGTGCCGCCAAGGGCCATAAAGCGGCGCTTGAGCGCCTCCTGCATCCGCATACCTATCAGAGACGGCGGCATGGTGGCCACTTCCTTGATGGTGCAGCCGGTGCGCTGCTCCAGCTCCGCCAGACGCGGGCCTACCAGCCCCAGCGACAGGCAGGCGGGCAGCACGATATGGCGGCAGCCGGGTACACCGCTCTCCTGCACCATGCGGCTGATCTCGCGGGCCAGATCGGCCACCAGATGATGCTTGTCACACAGGCGCGCGATGTCGGCTGAGCGAAACTCGTGGGGATTGCGGCTGAATTCGGCCAGCTGGGGCAGGCGGATTTCGCCGGTCAGAATACGGCAGTGGGCAAAGCGCGGATGGGTCGCCAGATTGGCGGCCGCCAGTGCCGGATGAAAGTCGCGAAAGCCCTCGAGGGTGGCCAGCAGCAGCACGTCCGGGATCGGCGCATCGGTGACGCAAGCACAGGTATCGGGGGAGAGCCAGGTGCGCTTGAGGGTACCGATGGGGGTCAGGCGCTGGTGATTGGTGTCGTGGCGAACCAGCGGCAACCCCTGCTCGGCGCAGTGGCGCTGCAGATCGGCCAGGCTCGCTTCGATATTCTGCATTCCGACTTTGCTGTAGGGGTGATCCGGATGGGCAGCCATAAAGGCGGGCAGGGCGGCGCGGGGATCTCCCTCGCTTTCGAGCAGATCGACCGAGCCGGAGGAGAAGTGCAGCGCGCTCTGGCCGGAGGCCATCAGCAGGGTCTTCTGGCCTGCCTCTACCAGCCGCAGGGCGGCCGAGAGTCCCGCCATACCACCGCCGATAACGATATTGTCAAACTTCATGACGGCTCTCCTTGTGAGTGGTCTCGCTGGTTGGGCCGCGTGGGGTATCGGCAACCAGCTGCGGCGCCGTCCATTCTCCCAAGCCAAACAGCCCTTCGTAGATCCAGTAGGTGAACTCGGCCTCGCGCAGGGCATCGCCCCACAGGACGGGGCGGGTTCCCTTGTAACGCTCCTCGAGGAACTGGCGCAGCATGACGCAGGCCTGACGACCGTCAGCCTTGCCATACTCCTGCATCAGACCGGCGGCGCGGTAGGCGCAGAGCTCGCCCTGACAGGGCCCCATCCCCAGACGGGTGCGGCGGCGCAGATCGATGAGGTTGTCCACATCCAGCTCGCGCAAGGCGTATTCGATTTCGCCCGCGGTGACCATTTCGCACTCGCAGATCAGGGCGTTGGCCTTGGGATTGTCACGGAAGAAGGCGATGACCCGCTCGCCGTGGCGGTATTGGGCTGAGCCTTCGACCGGCACCGAGAGACCGGGAGCGGAGACCTTTTCCGGATCCCGCGAGCCGGGCAGGCTCAGTTCGGCGGTCTGGCAGGGTTTGCTGTTGCCGAGTTTCTTGGCCAGCAGATCGGTGGCCCACTCCGCCATCAGGCGGTAGGTCATCAGCTTGCCGCCGGTGATGGTGTTGAACCCCTTGAGACCGTCGCGCTCGGCGTGATCCAGCAGCACGATACCGCGGCTGATGTTGCGGCCGGTGTCGTCACCGTCCACCGCCACCAGCGGGCGTACCCCGGCGTAGGCGCGCAGCAGACGGGTGCGGGCCATGATGGGGGCGAGCTTGATCCCCTCGCGCAGCAACACTTCGACCTCTTCGGGCTCGACGGTAAGCTGGTCAATCTTGTTGTAATCGATGCGACTGGAGGTGGTACCGATGAGGGAGATGGTATCGCCCGGCACCAGAATGTCCGCATCCGCCGGTTTGCGGGCGCGGTTGAGCACCAGCTGGTTGATGCGGTAATCCATGATGAGCAGGGAGCCCTTGGCCGGGAACATGCGGATGCCGAGATCGGCATATTCGCAAATTTGCTGGCCCCAGATGCCGGCGGCGTTGATCACCTCCTGACACTCCACCTCGAACGCTTCGCCGGTTCGGGTGTTGATGGCCTTGACCCCGTGCACCCGATCCTGAGTGCGGAGCAGCCCCAGCACCTTGCAGTGGGTGAAGATGCGCGCGCCATGTTCTTTGGCATCCAGCACGTTGGCCGCGGCGAGGCGGAACGGGTCGATCGTGCCATCCGGTACATGGATGGCGCCGATCATCGCCGGGTTGGCGTTGGGCTCCATGCGCAGGGCTTCACCGGGATCGAGCTGGCGGGTTTCGATACCGGCCAGGGCGCAGGCATCCATAAAGGTGGTTTGGAAATTGATGTCATCTTCCGGCAGGGTGAGGAAGAGGCCGCCCGTGTCCTCGACACAGTGGCTGGCGATCCGCTTGAGGATGCGGTTTTCCTGGATGCATTCGCGGGCGGACTCCTGATCCGTCACCGCGTAGCGGGCACCGGAGTGGAGCAGGCCGTGGTTGCGACCGGTGGTGCCGGCGGCGATATCATCGCGCTCGAGCAGGATGCAGTCGATGCCGCGCAGTGCGCAATCGCGCATGATGCCGGCCCCTGTGGCACCGCCGCCTATGATGACGACTTGTGTAGTTATTCTTTTCATTGTTGCCCGTCTCATCTCTTCCAGATGAGGCCAGTGTGGCCTACTTCTGAGTGGAAATGTTTGATATGGGCCAAATTTGCGCTCGCAAACGCTCATTTGCTCGCGCGTTAATGAGCATTATGTGACATTTGTCACGCTTGTTATCGCAGCGGTTTGTGGGCTGGTGGCGAATAACAGGCACAAAAAAGGGGCATCTGATGCCCCTGTCACTGTTTGACGAGTCTGGTGGGTGTGTGATGCGTCAGCCGCAGCACTTCTTGTGCTTTTTGCCGCTGCCACAGGGGCAGGGATCGTTGCGGCCGGTTTTGAGGGGGGCCGGATCCTGCTCTCCCTCGGTGTAGACCCAGCGTCCCTGATAACGCACGAAGCGGGAACGCTCATGGAGGCAGTGACGCTCATCCCCCTCCAGAAACCAGGCTTTGAACTCCACCATCCCGGTTTCATCCTCCGGGCCGCCCTGGCTGGCGATGATCTCGAGACCATCCCAACGGGTGTCGATGCGTGAAAGCTCTTCGGCGGTGAGGCCGCCAAGGTGGGCCGGGTGCCAGCTATGGACCAGATACTCCCCCAGACTGAGCACAAAAGCGCTGTAGCGAGAGCGCATCAGCTGTTCCGGGGTGTCAGCCACAGCGCCACTGTGATGTGAGCCACAGCACAATTCGAGAGAAAGGGTTGAGCCGCAAGGACAAAGATTCATGATTTTCACGTTCTGGCCGATTTGTTTAAGGGAATTGTAACGAAAGCTGGGCTCGCCCTGCCAGCACCTATACTGATGAGTAAGCAAGGAATTCCAATAAAAACAGCTGCAAGGATGTGAAAGATGACGCTAAAGCAGAAAATCCTGTTACTGGGTGCAGTACCCGTGCTGCTGATGGCCCTGGTGGTCAATCTCAGTAACTACATGGTCTCCAAGCGCGATCTGGAGTCTGATCTGGTGGTGGCGAGGGAAAATGCCATCAAAGAGCGTAAAGCGCTGCTCAGCAGTTACATCATGATGGCCAAAACCGCCGTCGATGCCGTGTATTCTCTGCCGGATTCTCCGGAAAATCGTCAAAAGGTCAAAGAGTTGCTCAGACCGCTGCGTTACAGCAGTGATGGCTACTTCTTTGTCTATGACTTCGAGGGCAACACCATACTGTTGCCGGTGCGTACCGAGCTGGAGGGGAAAAACCGCTGGAACGACAAGGATGCCAAGGGCAAGTTGCTGATCCAGGAGATCCTCAAGTCGGCCCGTCAGGGGGATGGATTTACCGAATACTGGACGGCCAAGCCCTCCATCGGTCGCGATGCACCTAAACTGGCCTTTACTCTGGTGCTGGACAAATACCAGTGGGCCATTGGCACCGGTTTTTATATCGATGATATCGACAACGAACTTGCAGCCTTGCGGGCAGAGCGCGAGAGCAACATGCATGCCTCGTTGCAGAGCAGTGTGCTGGTGATCCTGCTGATCCTCGGTATCACCCTGGCGGCGACCGTTATTGTGGGCAACCGGGTCACCAAGCCGCTGGCGGATGCGGTACTGGCATTGAACGATATCGCCAACGGCGACGGGGATCTGACCCAGCGCCTCAAGGTGCAGAGCCAGGATGAGATTGGCCAGCTGGCCAGCGCTTTCAACCGCTTTGTCGAGCGGATCCAGTCGGTGGTAAGTCAGGTGGGCGAGACCAGCAACCACCTCTTTAGCGCGGTCGACAAGTTGCACCATCTGAGCGAGCACTATGACCATCAGATGCAGGGTCACAGTCGCGAGACCGATCAGGTGGTCACAGCGGTGACCGAAATGAGCTCCACCGCGCAGGAGGTGGCGGCCAGTGCCTCCAATGCCGCGACGGCAACCAGCGATGCGGCCCGTGAATCGGACGCCGCCCGGGGTGTGGTGAGCGGGGCCATCAACAGTATCAACCGGCTGGTGGGGGAGGTGCATACTGCCTCCGGCGTTATCGAACAATTGGCGCAAGAGACCGCCAAGATCGGCTCGGTGGTGGAGGTCATTCGCGGCATTGCCGAACAGACCAACCTGCTGGCGCTGAACGCTGCCATCGAGGCGGCCCGTGCCGGTGAGCAGGGACGCGGCTTTGCGGTGGTGGCGGACGAGGTGCGTTCGCTGGCCGGTCGTACCCAACAAAGCACCAAGGAGATCAACGAGATGCTGCAACGTCTGCAGGGCGGGGTGAAGCAGGCGGTGGAGGTGATGCAGGCGAGCGAGGATCGCAGCCAGGAGACGGTGCAGGAGGCGAGCCATATCGCCAGCTCCCTCGACAGCATGGTGATGGCGGTCAGTACCATCAACGACATGAACATCCAGATCGCCACCGCCGCCGAGGAGCAACACGCGGTATCGGAGGAGATCAACAAGAACCTGGTGGCCATTCAGCAGATTGTCAGCGAGCTGACCAGCGCGGCGGTGGAATCCAACAGCACCACCCGCGATCTGGCCAATACCGGTGACAAATTGCGCAAACTGGTCTCGCAATTCCGTTATTGATCTTGCAATGGTCCGTGACGGCAACCACAAGATGCGGCCTGACCCCCGGTTCAGGCCGCACTTTATTTGGGGATTGACCAATAATGTGTGAAAATTGCCAGCCTCTTTTTTTCAGCCTTTGCCCCATACCCTATGAATGAGATCGTGAAAGGTAGTATCGATTTGATCCGGCAGCTCAACTACGGCCTGGTCTATGCCAGCCTGGAAGAGCACAAGGAGCTGTCGCGCACCGATCTCTCCCGCCTGACCGGTCTCTCGCCAGCCAGTATCACCAAGATCACCCGGGAACTGCTCGATGGGGGGCTGGTGGTTACCTGTGGTGAAAGTTCGGTGGGGCGCGGCCGTCGTCAGACCTTGCTGCGCATTAACGAGCGCCGCTTCCAGTTTCTCTCCATGCGTCTTGGCCGTGGTTACGTGGATATGGCGCTGTTTGACTTCTCCGGTCGCTCGCTGGCTCGCCAGCGCCACCTCTTTACCGAGGAGGAGCGCGCCGATCTGCTGGGCAGTCTGGTGCATGCCATCAAGGTGTTTTTGCCGAGAAAGTCCCTCAGTCTGGCCTGTATAGCCCTCTGTCTGCCAGGTCAGGTAGAGCGCCACTCCGGCATGGTCAAGCACTTCCCCTTTTACGATCTGCGCAACTGGCCCCTTGGCCCGACTCTGCAACAGGCGTTCTCGGTACCTGTGCTGGTGAGCGGAGACGTGCGCACCTGGATCCAGGCCGAGCGAGAGTGGGGGGCTGCCAAGAATTGCGCCGATGCGGTGCTGGTGTTTGTCCACAACGACATCGGGGTTGGCATGGTGGTCAATGGCCAGCTCATCGAGAGCGAGAATGCGCTGCTCGGCGATCTCAGCCACCTGCAGCTCGAGCCCTATGGCCAGCGCTGCTACTGCGGCGGTTTTGGCTGCGCCTGCACCCTGGTGACCAATCAGGCGCTGGAGGCGCAATACCGGGATCTGCGCGAGCGGATGCAGGAGCACGACTTGCCCGAGAGCGTCACCATCCGCGAGCTGTGCGAGCTGGCGCTGGCGGGCAACGGCCTCTGTCAGGATATTCTCCATCAGGCGGCGGGTCGCCTCTCCAAGGTGCTCTCCAATCTCATCTGCCTGCTCAATCCGGGCAAGCTGCTGCTAGGGGGGGAGATCACCCGTGCCGATCGGCTGCTGTTCCCCATGCTGCACCAGTCGCTAGCCAGCCAGTTGCCCGCCGAATATCTGGTGCGGCTGCAGATTGAATCCACCCACTTCTACGAAGATCCCACCAAGCCCACTTCGGTGCAGGTGCACAAGGCACTGCGCGATGGCAGCCTGTTGCTGGAGCTGCTGCGCAGCTGTCAGGAGTCTTAAGGCAAGAGGAGTTGGCTCTGCGTCTGGCGAAAGGGGCAGGGATTGCTGTTCCGCCAGCACGTAACTCGGTACAATCTTGCGCTTTTCCGGCAGTCCCCTGTTATCGCGCCCTGTGGCGCCATGACATGTTGGCACCGCTTCCGTTCCTGTTTTGACTCCAGTTGTGAACCTAGATGAAGCCTGTTCCTGATCACGCCGTCAACCGCCTGCGGGCCTGGCGCAAGAGTATCTCTACCCGACCGTTTCTTGCCCGTGGCGGCACCCTGGCCCGCTGTCCGGCCTGTCAGCTGCGCGAGGATTGGTGTGCCTGCGAGTGGCGCCCCGAACTCAAAGCGGAGGCCGGTTTCTGCCTGCTGATGTATGACAGCGAGCCGATGAAGCCCTCCAACACCGGTCGCCTGATCGCCGATGTGTTGCCGGATACCACCTGGGCGTTTCTCTGGTCGCGCACCCAGCCCCATCACGAGCTGCGGGCCCTGCTGGCCGATCCCGCCTGGCAGCCCTATGTAGTCTTTCCCGCTTGCGAGAAGGAGCCTGCCCGCCTGACCGGCGAGGTGACGCTGGCACCGGGTAAAAAACCGCTCTTTATCCTGCTCGACGGCACTTGGCCGGAGGCGCGCAAGATGTTCAACAAGAGCCCCTATCTGGACGGTTTTCCGGTGCTCGCCATCAAACCCGATACGCTTTCTACCTACGGCATGCGGGTCGCCAACTGCGATGAGCACCTCTGCACCGCCGAAGTGGCGGCCTGCGTGCTGGAAGTGGCGGGAGAGCTCAAGGCGGGGCAGGCACTGCAGCACTGGTTCAACTTGTTCAGCAGCCGCTACATGGCCGGTCGGGTCAGCCGTTTCCCCGGTGCCGATGAGGATCATCTCTGTGAGGCGCTGGCGGCCATCAAGGAAGCGAACGTCGCTTCAACGGCTTGCTAACGGGCCCTCTGAGCTCAAATTAATGAAAATAAGGAATCAATTGGCTGCCACTGTTTCGTTAGATTCATGGTCAGTGGCTCGCTAGGATAGCGGACAGCCTGTGCAGACCCCCGCACAACGTCGTTTTGGTTATCTCCGGTTGCTCCTTCGGGCAACCCACTCTCGTGAGGTCTATGGATGGAATTGGAACTGGTTACCCTGTTTGCCCTGTTCGGTGTAGCGCTTGTCGCCGGCTTTATCGATGCCATCGCCGGTGGTGGCGGCCTGCTGACGGTGCCAGCGTTGCTTGCCACCGGCATGCCGCCCGCGCTGGTGCTTGGCACCAACAAGCTGCAGAGCAGTTTTGGCTCCTTCTCCGCCACCTGGTTCTATGCCCGCAAGGGGCTGCTGGAGTGGGCCATGATCTGGCCTGCGGTGATCTGCACCTTTATCGGTGCGGCCATCGGCACGCTGGCGGTGCAGACCATAGACGCGGCCATTCTCGAGCGCCTGCTCCCTTTTCTGCTGATGGCCTTTGCCTGCTACTTCTACTTCTCGCCGCGGGTAAGCGATGCCGAGAGCTCCCGCCGTCTGACTCCCATGCTGTTTGCGCTGCTGGTGGGGGGCGGGGTCGGCTTCTATGACGGCTTCTTCGGGCCGGGGACCGGTTCATTCTTTGCCATCGGTTTCGTGGCGCTGGCGGGTTTTGGCATGGCGCGCGCCACCGCCCATACCAAGCTGCTCAACTTCACCTCGAATATCGCTTCCCTGCTGTTCTTTGCGCTCGGCGGCAAGGTGGTGTGGAGTGTCGGTTTTTGCATGGCGCTGGGGCAGTTCATCGGCGCTCGTTTTGGCTCCAAGATGGTGCTGAAAAAAGGGGTGAAGCTGATCAAGCCGCTACTGGTGACCGTCTCCTTGCTGATGTCCGCCAAGCTGGTGTGGAGCCAGTATCCGGAGCTGTTTGCCTGGATCTGATGTGCGCCTTGCTTGCCGCATCGCAATTGTTAACGGGGCCCTCGGGCCCCGTTGTCATATCTGGTGTTTTACAGCGCTAGCGCGGTGTGTCGCTGCGGTGGCGAAAGTGTTGTTGCAGGGCGCTCACCAGCCTGGCAATCCGCTCGCGCTTGAGGCTGTTTGGCCGGTAGACCAGATGCAGGGGGCGGCCCAGCCCGGGCAGTGGGCGGGCCATCTCCCCCTGTTCTCCCACCAGCCCCAGCAGGCCAGCGGGGAGCAGCACAGGGCCAATACCTGCCTTGGCGAGTTCGATGAGCGCAAGATAGGAGTCGAGCTCCATGGCGGGCTCCAGCCCCAAATAAGCCAGCGGTTCGCGCAGGTAGCGGTTGGAAGGGTTCTCCAGATCCATGGTGAGGATCTTGCGCCTGCTTTCTGCGCTGGCTGGCGGCAGGATCTGCTGCGCCTCGCCAACCAGATAAAAGGGCTCCTCAAGCAGCAGATCGGCGCCGAGGCCATGGCCGGGCGGGAGCCGACCGGCGCAGATGCCGAGCAGGGCATCACCGCTGCGTACCCGCACCAGAATGACCGGCGTGTGGTGGGTAGAGAGGGCAAGGTGGGGATCGCGCTCCAGATAGTCGCGTATAAAGTGGGCGAGATAACCGGCCAGCAGGGTTTCGGAGCAGGCGATGGGGAGGGGGCTCTGATCCGCCAGATCCTGACTATCGGCCAGCACTCCCTTCATTTCGGCCAAGCTCGGGGCCACTCTCTCCAGCAGCTCCTGCGCCTGCGGGGTGAGCCGGATCTGGCGCCCCTCCGGCTCGATCAGCTTCTTGCCAAGGCGCAGCTCCAGCTGGGCAATCCGCTTGCTTACCGCTGACTGGCTGATATAGAGGCGACTGGCCACCTTGGCCATGGTCCCTTCACTCGCCAGCAGGCTCAGCGTCTCCAGCCCTTCCAGTAACATCTCGCCCCCTTGTTTATCGCCATCAGGATCGTCACAGATTGATCAGCGCTACCTTAGGGGCTGACTGGTTCAGGAGCAAGGGTCGTTTGCTGCCTTGGCCGGTCGAATGCGCCACTCGCTCAAGGGCGGTGCGAAGATCACCAGATTGCCGATCAGGCTGATCACCACTCCGGCCACCGAGACCGGCTGCCAGACAAAGCCTTCATGGAAGGTAGAGAGGGTAAGCGCCACCAGCGGAAAGAGCACGGTGGCGTAGGAGGCCTTGCTGGCACCGATGCGTCCCACCAGCGTCAGATAGGCGGTAAAGGCGAGCACCGAGCCAAACAGGGCGAGGTAGACCATGGCCGCCAGATAGTGGCCATCGGTCGGCACCACCAGTTGCTGCCCGAGCAATGTGACCCAGCCCAGCAGCAGCACCACGCCGTAAACCATGCCCCAGGGCACCAGTTGCAGTACGTGGTAGCCATGGCGCTGGCCCCGGGCCGAGACCAGATTGCCCAGCGAAAAGCAGAGGGTGCCGCCGCAGGCGAGCAGCAACCCCTTCCAGCCGTTTGCACCCAATTGCGCATCTGCCAGCACCGGCCAGAACAGCAGCAGGGTGCCAAAGAGCCCCAGTAGCGACCCTTGCAGCCAGCGCAGACTCGGTCGTTTGCCCTCGAACAGCCAGAGGTTGAGGCCGTTGAAGATGCTGGCGCTTGCGAAGATCACCGCCGACATGCCGCTCGGAATATAGCGGGTGGCGTGGTAGAAGCAGAGAAAGTTGGTGGAAAAGAGCAGGGCACCGAGCAGTGCGGCGTAACGCTGGCCGTGCCAGGGGAGGCGTGGAAAGCGGCCGCTGGCGGTAAGCAGGGCAAACAGTGCCACCGCCGCCAGCAGGAAGCGGTAGAGCACCGACACCTCGATGGGGATGGGACCAAGTTGCCAGGCGATGGCAATCCAGGTGCTGCCCCAGATAAGCACGGTGGCAAGATAGAGCATCAGGTTCATCACAGTTCCGGTGAGTCAGGGAGAGATGACCCACTATGGGGCGAGCCCTGATGGCTGGATTGCACCATCTTGCGGTTTTTCATCGCCCTTCGCTGTCATCTGCGGGCGCGGTCGGTAAGATGGGGGGCAGCGGCATAACACGTACACATAACCGGAACAGGCGGCAGGGGCGAATGAAAACAGCAGGGGTATTTGATGCACTGGTCAGCACCGGCGCCCGGCTGGAGGACGCCTGCTGGCTCGAACCCGGGCTTGGCGTCGCCAGTTGGCGAAACTGCTATGACCAGACCCGCTATCACAAGCCGGGCCACCACACCCTGAGCGTCTATCTGCAAGGAGGCGAGCAGACCGAGCGACTCGATGGGCCGGGTGGCCACGGTGGCACCGGCAAGGTGTGCATCATGCCGGATCACCACAGATCCGAGTGGCTGGTGCGCGAAGAGTTTCGCTTCTTTCATCTCTACTTCACCCCGGCTCACCTCACCCGTATCGCCGAGGAGGTGTGTGACAAGGAGGGGCGCCACCTGCAACTGGTGGACAAGACCTTTATCGACGATCCGCAGGCGGCCGGGCTGGTGCAGCGCCAGTTGATGCAACTGCAGTGGCAGCACGGGGTCGATCGGTTGGCACTCTCCCACGGCGCCTGGATGTTGATCCTCCACGCCTATCGCCACCACACCGAGGAGGCTCCCGGCCTGCCGCCTCTGCGCGGCGGGCTGGCGCCCGTGGTGATCAAGCGGGTGCAGGAGTATCTGCAAGCCCATCTGGCCGATTCGGTCACGCTGGCAGAGCTGGCCCAGCAGGCGGGGCTGAGCGAGTATCACTTTGCCCGCATGTTCGGCCAGAGTCTCGGCTGCCCGCCCCATCGTTATCTGCTTGGGCTGCGGCTCAAACGGGCCAAGCAGCTGTTGGCTGGCCCCGAGCCGCTGGCCAGCATCGCCAGTCAGTGTGGCTTCTCTTCCCAGGCCCATTTCGGTAATCGTTTTCGCGAGGCGTTTGGTTTGACGCCGGGGCAGTGGCGGGCGCAATTGTCATCTTCTCGTCACAGATAACCCTGAGACTTTGGGCAAAAGAGGTGTACTCTCTACCACTTATCCATTGAAAGGAATGCCCATTGAATTATCGCAAACGTCAAATCCGTACCCGTCATCTCTGGTTCAGCCACTGGAATGCCCCGCAAGATCGCACCGCTGTTGTTACCCCTCCCGAACCTGCAGTGCCTCACAGTTCACGTTGAAAAAGCCCCGCCTGCGATAGGATTTTTCCGGTAACTTTGCCACTATTGCCCCATCACAATGATGTGGACATGGCTGGATGTTTCTGGAACGTATTGAAGTCAAAGGTTTTCGCGGTATAAATCGCCTGTCGCTCGGGCTGGATCAGACCACAGTGCTGATTGGTGAAAATACCTGGGGTAAATCGAGCCTGCTGCGCGCCCTCTGGTGTCTGCTGGGGCAGGATGCCGAGCCCTATCAGTTCACCGCCGAGGATTTTCACCAACCGGAAGATCCCGAATTGGCCCCGGCGCGCCACCTGCAACTGGTGCTCACCTTCAGTGAGCACAGACCCCAGATGTGTCAGCACTCCCGTCGGCTGGCCCGTCTTTGCCCCTCCTGGGTGCTGCACAAGGACAAATTCCACCGCATTCACTATCGCGCCAGCGCCGAGCTGCAGGCGGATGGCTCTGTGCTCACCATTCACGACTTTCTCGACGGGGTAGGCAAGAGCTTGCCCATCGCCAATACCCACGAGCTGGTCTGCATGCTCATCACCATGAACCCGGTGTTCCGGCTGCGGGACGCCCGTACCGCTCGCAACGGGGTGGAGACATTGCAGTGGGGAGATCTCTCCGAGCATCGCCTGAGCGAGCTGGCGGACAAGCTGATCGACGAACCCCAGCGGATCGGCGAACCGGAGCTCAAAGAGGCGCTGCAGGCGGTGCGCCAGCTGATGGATCACTACTTCAACGCCCTGGCCCCCATCAAGAACAAGCCGCGCAGTCAGCGCGACATCATCAATCGCCCCATGACATTGCGCAACCCGGGCAACCTGCATACCCTGCTGCGCCGCGCCGATAACCGCGCGCTGCAGCTGGCGATGGCAGGGATGGCGGCTACCCTGTTGCAAGCGCGGGGCAACCGCGAGCTGGAGGAGGGGGCCCGTCCCATCATGATCCTGGAGGATCCTGAGAGCCGGCTGCACCCGACCATGCTGGCGCTGGCGTGGGGGCTGCTGGAACAACTGCCGGGCCAGAAGCTGCTCACCACCAACTCGGGGGACTTGCTCTCCTCCCTGCCTCTCAATCAGGTGCGGCGGCTGGTGCGCCGTCAGCAGGATATCCTCTGTCACCAGCTGGGGGGCGAGCGTTACAGCAGCGACGATCTGCGCAAGATCGCCTTCCACGTGCGGATCAACCGCCCCATGTCGCTGTTTGCCCGTTGCTGGCTGCTGGTGGAGGGGGAGACCGAGATCTGGCTGCTCTCCGAGCTGGCGCAGATCTGCGGTTACAGTCTGCGGGCCGAAGGGGTGCGGATCATCGAGTTTGCCCAGTGCGGCCAGTCGCCGCTCATCAAGGTGGCGCGGGACTTTGGCATCGAGTGGCACCTGCTGACCGATGGCGACGAGGCGGGGCTCAAGTATGCCACCTCGGCCCGGGGCCAGCTCAAGGGAGAGCGGGAGCGGGACCGACTGACCCAGCTCCCTGCCGCCGACATCGAGCACTACCTCTATCACAACGGTTTTGAAGCTGTGTTTCGCCGCGAAGCCGGGGTGGGCGGGCGCGCCATGTGGAGCGCCAGTCACATCATCAATAAGGCTATTCATCACCGCAGCAAGCCGGGAATGGCGCTGGCGGTGGTGGAAGAGGCGGAGCGGCTCGGCGCCGAGCATATTCCTCCGGTGATCCGCCAGATGTTTGCCCGGGTGGTGGCGCTGGCCCGCGGTCAGGGCTAAAGCCAGCGCCGTATCCCGTCCCTATGGACATGGCTGCCAGCAGGGCACCCTTCAAGGTGGGCCCTGCTGGCGCAAATTGCCCCGGATTGTTTGCCCGCGATTGTTTGTCGCGATTGGGGATAGCCGCCGGTTTGGGTATACTCGCCCCTCTCTGGCGCCCCGGTGGCGCACCTCGAATCTTTACTGCTGGAGGCGTCGTGTTCGTCCAACTCCCTTTTTGGCTCTTTCCTCTCACCGGATTGATGGCGCTTGGCGCCCTGATCGCCCTCGGCATCGTGCTGTGGCGCGGTGATATCTGCCCTGGCCAGCGCTCGCGCATCAGTCAGCAGCTCTTCTCCATCTGGGTTATTACCGCGCTATCTCTGATGCTGGCGGTCGAGGCCAAGGCGGCCAGCTGGCTCATCTGGAGTGGTGGGGCTGCACTGGTGCTCGGGGTTGGCTTGTCGCTGGCCCAGTCACGGCTGGAAGGCAAGCGTTCAGTCCCCTCGACACTGCTCTGGCTACCAGCGTTGCCGCTCGCTCTCTATGGCATCGGGCTGCTGCAACTGCAGGGCTGGGTGAGCGGCCTGCTGCAGATGGCGATACTGGGGGCGGCCTTTGCCCACCTGATGCTGCTGCGGGCCCGTCATCGTCTCAAGGCATTCAACACCCTGTTGCCGCTGGCCGGTCTGGTGGGGGCGATGGCCAGCCTTGTCTGGCTGGCAGTGCTGGTGGGCTGGCAAGGGGGGGAGGCCAATCTTGATGCCCTGATCCCGGCGGTGGTGACCCAGGCAGCGTTGCTGGTGGCCTCTCTGCTGCTCTGGTTCAGCCCGCTCTATTTGCAGCGTGATACCGCGCCAGTGGTGGTCTCCACCTCCCTGTGTGGCCTGCTGATCGCCCAGATTGCCGCTACCAGTGTGTTGCACCAGCTGATCTGACACTGGCGCTGAAAAGAGAAAGCCCCGAGCCTTGGCTCGGGGCTTTTGCATATCTGGCTTGCAGGAATCGCAACTATCAATTCACAGCAATCGATCAATAGAAATCGTCGGCCCCGCAGATAAAGAGGCAGCTGCTGCGCGGCTGGGCGAGATACTCCCGGGTCAGCCCCTCCAGCGGCATGCCGAAGGTGCAGATATCTTGCGGCGAGGGGAGGGCGGTATCGAGGATCCGCCGCCAGTAGCCGCCGACCCCCTTTGGCGGGCTCGGCAGGTTGAAGGTGAGGGGCTCCCAGTAGGCGTTGAACAGCACATAGAGCGCCAGCTTGGTTTCGCTCGACAGCGCCGACATGGCGATGGCGTGGGAGTGGGGGCTGAAATCCGGTTGCCCGGCGTTGACCCCGTGCCAGCAGATCTCGCTGTGGCGCAGGATCTCGGTGAGTGACAGCGGCATGCTCTCCTGTTCCGGGCGCTGAAACAGGTGTTTGCGGTACTGGATCAGCTCCTTCATAAAGCGGAACATCTCCTGACTGCGGGCATTGGGCAGCCAGTTCATCCAGCAGGTGGCGTTGTCCTGACAGTAGCCGTTGTTGTTGCCCCGCTGGGTGCGCAGCAGCTCGTCTCCCATCAGCAGCATGGGGGAGCCCACCGAGAGCAGGGTCGCCACCATCATGTTTTTGGCCTGGCGCATCCGCAGGGCGTTGATCTGGGGATCTTCTGTCACCCCTTCATGGCCGTGGTTCCAGCTGAAGTTATGATCGCAGCCGTCACGGTTCTCCTCCCCGTTGGCCTCGTTGTGCTTGCTGTTGTAACTGGCCCAGTCCCACAGGGTAAAACCGTCGTGGCAGGTAACGAAGTTGATGCTTTTCTCGGGATCGGCGTGGTGATAGTGGTAGATGTCGGGACTGCCGCACAGCCGCTCGACAAAGGCGGTGACGCTGTTGTCATCCCCGCGCAGGAAGCGGCGCACATCATCCCGGAACTGGCCGTTCCACTCACGCCAGCGGGCGCCGGCCAGTGACCCCACCTGATAGAGTCCCCCCGCGTCCCAGGCTTCGGCAATCAGCTTGATGTCGGCGATGTTGGGGTCGGTATCTATGGTGCGCAAGGTAGGCGCATTGGCCTGCGGTTGACCCGATTCATCCCGCGACAGAATGGCAGCCAGATCAAACCGAAAGCCATCGACGTGCATCTCCTGACGCCAGAAGTGGAGGCTGTCCATGATCATCCGCAGCACCACCGGATGGGCGCCGTTGAAGGTGTTGCCGCAGCCCGAATAGTTGGTGTCCTTCTGGTTGTTGTCGAGGATGTAGTAGGCCTCGTTGTCGATGCCGCGAAACGAGAAGGTGGGGCCATCATTTCCCCCTTCGGCGGTGTGGTTGTAAACCACGTCCAGGATCACCTCGATATTGGCCTTGTGCAGCGCCTTGACCATGTCGCGAAACTCGGTCAGCGGATCATCGCCGCAGGCGTATTGGGCGTGGGGGGCGAAAAAGGACATGGGGCTGTAACCCCAGTAGTTGGAGAGTCCTTTGGGCGCATCCTGAGGATCGAACTGGAACACCGGCAGCAGCTCGACGGCGGTGACACCGAGAGATTGCAGGTAGGGGATCTTCTCAATCAGCCCTAGATAGGTGCCACGCAGCGCCGGATCGACCCCGGAGCTCGGGGACTTGGTAAAGCCCCCCAGATGCAGCTCGTAGATCACCGAGCGGGAGAGGGAGTGAGCGGGCAGTTTGTCTCCTTCCCAGTCGTAGTAGCGAGTATCAACCACCTTGTTCTTGGCGCAACAAGCCAGATTGCTGCCTGGACGGGCCGCCGCCCATCGATCGTAATTGGCGCCAAGCTCGATGCTGCGGCCGTAAGGGTCGAGCAACACCTTCTCGGCATCGAAGCGGGTGCCGCCATATGGGCGCCACGGGCCCTGAATGCGATAGGCGTAACGTTGCCCGACCGAGATCCCCTCCACATGGATATGCCAGTAGTAGGCGGTGCGGTTTAGGCGCGGGGAGAGGGGGATCACCTCGGGGGTCGCATCGTCTGCGCTTGCGAAGAGCAGCAGTTCGACCCGGCTGGCGAGGCGTGCCCAGATCGCAAAGTTGACGCCGTTACTGTCGGGTGTGGCCCCCAACTGACGGCAGTGACCGGCGGAGATGCGCATATTCTACCTACCCAAAATGAGGAGTGTTCACCTTATTGAGTGTAGTGCCGGATGCCTGGCAAGGACTCGATTGCCTGAAAAAACAGCATGATGCTGCTAATGACCGCACTATTTGTCCGATTAATCTACGAATAAACTTTTTTTGAGATATTTACTTGCAATCTGTGCGCTGGCGCCTATTATTGGCGACCTCAGACGCGGGGTGGAGCAGCCCGGTAGCTCGTCGGGCTCATAACCCGAAGGTCGTCAGTTCAAATCTGGCCCCCGCAACCATCTGAGATCCTGACCAGTCAAGCCGGTGTAACCGGTTGGTGGGAAAGGAGAAATCGAACTGGCTACTGCTCGGCCACTTCGAGAAAAATTCGGACGCGGGGTGGAGCAGCTCGGTAGCTCGTCGGGCTCATAACCCGAAGGTCGTCGGTTCAAATCCGGCCCCCGCAACCAACTTTTTCGTCAGTTTTCGATTGTATAAACAGTCGAAAGCAGACAAACGCCAACAAGCTACTGCTCGGCTTGAGGGTGACAATTCGGACGCGGGGTGGAGCAGCTCGGTAGCTCGTCGGGCTCATAACCCGAAGGTCGTCGGTTCAAATCCGGCCCCCGCAACCAACTTTTTCGTCAGCTTGCGATTGTGTAAACAGTCGAAAGCAGACAAACGCCATCAAGCTACTGCTCGGCTTGGGGGTGACAATTCGGACGCGGGGTGGAGCAGTTCGGTAGCTCGTCGGGCTCATAACCCGAAGGTCGTCGGTTCAAATCCGGCCCCCGCAACCAACTTTCTGAACGTTCCCTTCCTGCATTGCCAATCATTGAACAATCCTTCTTGATGCTCGTCACCATCTGGTGATTGCTGCTATTTCTGACGCTTTTTCAAGACCAAAACTGGTCGTATCAACCATTTGTTGGGTATCATCAGGTATCTCTTCATGGATGAGGCACGCGCCTGTGATCACTCCCTTCACCTATCTTCCTCCTGCTATTGAAAGCCGGGATGCCACGCTGGCCGAAGCCCTTGCCCAAGGGCTGCCGTTGCAACTGCTGCTGATCGCCGAAGAGCAGAAGGAGTCCTTGCTTTCGCTCCCCGCCCTTGCGGGTCTCCAGACCCAGCTTGCGCTGGGGAAAAAAGCGCCCTTTACCCTGATGCATGGCAATACCCTGTTGCAGGTGATGTTTGTGGCCGGCAGTGTGACGCGGGATCACCGCCTCTATAAACAGATCAGAGGCTGGATTGCTCCTCTTTCTGGGCTCAATGTGGAGCGGCTCGGGCTGCATCTGGAAGGTTTTTCTCCCTCTGAGCGAGTGATGCTGGCCGAAGTGATGTTGTCGACCCTGCTTGCCGCCAATATTTCGTTGCCCACCAGCAAGCGCCGCAGTGAAATCAGCTGGAGCTATCAGCAGATCAAGGTTTCACCCGCAGTGGTGCTGGACTTGGCACGCCTTTACAGCGAAGCGGGGGGCAACGGGCTGGCTCGCCATCTGGCGGTGTTGCCTGCCTCCGAGCTGACGGCCGCCAGCTATCGCGAGTTTGTCAGCAAGCTGGCGCAAGATGAGGGGTGGCAGTGCCATCACTATGATCAGGCGCAGCTGGCCGAGCTGGGGGCGGGGGCGTTTCTGGCTGTTGCTCGTGGCTCGGAAGACAATCAGGGGGCCATGGTCAAGCTCAGCTACTACCCACCCAAGCCGGTGCGCCGCATTGCGTTGGTGGGCAAGGGGATCTGCCACGACTCTGGCGGTTACAACCTCAAGGTCTCTGGCAGCATGTATGGCATGCATCTGGACATGGGGGGCAGTGCAGTGGCGCTTGGTACCCTCTACGCCATCAGCCGAGCTCAGCTACCGTACGAGGTACACTGCTGGCTGGCCATTGCCGAGAACCATATCGGCCCTCACGCCTATCGCCCCGGCGAGGTGGTGACTGCCATCAATGGCACCTCCATCGAGGTGGTCGATACCGATGCCGAAGGGCGGATGGTATTGGCCGACACCTTGGCGATGGCGGTGCAGGATACTCCGGATCTGCTGCTTGATTACGCGACCCTGACCGGGGCCTGCAAACGGGCGCTGGGTAGCCGTTACAGCGGCGTCTTTACCAATCGCAGCGAATGGATGGCATCGCTGGTCAATCTGGGTCAGCGCAGCGGCGAGCGGATCTGGCCCTTCCCGCTTGATGACGATTACGACGACAACATCGAAAGCGAGTGGGCCGATCTGTTGCAGTGTGCGCCGGGCAGTTCGCCGGATCACATCGATGCGGCCCGTTTCCTCGCCCACTTCGTGCCCGAGCAGACCCCCTGGCTGCACTTCGACCTGAGCGGTTTTCGCAACAAGGGGGGCAATGGGGTGGTCTCCAGCGAAGTGACCGGCTTTGGCGTGCGTCTCACGCTGGATCTGCTGGCCAGCCCGCTTGGCAGAGTTGGTCGTCAAGCCTCTGAACAATCTGAATGATAACAAGGAGTTCTGTGAAACAACCAAGCTATGACTGGGTGCTGTTCGATTTGGATGAAACCCTGCTCGATTTTCCGGTCGCCTCTGCGCTGACGCACACCTTGCAGATCTATGGCGTACAGGCTGATGACGCCAGCATGGCGCAGTATCACGCCCTCAACCATGGGCTCTGGCAGCAGTACAACGACGGCGAGATCGATGCAACGGCGTTGCAGCAGACCCGCTTCTCCCTCTTTGCCCAGCAGGTTACCGCCGATCCCATGGCGATGAACAACACCTTTCTGGAGCAAATCATTGCCCTTAGCATGCCTCTCGAAGGGGTGGTCGAGACCCTGCAGCAGCTGCGCAGCAAGGTGCGGATGGGGATCATCACCAATGGTTTCAGCGTGCCTCAGCGGGGGCGGCTCGGCAAACTGGGCTGGAGCGAGTGGTTCGAGCCGCTGGTGATCTCCGACGAGATCCGGGTGACCAAGCCGGCGCCAGCTATTTTCCAGCACACCCTCTCCCTGATGGGGCAGCCGGATCCTGCGCGGGTGCTGATGGTGGGGGATAATCCGAAAACCGATATTGCCGGGGCGGCGGCGCAGGGGCTGGCAACCTGCTGGTACAACCCGGCGCGGCAAGCGGGCGAGTGCGATGCCACACACGAAATCCACCACTTCGCCCACCTTGCCGACATTGTGCTGGGACGCTGATAGCCAAGTTTAACCATCACGTTATCGGTGACCAAAACGTCCTGGCAAGTTGCAACCAGGGTTGTTTGAGACAGGATTGGGTTTGCTTGAGACAGTAAGGGGAGCTGATGCTCCCCTTACTTATGAATGTTTTCCTGTGAATGCAGGGATCTGAACTGGTAGCGATCGAGGATCTGCTGATAGTCGGGACTCTGTTTCAATTGATCGATAGCCTGATTGATCCGCTGCAGTTGCGCCTCAGTAGTGCTCTCTTTGCTCAGCATCAGGTGAACCGGCGTGACTTCGATACGCAGCAGGGTATGCAGCTGATCCTGCACTTCATCCTTATCCTGCCACCCCTGCAGTCCGTGGGGATCCAGAATAAACCCCTGGATCCGTCCCCCTTGCAACATCTTCAGCAGCTGATCCAGCCGCAGGCGCATCTGCAAGCGAGGCTGCAGCTCGGGCCTTGCCATCAACTGGCGGAAGGTATTGCCGTAATCAAAGCCCTTGAGCACCCCGATATGGAAGTCGGGGGTGTTGATCAACTGCTCGAGGGTGGTGATCCCGCGCCAGCGTTCGGCATCTTGCCGACGGATGATGATGGCCGTCTCCTCTTCCCGATAGGGGTGGCTGAAGCGGGCATATTGCTGCCGCTCGGCGGTGATATTGGCTGACATGGTCAGCTGAACCGTGCCGAATTTCAGCTCGTGCAGCACGCGAGCCCAGGGCATTTCACTGAATTTGGCCTGATAACCGGCCCGAAGGAAGATTGCGTTGAGCAGCTCCACATCCAGTCCGCGGAGCTGTTGCTGTTCATTGCGATAACTGAAGGGCTGCCAGTCGACCCAGCCCACGACCAATGACTCCTGTGCCTTAGCCTGGCAACACAAACACCATAACAACAAGAGTCTGTACACAACGCATACCCTCGAACAGGCTGATACGGTTGAGTATTGGACAGGAACGACGGAGTAACCAGTGCTGAGGGTTGAGCGGATGCACAGATGTGCATCCCTCACAGTTCGTGGGCGTGGAATCCCTTGCGATAACGGGTTTCACAGCGCGGGCAGCGTTGCAGGGTCGGATCCTGTTCCAGCTGTTCGATGGAAAGCGGCTCTTCACAATCGGAGCAGAGGCCATAGAGGCCGAGATCCATCTGGCAGAGTGCTGCATCGATCCGCTTGAGGCGGGCCACGCTCTGCTCAACCTTCGGCAGATCAAGCCGGCTGGTCAGTTCCACCAGTTGATCCTGCTCGCAGTGACCGACCTGTTCGGCCCACTCGTCACGGCGGCAGGCTTTAAGCTGACCGATCAGCGTTTCTCTTACTTGGGCCCAGTCTGACAGCAGGCGATTACGCCAGACAGTCAACTGTGCTTGCGTCATTTCACACACATTATCCCCCACAGGACAGACGACAGATTCGGGGCAGTATAGGGATCCGATAACTCTATCAAGATGATATGCGTCAAGTTAAACGTGGTTAGCCGTGGCTTTTGGCTGCTTGCAGCAGGGCATCGCGGATCGGATCCGTCTCTTTGAGCACCCGGATCTCCTGAAACAGCAGGTCCGCTTTGGGATATTCCCGCTTGAGATAGCTGAACCACTGCTTGATGCGGCTGGGGTAGTAGTCGGCTTTTTCGCTGGCCAGATCCTGCTCGGTATAGCTCACCATCAACTGCAGCACCTCGGCCCAGCTCATGTGCGGGCAGCCGGTTTTCATCACGTTGGCCAGATTGGGCAGGGAGATGGCGCCGCGCCCGACCATCAGGGCATCGCAACCCGAGACCCTGGCGCAGGTGAGGGCATCTTTATGATCCCAAATCTCGCCGTTGGCGGTGACGGGGATGGGCAGGGCGCGGCGAATGGCGTCCACATACTCCCAGTGAGCGGGGGCCTTGTAGCCTTCGCGCTTGGTGCGGGCATGAACGGCCAGCTCGTTGGCGCCCCCCTGGAGGACCGCCTGAGCGTTCTCCAGATAGAGATCCTTGTCATCGTAACCGAGGCGAATTTTGGCGCTCACCGGCAGATGGGCGGGCACCGCCTCGCGCACCGCCTTGACGATGCGGTAGATGGTCTCGGGCTCTTTGAGCAGCACCGCACCGCCCTTGCTCTTGTTGACCGTAGGGGCGGGACAGCCGAAGTTGAGATCGACCCCGGGGGAGCCCAGCTCGATGGCGCGCACGGCGTTCTCGGCCAGCCACTCGGGGTGTTGCCCCAGAAGCTGGACCCGCACCGGGGTGCCTGCACGGGTTTTGCCATCTTGTAGTAGTTCAGGGCAGAGGCGGTAGAACACCTTGGCGGGCAGCAGCTGATCGACGACCCGGATAAACTCGCTCACGCAGAGATCGTAATCATTGACGGAGGTGAGAACCTCCCGCATCAGGTGATCCAGTACCCCCTGCATGGGGGCCAAAATAACGCGCATAACGGCTTTCCGACGAGAGTGGGGAGAAAAAAGAGCGCAGATTGTAGTGGGGTTGCGGCCCGCTGTCAGCACCCGCTCAAACTCTGTTAGGCTAGAGGGAGATAAATCACGCAAGGAGAAGGAATGAAGCGTTGGTGTCTGATGGCGCTCGGGTGGCTGGCATTTGCCACCGGTATTGTGGGCATTGTGCTGCCGCTATTGCCGACTACCCCCTTCATGCTGCTGGCTGCCGCCCTGTTTGCCCGCTCGTCGCCCCGTTTTCATCGCTGGCTGTTGACCCATCCCTGGTTCGGCCCGCCCATCGTGGATTGGCAGCAGTATCGCGGTATTCGTCGTCAGGCCAGACGGCGCGCCATTATCTTCATTTTGCTCACCTTTTCGGTGTCGCTGGCGGTGGTGCCACTGCTGTGGGTCAAGGGGCTGCTGGTTGTCATAATGGTGATCCTGCTCACCTGGTTAATGCGTCTGCCGGTGCTGGAGCCAGTTGCAATGGCGAAGTGAAGTCCCTAAGCTATTGCAGCAATAATGCTATGGAGTCGGCCTGTCATTTTTGCGTGACAGGCTTTTTTATTTCCCGCAGAAGGGAATTGAGAAAAAATGGCCACCCCTGGGTCAAAAAAATAAGCGGTCAACACATGAATCCGGAAACCCTGAAATTTATCGAAGCAAGCATCAAGACCATTCCCGACTATCCGAAGCCGGGCATTCTGTTTCGTGACATCACCAGCCTGATCGAGAACGCCGAGGCCTTCAAGGCCACCATCGATCTGCTGGCCAATCATTATCGTGATCAAGGGATCACCAAGATTGTTGGCACCGAAGCTCGCGGCTTCATCTTTGGCGCGCCGGTTGCCTATGCCATGGGGCTGGGCTTCGTGCCGGTCCGCAAGCCGGGCAAGCTGCCGCGCGAAGTGATCGAGGAGTCCTATGCCCTCGAGTACGGCACCGACACCCTGCAACTGCACACCGATGCCATCGTGCCCGGTGACAAAGTGCTGGTCGTGGACGATCTGCTGGCGACCGGCGGTACCGTCGATGCGACCGTCAAGCTGATCCGCCGTGCTGGTGGTGAAGTTGCCGATGCGGCCTTCATCATCTCCCTGCCGTCTCTGGGTGGCGATGCCCGCCTGACTGCCGCTGGCATCAAGGTGGTCTCACTGGTCGAGCTGGCCGGCGAGTAATGCCTCTTCGGCCCGATCCTCTGCATCGGGCCTGCATTGAACCGGTGCCCTTGCGGGCATCGGTTTGAAAATCAAGCGATCCCTCCCGCTCTCACCGATAGCCGATACAGCCAGCCCGCCATTTGTGTTAGCATCCGGCCTCAATGCCCTGTCTTCCCTGCATGATGGATTTATGAGCTATCAGGTTCTGGCGCGTAAATGGCGCCCCCATACGTTTGAACAAGTGGTAGGCCAGCAACATGTGCTGACCGCCTTGACCAACGCCCTGGATCAGGGACGGCTGCATCACGCCTATCTGCTGAGCGGTACCCGCGGGGTCGGCAAGACCACCATCGCCCGTATTCTGGCCAAGAGCCTCAACTGCGAACAGGGGATCAGCAGCCACCCGTGTGGTGTCTGTGATACCTGCCGCGAGATCGATCAGGGCAACTTTGTCGACTTGCTGGAGATTGACGCGGCGTCCCGCACCAAGGTAGAAGATACCCGCGAGCTGCTCGACAACGTGCAGTACCGCCCAGCCCGCGGCCGCTTCAAGGTCTATCTCATCGATGAAGTGCACATGTTGTCGCGTCACAGCTTCAACGCGCTGCTGAAAACCCTGGAAGAGCCGCCCCCCTATGTGAAGTTTCTGCTGGCCACCACGGATCCGCAGAAGTTGCCCATTACCATTCTCTCGCGCTGTCTGCAGTTTCATCTGAAGAGTCTGGATCAGACCCAGATCGCCAAGCAGCTCGAATGGGTGCTGGATCAGGAGGGGCAGCCCTTCGAACCACGCGCCCTGCTGGCCCTGGCCAAAGCCGCCGACGGCAGTATGCGAGATGCCCTGAGCCTGACCGATCAGGCGCTGGCCCACGGCAATGGCAGCGTGCGCCTCGAGAGCGTGCTGGCGATGCTGGGCACGCTCGATCACCGCCATCTGCACCAGCTGCTGGAAGCCATTTTGCGGCAAGATGCCCCCGCGACTATGGCCAAGATCACCGAGATCGCCACCCTGGGCCCCGATTTTGATCAGCTCCACGCCGAGCTGGAAGGCTTGCTCCATCGCATCGCCATGGCGCAACTGCTGCCTGCCAGTGTGCAGGAGCAGGGGGCGGATGCTGATTCCCTGCTGCAACTGGCCAAGGCGATGAGCCCGGAAGAGGTGCAGCTCTGCTACCAGATCGTGCTGGGTGGCCGTAAAGATCTGCCCTGGGCTCCCGATGGCCGCACCGCGCTGGAGATGACCTGCCTGCGGATGCTCGCCTTCTCGCCCCGGCGCGATGCCCTGCATCCGGCCAGCCTCACTGCGTTGCCCCCGTCAATGACGAGCAATGCGGCGAGCAGCGCCACTCCGGTAGCCTCCTTGCCGGGAAAGCGCCCGGCCGCTGAATCGGCCGCACTGGCACCGATCAGCGGCGCCGTGCCTGCACCGCTAGCCAGCCCTGTTGCCAGCACGCCTGTTGCTACCAGTGCAGTGCCCGCGGTTGATGTCTCCCTGCCTGCGATGACGGATGACATCGGCAACCCCGCCGACAGCGAGGAGGAGGCGCAAGCCGCCGAGCTGTTCAGCCAGCAGGATGAGCTGCTGCGTGAAGCTGCGGGTATGGGGTATCAACCCGACCCCGCCCTCTCTGCTGCGCAGCCCGATGTGCCAGCGCACTCAACCGCACAGCCCGCAGATGCGGATGATCGAGCGCCTTACGCAGCCGATACGGACTATTCCCGTGACGAGTCGCTGACTGCCAGCATCCAGCCCGCACTAGAGCCGACAACCGCGCCGGTTAGCGCACCTGAAGCTGTTTCAGCGGTATCGAGCATGCAGAGCCTGCTTGGCAAGCGAAACATGCTGCGCAGCCGCCAGCGTGGTCAGGATGCCCCGGCAGCGCCCGCACCGCGCGCAGAGCCGGTTGCGCCAGCTCGCCCTGTTGCGCCCGCTGCTGCACCGGCCGTCGCGCAACAGCCAGTCTCTGTCAGCCAACCGGCCGGGCAGGGGATGGCGGCGATGGGTCACTATGATGATCTGCCGCCAGTGGATCTCTATGGCGACAGTTACGAGCCGCAGGGTGACAACGGGGAATACGAGGAGTACCTCAATCAGGGCTTTGCCGAGCAGACTCAGGTGATGAGCCACGCCCCTGTCACGGCACCGGCCCAGCCAACCGATCTGCCACCTTGGGATCTCGACGGGCAGCCGAGCTATCGACCCGGCGAGCGCAGCGCTGCGGCGCCTGCGGTGACGCCCGCCCCAGCGACCCAGCCGCCCGTTGCCACCAAGGCAGTGGCTGCTGCCCCTGTGACGCAGAGCGAACCCCCTCAGCCGGTGATGGAGACCATCGACTGGGATGAGCTCGAAAGCGACAGCGAGCCGCAAGAGGGGGAGGCGACTCGCCTTATCCCCTCCTCGCTGCTCAATGGTTGTGGTGACGCTTGGGCCGAGTTGATCGCTCACACTCAGGTGGGTGGTCGGCTGCGCCAGCTGGCCATCAACTCGGTGATGACGCGGGAAGGGGACAAGGTACTGCTAACCCTCAAGCCCGAGCAGCGCCATCTGGTGAGCGACAAGGCGCGCGCCGATCTGGCCGAGATCATCGGGCCAGCGCTGGGTCAACCGGTGCAGGTCGAGGTAACGCTCGGTGTGGTGCCTGACCAGGAGACCCCCCTCGAGATAGAGCATCGCCTTTATCTCGGGGTGCGCGAGCAGGTGACCCGGGATCTGGAGCAGGATCCCAACGTACAGTTTTTAGTTCAGCGGTTTGGTGCCGTGCTCCATCACGAGAGCATCGAGCCCCTCAACCGCTAAATTCCGTGGCCGGGAGCTCGCTTCCGGTTGAAAAGCAGTTTGGCTGTCCCCATCTAGGACAGACAAGCCCACAGCCCGGCGCTGGATGCCGGATTTCAAGACGAGAGACGACATATGTTTGGTAAAGGTGGAATGGGGAACCTGATGAAACAGGCCCAACAGATGCAAGAGCGTATGCAGAAGGCGCAGGAGCAGCTGGCTCAGATGGAAGTGACCGGTGAAGCCGGTGCTGGCATGGTCAAGGTCACCATGACCGGTAGCCACAGCGTCCGTCGCATCGAGATCGACCCCTCCCTGATGGAAGATGACAAGGAGCTGCTGGAAGATCTGGTCGCCGCCGCTTGTAACGATGCCGTGCGTCGTGTGGAAGAGCAGAACAAGGCCAAGATGGGCGAGCTGACCGGTGGCATGCAACTGCCGCCAGGCTTCAAGATGCCCTTCTAAGGCGACTCTCCCCGCGCATTCTTGCTCCCTTGTCGCTGGCCATTCGGGTCACGGCAAGGGGGACGGCCGAGAGACCCAAAGACGCAGCGTTATTGCTCAGGCGATACGCTGCGTTTTTTATGGGCGCCATGCTGGCGCGGGCGGGCTCTAACTATCCCTTCTGGGGAGAGGTTGCCACAGCGAAGGCCGATTACGCCATGAAACGCAGCGCCTTGTATAGGCGGTACTATTTGTCGATACCCGCTATCGGATATCCCGGTTTGGCGTGGCCGGGCGGGAGCGGCATAATGGCGGCTTGCCGTATTGAGGAGATTGTATGAAATATATCGGAGCCCACGTCAGTGCGGCCGGCGGGGTGGAGAATACCATCGCCCGCGCCCAGGCCATCGGGGCCAACGCGTTTGCCCTCTTTACCAAGAATCAACGTCAGTGGCAGGCCGCCCCCTTGTCGGATGCCACCATCCGCGCCTTCAAGGCGGCCTGTGACAAGGCCGGTTTTCTGCCGGAGCAGATC
Source organism: Aeromonas sp. S13(2024) (assembly GCF_041402405.1). Lineage (NCBI taxonomy): Bacteria > Pseudomonadati > Pseudomonadota > Gammaproteobacteria > Aeromonadales > Aeromonadaceae > Aeromonas > Aeromonas sp. S13(2024). Next base: position 324,475 of record NZ_JBGLRA010000002.1, on the reverse strand, counting down.
CTGCCCCACGACAGCTATCTCATCAATCTGGGCCACCCGGATCCCGATGGTCTGGCCAAATCCCGCGATGCCTTTCTCGACGAGATGAAACGCTGCGAGCAACTGGGGCTCTGTTATCTGAACTTCCACCCCGGTAGCCATCTCAAGCAGATCCCTGAGGCGGCCAGCCTCAAGCTGGTGAGCGAGTCCATCAACTGGGCGCTGGAGCGCAGTGAAGGGGTGACGGCGGTGATCGAGAATACCGCCGGGCAGGGGACCAACCTCGGCTGGTCGTTCGAGCACCTCGCCACCATCATCGAGGGGGTGGAGGACAAGAGCCGTGTCGGGATCTGTTTCGATACCTGCCACGCCTTTGCCGCCGGCTACGATCTGCGCACCGCAGAGAGTTGCGCTGCCGTCTTTGCCGAGTTCGACCGTACGGTGGGTTTTCACTATCTCAAGGGGATGCATATCAACGGCGCCAAGTGTACCTTCGGCAGCCGGGTCGATCGCCATCACAGCTTGCGGGAGGGCAATCTGGGGGAGGCAGTATTCCACCACATCATGAATGATGATCGCTTCGATCGCATTCCGCTGATCCTCGAGACCATAGACGAGTCCATCTGGGGCGAGGAGATCAGCTGGTTGCGCAGTCTGGCGCAGTGATACCGAGCAAGCGAATCAAAGAGAGGGAGCCGTGGCTCCCTCTCTGCTTTTTCCATCATTGGCGGGCGGGCCTGTCAGCGGCGCTCCGAGCGCGCGTTACTCTGCGCGGCTCACCTCGGCATCCTTCACCTGAGCCCGGCAGAAGTGGATAAAGTGGCGCAGGGAGGTGGAGTGGTACTTCTGCTTGTGCCAGATAAGGGAGAGCTGGCGCGGGAAGCGGCGGGAGAGGGGCAGGGCGATCAGCCGCCCATCTGCCAGGCGATCCGAGGCTGCCAGCCGGGAGATAAAGGAGATACCAAGCCCTTTCTCCACCGCCAGCATCACCGCCTCCAGGGTGTTGAGTTCAAGCCCTGGTTGCCAGCGGGGCAGCTCGGGCTGGATCTGCTGGATAAATTGCTCGCGGCTGCCCGATTGTGCTTCACGCAATACCCAGGTCTCGCCCCCCAGACGGGAGAGGGAGAGCTCCTTCTTGCTGGCAAGCGGGTGACCGGGTGGGGCCACCACCAGCATCTCGTCCTGCAGCCAGGGTTCGGCGAGCAGGTCGGGGTGGTGGTTCTCCCCCTCGATCAGTGCCATATCCAGCTCGAAGTTGGCCAGCGCATGGCAGAGCAGGTGAGTGTTGTTGATGGTCACCTTGGGGGGGAGCCCCAGCTCCTGTTTGCTGCTGGCGAGCAGGGTAGGGAGCAGGTAGTTGCCGATGGTCTGGCTGGCACCAAGGCGAAGCTGGCCGCTCGGCTCGGCATCGGGGCTGAACAGGTTCTCGATATCCTGCATCCGGGTCAGCAGCTCTTCGGCGGCCGGTTGCAGCAGGCGCCCCTCGTTGTTGAGCTGCAATCTGGGGTGAATGCGGTCAAACAGCGGGGTGGAGAGCTGGCGTTCCAGCTCCTGCAGCGACTGGGAGACGGCCCCCTTGCTCAGGCAGAGCTCGTTGGCGGCAAGGCCAAGGTTTCCATAGCGGGCAATGGTGGCGAACACTTTCAGCTGCTGCAGGGTCAGTTTCATCGTGTTTGGTTTTCCTGAATGATTGATTTAATTCATTTAGATATCGTAAACGATAAGGGGGCATTATCCTATCGCCATAGTCATCAATAGAAAGGTGTCATCATGATCGCAAGAACCCGTAAATCACTGGCTGCCGCCCCAACCCCCATGGCGGGTTTGGCGCTGGGCATCGCCAGCCTTGGTTGGTGTTGGGAAAATGCCGGTCACTTCGATGGCCGGATGCAACTGCTGGGCGCTGCCATTGCTGCCGTGCTGCTGGTGATCCTGACCTTCAAGTTTCTGCTTCACCCCCGCCTGCTGTTGCAGGATCTCGCTCACCCCGTAGTCGGCAGTGTGGTACCGACCTATGCCATGGGTACCATGGTGGTCTCCAAAGCGCTGGGTATGCTTGCGCCGCAAGCGGGCGAGGCCCTCTGGCTGTTTGCCGTAGCTGTTCACCTGCTGTTCCTGGCCACTTTTATCTGGCATCGCGCCAAAGAGTTTGAAATTCACCACATGGTGCCGAGCTGGTTCGTGCCACCGGTGGGGATTATTGTGGCTGACGTCGCCTTCCCGGGTGGTCAGTTTGCCCCGCTGGCCAACGGTCTGCTCTGGTTCGGGATCATCTGCTACGGCCTGATGCTGCCGCTGATGCTCTATCGCCTGATCTTCAGCCATGAAGTGCCGGATGCCGCCAAACCGACCATCGCCATTCTGGCGGCTCCTGCCAGCCTCTCTCTGGCCGGTTACCTGACCGTCAGCCAGGAGCCGTCACTGCTGCTGGTGGCCGTGCTGTTGGGGATTGCCATCCTGATGACCGGTATCATCTATCTGGCCTTCATCAAACTGCTGCGTCTGCCCTTCTCGCCGGGTTATGCCGCCTTCACCTTCCCGCTGGTGATCGGTGCCACCGCTCTGTTCAAAGTGGCTCATCTGGTTGAAGGGTTTGCGCAAGGGAGTCACTACGTTGAGCAGATCAGACTGCTGGCCCACTTCGAGCTGGGGGTGGCTACCGTGATCGTCGGGTATGTGGCACTGCGTTACCTGATGTTTTTTCTGCCGCAGCGTAATACCGAAATGAATAACGGCATGGCCCGCCAGGGGGCTCACCGATAAATCTTGATGATGTGACATCGGGAAATGGATAAGCAGTGCGCTCCGAGAGCGACGGGATAAACGACCAGTCATACGATGGATGGACAAAGAGCCTCCACCCTGGTTGTGTAACGAGCAAAATGCCCCGCAGTGCGGGGCATTTTTTTATGGTTTTTTGATGTGGCGCCCGTGGCGGGCTATTTGCCATGGATTTAACTGGTATTACCTGTCAGGACGACTACAATGCAGCACCACTTTTTTTGCTCGACCCCGATACATGTCGTCCCAAGATCCCGTATTTGACTCCTCTTTTGAAGCCCGTTTTCTGCATCCTCGCTACTGGTTCAGCTGGCTGGCGCTCGGCGTGCTGATGTTGCTCGCCTTTGTGCCGGTGCGATTGCGCGACCGTTTGGCCGAAGCCTTGGCTCCGCTGGTGTTTCGTATCTCGAAAAAACAGATTTATATCGCCAGAACCAATCTGGAGATCTGCTTCCCGGACAAGAGCCCGGAAGAGCGGGATGCCATTGCACTGACCTCGATCCGGGTCGGCCTCAAGAGTCTGTTGGGATTTGGCGAGTTCACCATGCGCAGTCAGCGTTATCTGATGAGCCGGATGCAGGTGATCGGTTGGGAGCATATTGAGGCGGAGCGGGCGGCCGGCCGTCCGGTGATCCTGGTAGTACCCCATACCTGGCCGGTGGATGCCGCCGGTTACTGCTTCACCCAGCGCGGGGTGCCCATGTGCACCATGATGAAGCGGGCGCGCAATCCGGTGTTTGATTGGCACCTCAACCGTGCACGAGCCAAGAACGGTTGCCGCGTCTATGAGCGCAGCGCCGGGATCAAGGCGGTGATCAGGACCATCAAGAGCGGTCGCAGCTTCTTCTATCTGCCGGATCAGGATCATGGCCGCGAGAAGAGCATCTTCGCCCCCTTCTTTGGCTATCCCAAAGCTACCCTGCCTGCCTTGCCCCGTCTGGTGCAGGTCAGCGGTGCCAAGGCGGTGCCGCTGCTCGCCTGCTATGACGAAGCGAACCACTGCTACCGGCTGGAGATTGAGGCACCGTTCGACAACTATCCCACCGAGGATGTGATGGCCGATACCTGTCGCATGAACGACATGGTGCAACAGCAGCTGATGCGCCATCCGGGCCAGTACATGTGGTTCCTCAAGATCTTCGATACCCGTCAGGATCAGGAGGGGCTGGATGGCCTTTACGAGGCGGGGATCCAGCGGATCCGCAAGGGATTGTCGCCCCACGGCTGACCCAGAATTTGCGTTGATTGAAATGGCCCCAGGTGGGCCATTTTTTATGATAACTAGTCTGATCAGTGCCTTGCAGGTCGATGGCCAGCCTCCCCAGGGTAGAAAAAAATGTCAGGATAACTACAATAACCGTTTGTTTTTGATGACTTGATGGCCGCCATGTCTGCGTTAGATCCGGTATTTGATACCTCATTTCATAGCCGCCTGCTGCATCCCAAATGGTGGGGCAGCTGGTGTGCGCTGGGCCTGCTCTCCCTGCTGGCATTTACCCCCGCGAGACTGAGGGATCGCTTTGCCGATCTGGTCTCTCCAACCCTGCTGCGTTTTTCGAAAAAGCAGGCCTATATCGCCGATACCAACCTCAAGATCTGCTTTCCCGAGCTGGATGCCGCAGCACGTCAGGCGCTGCTGCTCAAATCGATCCGGGTCGGGCTCAAGACCTTTATGGGCTTTGGCGAGCTCAGCTGGCGCAGCAAGGCGCGGCTGACCCGCCGCATCAAGGTCACCGGCTGGGAGCATGTGCAAGCGGAGCAGGCTGCGGACCGCCCGGTGATCCTGGTGGTGCCTCATACCTGGGCGGTCGACATGATTGGCCGCTACTTCTCCATGATGGGCATCGAGATGTGCACCATGATGAAGAGCCCGAAAGATCAGGTGTTCGACTGGTACATCAACCGCGAGCGGGCCAAAGGGGGCAAGGTGTACGAGCGCAGCGCCGGGATCAAGCCGGCGATCAAGTCGATCCGCGCTGGTGCCAGTTTCTTCTACCTGCCAGATCAGGATCACGGCCGCGAGGCAAGCGTGTTTGTTCCCTTCTTTGGCCGCCCCAAAGCAACCCTGCCAGCCTTGCCCAAGCTGGTGAAATTGACCGGTGCCAGGGCCGTGCCCATCTTCGCCAGCTATGACGAGGATGAGGGACGCTATCTGCTGGAGATCGAGCCGCCGTTTGACCCTTATCCCACCGCCGATCTGCTGGCAGACGTCAACGCCATGAACCGGGTGGTGGAGATGCAGGTGGCGCGCCATCCCGAGCAGTACATGTGGTTTCTCAAGATCTTCGAAACCCTGGAGCACCAGGAGGGGGATGACGGCCTCTATGAAGCGGGGATCCAGCGCATTCGTCAGGGCTTGCCGCCCGAACCTTGAAAATTGGCCCGCTTGCGGGCCATTTTTGTTGGCACTGGCGCCTTTCGTATTTGGTCTGCTGCTGGTGGTTTTTAAGGCGAACGGGTGGACAAAAACAGCGCAAACAGGGGATAACAGGGTGTCTTATGAAAGGGAGAGGCAGGTGAGCGTGCGCGGAGCTATCTTCGAGAGCGGAAATAGGGTAAAAGGGCGGCCATGAAAATTCCAAATCGAATCCAACCTTTGGTTGATGACGGCCTGGTCGATGAGGTCGTCAGCCGGTTGATGAGCGGCAAAGAGGCCGACGTCTATGTGGTGCGCTGCGGCGACGAGATCCGCTGCGCCAAAGTCTATAAAGAGGCGTCCAAGCGCAGCTTCAAGCAGGCCGTGGTCTATCAGGAGGGACGCAAGGTGCGGAACAGCCGCAGCGCTCGCGCCATGGAGAAGGGCTCCAAGTACGGCCGCAAACAGCATGAAGAGGTGTGGCAGAACACCGAGGTCGACGCCCTGTTCAAGCTGGCGGCGGCCGGTGTGCGGGTGCCGCAGCCCTATGTCTGCCTCGATGGTGTCCTCTTGATGGAACTTATCACCGATGAGGATGGCAATGTCGCGCCGCGCCTCAACGATGTGGCGCTTACCCCCGAGCAGGCGGTCATCGACCATGCCAAGGTGATCCGTTACGTGGTGCGGATGCTCTGCGCCGGTCTTATCCACGGCGATCTCTCCGAGTTCAATGTACTGGTGGATAGCCAGGGTCCCGTTATTATCGATCTGCCCCAGGTGGTGGATGCCGCCGCCAACAACCAGGCCAAGGCGATGCTGGAGCGGGACGTCAACAACATGCGCAACTACTACGGTATGTATGCCCCCGAGCTGCTCAAGACCCGTTATGCCCAGGAGATGTGGGCGCTGTTTGAAGATGGCAAACTCACCCCCGATAGCGAGCTGACCGGTCACTTTGAAGAGAGCCGCGCCGCCATCGATCTCGATTCGGTGCTGCAGGAGATTGAGAGCGCCGAGGAGGAGGCCTATGCCCGTCAGGCCCGGATGAAGGCGGAGCAGGAAGACAGTTACTAACGGTCTTGCCACGTTCGCAAAAAGAGCGCCTTCGGGGCGCTCTTTTTATTACTGCTGCGGCTATGGTCGGCTGGGGCTGGGGGCTAGCTGATACATCTCCAGCCAGTTGCGATCCCCCGGATGGAAGCGCCGTCCCAACAACACGCCACCGGCTGCTGTAATCACCTTGCGGGAAGCCAGATTGTCTTCGCCGCAGCTGAGCAGCACCGGCGCTGCCAGCACCTGTTGTTGTACCCAGCGCAGCAGCACTGTCGCGGCCCCTTCGCCACGGCGAGAGGGGCGAGTTTCGTAACCGATATGACCCAGCCACTGGCGGGTTGCCTCATTGTCACCGTGACGCAGACGCAGGGTGGCGATGATCTCCTCGCCATCGAGGGCAAAATAGGTGGTGGTCGGCAGGTATCCACTGGACAAGTTGCGTCCTTCTGCGTGATCCAGCAGGCTCTGTAGCCAGCCGTCCGGGTCAAATTGTGCCACCTGATAGAGCGGCTGTCCGTCTTTGGCGCATTCGGTGACATAGCGCCGGTAAGCCGGAGCATCTGCCAGTCTGGCCGGTCGACATTGCAGAGCGAGCACTGCGCTCATGACAGGAGCGCGCAGGGCTGCAGCGGTTGCGGTTCGCTGTGGTGGGGTTCCAGCACGCAGGCCCGTTGCCTTCCAGCCTGTTTGGCGGCGTAAAGAGCCTGATCCGCGCGCAGGTAGGCCGCTTCAAATCCCTCGTCAGGGTGCAGCGAGGTGAGGCCGATGCTGAGGCTGATGGGGCCACCAGCCAGCGCCCGGGTCGCCTCGGCGATCTGCTGTTGCAGGCTGTGACAGTAGTCGGGCAGGGTCTGCGGGTCCGCCATCAGCAGCAGGGCCAGCTCATCGCCGCCAAGCCGACCGGCCATGCCCTCGGCAGGCAGGGTATTGGCGATCACCCGACCCACGGCCCGCAGCATGGCATCACCGGCGGGGTGGCCGTGGCGGTCGTTGATCTGCTTGAAGTTGTCCAGATCGATCAGCAGCAGCTGGGCGGGGCTTGTCACCTCGCGGGCGCGCAGGGTCACCTGGCGTTCGAAATAGTGGCGGCTGAACAGACCAGTCAGCTCGTCCTGATTGGCGCGCCGCTCCAGCTTGCGCTGGGTGGCCAGCAGGGCTTGCTGTTGGCGGGTGTGGACCAGGCTCAGCAGCAGATAACTGCGGGCGATGGTAAAGAGCAGGCTGAGCAGGATCACAGGCCCGAGCAGCGGGTCGGTGAAGGAGTTGGCCGCCAGCTCCGGCTGCCAGAGGTGTTTGGCGATCCGCAGCAGTTGCAACAGCAGTTGCAGGCCGAGCAGCAGAATGGCAAAGCGCAGCACCCGATAGATAGGGGCCAGCCGCTGGTAGCGCCAGAGCTGCCAGATAAGCAGCGCAATCTGCAGCGAGAGCACGCCGGAGAGCACGATTATCCGACTGTGCACATCAAAGAGGGGTTGCTGCAGAGCAGTCAGGGCAAACAGGACGAAACCGCCGAGGGTAACGGCGGGCAGCAGCCAGCCCAGTTGGTCGGCTTCACGGCGAAAGAAGTGGCGCATCCCCCGTTCATAGAGCAGGGTGGTCGACATCAACAGCAGGTTGGTGCAGAGAATATTGGCAAGGGATGCATTTCCCTCAAGGGGGCGCAGCAGCAGGCAGCAAAAAGCCCCCGCGATAACCAGTTCCCCCGCTGACCAGTAGATCAATGCCCTGATCTGGCGATGGGTGTGCCACATGGCGGCGAAAATGGTGGCGACCCCCACATGTGACAGCGTGACGAACAGCACCAGACTCAACAACTGGGCCGAGGAAAACAGACTTGGCATCAAGGGGCTCTCTGGGAAGTCACCTGTGAACGAACAGGCGATGGGGTATCGCCCGCTGGCAGTGGCCGATCACAACATGAATCCAACCTATTATCAATGGGTTAAATGGCCGAACGTGCTCACCTCCGACTTTTTGCACGATGGCAATTGCTGACTCGATTTATCAGCGCACAAGGAGCCATTTTATTGTCTTGTCAGTCAATTGGGCTGCGTGAAAGGTGGTTGTGTTGGTGGCAGGGTGAACCCAACCGCCAGACGTTGTGCTAATCGCAGGTTGCAGCAGGCAAGCGCATTACGATGGCCTCCCTGTCCAGATGGGTCAGCAGACGGCGCACGTCGTCGAGGCGGATGATCAGGGTAGCTGTGTTGACCAGCGGATGGCACTGCACCTGTTCGGCCTGCCAGATTGCCTCGTCCACCACCAACGCTACCGCTTTTTCCCTGTCGCGCACCATGGCGAGCAGGGTCACCGAGCCCGGGGTAAGGCCGAGCACCGCATCGAGCCGCTCGGGGGAGCCAAAGCTCAGCCGCTTGACGCCGAGCATGGCAGCCAGCGCCTTGAGGTCGACCCGGTGATCCTCCGGACTCACCACCAGAAACAGCCGCTCGCTTTTCGGGTCGCGCAAAAAGAGGTTCTTGGTCTTGGCGGCGGGCAGGTCGGGCAGCAGCCTGCTCGCCTCCTCACAGGTATACACCGGGGGATGTTCAAAGCGCTGGTAGGGGATAGCCAGCTGATCCAGCAGGGAATAGATTGCCACAAAGACTCCTTTTGTCGGCGTAGAGTGGTCAGAACGGGATGGGCGGGAATAACGACCGGATCGAGCTTACCAGTTTGACTCCCGCCTCGCAGCCAGTGTGACGATTGCGAGCTGGCACTGTATGAACGTACAATAGTCCCATTCTCGGACAGCCCCTTTACGCTTCATGATTGCAACCCAGCCCACCGTACCCGCCACCCCACCCCTCGACGGTTTTATCCTGACCCGCCACGGTCGGGACGTGCGCGGCCGCCACGGGCTGCCTGCAACCACCGAAATCGTGATGTGGCTCTGGAGCGCGCAGGGGCCGGTACGGGTGGTGGTGCCGGGGCAGGAGCCGGTGTTCTTCCTGCCGCAGAGCCACATGGCAGAAGCCGCCGAGCTGTTCAAGGGGGCCGGGGTGAGCGGGCGGTTTCGCCGCCTGCCGATGCATACCTTCGACGGTCGCCCCGTGGTGGGCTGCTATTTCGCCACCCTGAGCGCCTTTCACCGCGCCATCGAGCTGTTGCTTATTCGCGGTCTGGAGCACTTCGAGGCGGATATCCGGCTGCCGGAGCGGTTTCTGATGGAGCGTTTCATCACCGCTGGTGTGCGCTTCGATGGCCGGGCGGTAAAAAAGGGGGGCAAGCAGGGCTACTGGGAGGTGAACGAGGCGCGCTGCGCGCCGCAGGCGGTGACACCGACCCTCTCCTGGGTGTCGCTCGACGTGGAGTGCGCCATGGACGGGGCGCTGTTCTCGGTCGGTCTTTACAGCGAGCAGGATGCGCGGGTCATCATGATCGGCACCCCGGAGGCGGATGCCGAGAGCTGGGGCACCCAGGTCCAGTGGGTAGAGGACGAGAGCGCCCTGCTGAGTGCGCTGGAGAGCTGGTTCAGTCACCATGACCCCGATCTGGTCATCGGCTGGAACGTGGTCAACTTTGACTTTCGCTTGCTGCTACGCCGCGCCGAGCTTAACAAGAGGCGGCTGCGGCTCGGACGGGGGCGTGAGCTCTGCTTCTGGCGCTCGTCACGGGGCGATCCCCAGACCGGCAACGTCATTATCCCCGGGCGCATGGTGCTCGACGGCATCGATACCCTGAAAAGCGCCACCTGGCAGTTTGCCAGCTACAGCCTGGATGCGGTGGCGAGCGAACTGCTCGGCCGTGGCAAGGATATTGAGGATGTGGCCAATCGGGGGGAGAAGATCACCGAGCTGTTCCACTCCGACAAGGAGGCGCTGGCCCGCTACAACCTGGAAGATTGCAAGCTGGTGTGGGAGATCTTCGACTACTGCCACCTTGTCCCTTTTGCCATCGAGCGCGCTTCCCTTACCGGCCTTGAGCTGGACAGGGTAGGGGGCTCGGTGGCGGCCTTTACCAACCTCTACCTGCCGCGGCTCCATCGTGGCGGCTACGTGGCGCCCAATCTGCCAGCCGACGGTGGGCTGGCAAGCCCCGGCGGCTATGTGATGGACTCCAAACCCGGCCTCTATCGCCATGTGCTGGTGCTCGATTTCAAGAGCCTCTATCCCAGCATCATCCGCACCTTCTGCATCGACCCCATGGGACTTATCGAAGGGCTGCAGCATCCCGAGCACGCCATTCCGGGCTTTCGCGGCGCCATGTTCTCCCGCGAGCGGCACTTCTTGCCGGATCTCATCGCTACCTTGTGGGCGGCACGGGACAGAGCCAAGGCCGCCAGCAACAAGGCACTCTCCCAGGCCATCAAGATCATCATGAACTCCTTCTACGGCGTGCTGGGGTCGGGGGGCTGCCGTTTCTATGATCCGCGCCTAGCCTCGTCCATTACCCTGCGTGGCCACAGCATCATGCAGCAGACCCGGGAGTGGATTGAAGAGAAGGGGTTCGAGGTGATCTATGGCGACACCGACTCCACCTTTGTTCATCTGGGGCGCGAGACCAGCCCCGATGAGGCGGACGAGATTGGCCAGCGGCTGGCGAAGATGATCAACGATAACTGGGCTGCACTGATCAGGCGCGAGTTCGACCTGCCGAGTTATCTCGAGATCCAGTACGAGACCCACTATCGCCGCTTTCTGATGCCCACCATCCGCGGCTTGGAGAAGGGGAGCAAGAAGCGCTATGCGGGGCTGGTTGGCAAGGCCAGTGAGGGGAGTGAACAGCTGGTATTCAAGGGGCTCGAATCGGTGCGCACCGACTGGACCATGCTGGCCAAGCAGTTTCAGACCCGCCTCTATGAACTGGTGTTTCACGATGAAGATCCCAGCGGCTATGTGCGCACCATGGTGGACGAGACCCGCGCCGGTCGTCACGACGATCTGCTTATCTACCGCAAACGGCTGCGCCAGAAGCTCGAGGAGTATCAGAAGAATGTACCGCCCCATGTGCGGGCGGCGCGGCTGGCCGATGAGGAGAACCTGCGCCGCGGTCTGCCCCAGCGCTATCAGCATCGGGGCTCCATCGCCTATCTGATGACCCTCAATGGCCCAGAACCGCTGGAGTACCGGCGCAGCGCCATCGATTACGAACACTATATCGACAAGCAGTTGCGACCCATTGCCGAGGCCATCCTCCCCTTTATCGGCGAGTCGTTCGACCGGATCTGCGGTCAGCAGCTGGATCTTTTCTGATTGGTGCAAGTTGGCACTTTACTTCCCATGAACACTGGATAAAAATACAGTTATAAATCATGGAGAAGTTTCCTATGCGTCTTGAAATCATCATCGACAGAAAACATCAGATCCCGACCTCGACCATGGAGGCGCTGCGTCAGGAGCTGCTCAAGCAGCTTGGCGAAAAATTCCCCGACATCCATGTGCGGGTCGCGCCGGGCAGTGCCATGGCCCTGACCGTCAGCCGTGCCAGCAAGGAAGATAAAGAGCTGGCCGAAGCCATGGTGCAGGAGGTGTGGGAGAACGCCGAGAGCTGGATGCCGGAAGAGAATGTCGCCTCTTGATCCCGCACTGTCAGTGGATAACTCGGGCGTTGGATAAATGGGTCGCTGATAAACGGGCATGCCCGCGAATGATCCGCCGATCCTCGGACAACAAAAACGCAGCCAGGTGGCTGCGTTTTTTGTTGGTGGTGAGAGGTTCGCGGTGGCTTGTCTGGCTCTGGGTTGAGCCATGCCCGTTACAACCCCGCCCAGCTTTTCAGGCTCTGCTGCTGCACCCGGCGGTTGGCTTCGCGGATCTCCCCTTTGGCGCGCAGGTCGGCCAGCGCAATGGGCAGTGCGGTGCGGATCTCGTCACTGCTCATTCCGGCTTTGAGGGCCGGGTGATAGGCCATCTTGAGCAGCACATAGTCGAGGCCAGTCAAAAAGCTGTCGATGCTGTTGTCATTGAAGATGGAGGGAAACACCTTGTCCGAGTCGTTGGGCAGCCCCATCACCTGGGTGAACTCCTCCACCACGCAGTCGAGAAAGCGTCCCTTGGCCCGGCTGTAGTCTACCGGAATGATGATGGTGGCACGGCTGATCTCGTGTTTTGCATTGGTTGCGAAGTTGGCAAGGCAGAGCCCCTCCTTGAGCGCCATCTTGACTGATGGATCCCCCCCCATGGTGCGGTTGGCCCAGCTCTTCATCTTGCTGTAGTCGGTCATGATCAGGGTGAGGTTGGGCTTTGCGGCCACCATGCTGATGGAGTGGCCGGTGATGCGGGCCAGATGGGCTGCCTGTACCTTCACCACGTCGGCCTGCAGCGGCTTGTCACCCGATTCGTTGATAAGTTGCAGCCGGATCGGCTGCTGCCAGCGGGCAAAACGGGTCTGCCTGGCTTGGCCATACTCCCGCTCCATGGCGATGGCCATAAAGCTCTCGGTGAGATAGCTGTCGCTCTGCCAGCGCTCATCGGCACGGGCGCTGTGGCCCGCGAGCAGAAGCAGCAGCGCCAGCAGCCCACGTGACGCGCGGCGGGGATGGGCAGCGCGGCCCAAGCTGGCCATTACCAAAGTGGCAATAAAGCGCGTGGCACCAAAGGGGGTTGCGGCAAATGACATGTTTCCTCCCTGAAACGGTTGTCTACCTAGCGGTTGGCCTTGTCGATATCACGCCAGGTGAGCCAGAGCCTGAGATCAAACTCCAGTTGATGATAGTCGGGCTCCATGTGCTGGCAGAGCTGATAGAAGCTCTTGTTGTGATCCTTCTCTTTGATGTGGGCCAGCTCGTGCACCACGATCATTTTCAGGAACGGGGGCGGCGCCTCCTTGAACAGGGCGGCGATGCGGATCTCGTTCTTGGCCTTGAGCTTGCTGCCCTGCACCCGGCTGACGTAGGTGTGCAGGCCGAGGGCATCCTTGATCACGTTGATCTTGCCATCGAACACCACCTTTGACAGGGGGGCCGAGCTTTTGAGGTAGCGGTTTTTCAGCTCCATGGTGTAGGCGAGCAGCGCCTTGTCGCTCTGGATCTGGTGGCTCTCCGGATAGCGTTTGGCCAGCATTTCACCCAGCTTGCCTGCTGCAATCAGCTGCTGTACCTGTGCCTTGAGGGGGTCTGGATAGCCGCCCAGATAAGTCAGTTCCGCCATGGTGTCACTCGTTACATCAAAAAGAGCGTCATTGTAGTTATCTCGGGCGGGCTTGCCTACTGCGGGCCGTCGCTGCAAGGGGCTTTGGCGCAAGAAAAAGGGCGTCCATTGCAACAATGGCCGCCCTGCGGGGCGTATTGACGATCAGCGTCGGCGATAGAGACCTGGATCTACCTCTTCATAGTGGCTGGTCAGGTATTGATAGAAGGCAAGATGGGAGGGGGAGCTCGGTTTTTTCAGCTCCTCGCTCACCCGATCCGGCTTGGCGATGATGAACTTCGGATTCTGGCGCTGGATATCGGCCAGCACCCGCTCGCGCACGTCATAGGGCGGATTGACGTTGGCAAAGAAGAGATAGGCGGACGCCGGCTGGCGATTGGTCCAGAGATAATATTGCGGCTGGATGCCATCGACCCAGATCTTGTCGCTCGGGACTGTCTCGGCCTTGATGCGATCGACCCGTACCTGCGCCGCCGGATTGAAAGGGCGCCCCTTGAGGGTGCCTTCCCAGGCGTTGTTGATCATCAGCAGCAGCATGGCCAGCGTTGCCAGCCAGGGGGTGGCACTGCGCACATCCCAGGCTCGCCAGAGGGGGATGAGGATCAGCACAGGCAGCGCCCACAGCAGGCTGGTAACGAGCACCTCATTGACCCGCTCGAGGGACCACTCCTTGGTGCTCCAGCCAAAGGCGAGTTGCTGGGCCAGCAGCCAGCTGGCGGTGAGCACCACCAGCGAGATGCAGAGCAGGCCGATGGCATCTGCCTGCTGTTCGCTGCGATCCAGCAATACCGCCAGCGGCAGCACCGCCAGTTGCAGATAGAGCACGTCATAGTGATCAAACACATGGCCGGAGACCGAGTTGGCGATCAGGGTAAACAGCACCCCAAACAGGGTCGCCAGCAGGGCGGGCAGATACCACTCCTGACGGCGGCTCAGCATCAAAATGATGAAGGCGGGCAGCAGCATGATAAGGCCGGTGCGCAGCAGGCCGACGGCGCCCACCATGGGGGAGAAGCCGTTGCCATAGCTCCCCTCGAAGAAGATGTCGAAGGCGTAGTATTTGAAGGCAGCCAGCAGATCATGCTGCTGGAAGTAGGCGTAAAGCGGGCCGCCAATCAGCGCTAGTCCCAGCAGGCTGGAGATGAGCAGCAAGATGGCGTCACGCCACTTCTCATGCAGACACCAGTGGCAGAACAGCACCAGATACCAGGCCCCCCAGAAGGCGCCGTTGTTGGTGCGCATCCAGGCGACGATGGCGAAGGTAAGGGCCGCCACCAGCGCCGGCCACCAGCGAAATCCCTTGTCCAGCAGCAGGGTAATGAAGGCCCACTGGGCGATGAGGGCGAGGTGGAAGGTCCAGTCCTCAGTCATGTTGCCGTAGTAGTAACGGGTGCCGTAGAGAGCCAGCACCGCCAGCATGGCGCCAAGGCGCGCCTTGAACGAGAGTCCAAGTTGGGCAAAGGCCTGCCAGCTGGCCATCAGCCCGAGCCAGCAGAGCACCCACTCCAGCGCCCAGATCCCGACAAATCCCCCCAGACCATACCCCAGCGCGTCGAGGGCGAAGATCATCGGCCCTTTGATGTCGATCATGTCGCGATAGAGCACGCCACCTTCGCTCCACATCTTGCCCATCACCGCGAACAGTGAGGCATCAAAGCCCGGCGCCATGGCATGAACGAGCGGGTTGCGCAGACAGAAGAGCAGCGCCAGCAAGGCGGTCAGCAGCACGATGGCTGGCTTGATGGCCGGGTTGACGCGAGGAGGGGTGAAACGGATGGAGTGATTCATGAAGTCGCCTGTTCCTGCAGCTGGTCTTGAAAGCGGGCCTATCTTGCCGAGCTAGTGAGTGCGATGCAATGGGGCAGGCCCGTGTGGGGCAAATATTCTCGAAAAAGCCCGGTTCTTGCAGGGAACCGGGCGCTGGCTGCGGCAATATTGGCCGTCAGGGGGATGTGGCAAAGCATCCCCCCGATATCAACTGAAGTACTCAAGCAGGGGCGGCTGCGCTTCCAGTGTCGGCAGGTGACGGGCCCAGCGGATAAAAGCGTCGGCCAGGGTGATGCCGAGCTCCTGATTGTGCTGGGTCAGGGTCCGCGCCAGTGCGGTGTAACCCTCCTTGCCGGAGGCGGTATAGGCGCTCGACACTCCGCGATAGACCTGTTCGGCATTGACCGCTTGCCACTGGCCGGGGGCGGCTTCCCACTCCAGTCGGGTGATGCGCTGGCCCTTGGGCCGATCGGCCTGATAGGTGAATCGCACCCCTGCTGTGTAGGGGAAGCTGCCGTTGCCATTGCCGACCACGCCGTTGTTGGTTGCGTTGTCGATGGCATTCTCCAGTGCCTCCGCCAACTCGTGACCGTGCACCCGATAGAGGGTGAGGGGAATGGCAAATGGCAGCAGGCGACCGGCGATATCCGCTTCGCTCAGGGGGCCCGGCTCCAGCGAGCAGCGCACGCCGCCAGCATTGTGCAGGGCAAAGTCCACCTCGCCTACCTGTTCACGGGCGGCGGTCAGCATGGCGCGGGCCACCAGCGGGGCGAGCTGGCTGCCGTGGGGCTGGGTGGCATCCGGTAGCCGCTGATGGGGCAACGGCGCCGCAAGCCGGGTGACGATGCGCTGGCTCATGGTTTCAATCTCCGGCCGGTAGCGTTTGGCCAGATGTTGTTCCAGTTGTGGATCCGGCTCGCAGAAGGTGAGCCCGACAGGTGGCGTGGAGGCGTACGGCCAGGGCTGCCAAGGGAGCCACTCCAGCTGACCCTGACTCTGCACGACGCGGCCCGCCTTATCGAAGGTGAGCTCGCAGACACCGAGGCAGAGGGCGCTGTGGCCAGCATGCAAAATAGCCACCCCGTTGTTCATCAGCGGATAGCTGCCTTCACTTGGCAGACCCAGCGGCGCGAGATCCCCCAGCAGACTGTGGGTATGGCCGCCGATGATGAGGCTGAGTTCGGGGAAGCGCTCGGCCAGCAGCTTGTCCTGATCCAGCCCGAGGTGGCTCAGCAGCACGATATGGTGGATCCCTTCGCGCTTGATCTCCTGCAACACCCGGGTGAGGGTGTCGGCGACCGCGTGGAAACGGGTGTGGGGATCCGGGTTGGCGATGGCGGCCATCTGGGCGAGAGTGATCCCCAGCAGCGCAAAGGGAACCCCGTCGATCACCCGGCGATGCCAGGGCTGATGGGCGTCGTAGAGGTGGGGGATATCCCACAGCCCGAGTGGCGTGTCGGCAGGCTCCTGACTGTTGTCCAGATTAGCGGCCAGCACCGGAAAATCGAGCTGGCGCAAGAACTCCACCAGCGGGCCATTGCCCAGATCGAACTCGTGGTTGCCGAGCACCATGGCATCGGGGGCCAGCATGGCGAGCAGGTCGGCGTTGGCACGCCCTTTGAAGCGGTTGAAATAGAGAGAGCCCTGAAAGGAGTCGCCACCGTGCAGAAACAGAAAACGCTGGCCGGCTGCTGCGGCTTTGGCACGCAGTTGGGTCAGTCGGGTCAGGATCCGGGCATAACCGCCGCACTGGGTGCGCCACTGACTTTCACCGACAGGGGAGAAGCTCATGGGCGCGCCATCGAAGTGGGAGTGGCAATCACTGAAATGGGCAAGTTGAACCGTAATACTCATCTCGGTCCTCCTTAGGGGGAAAATGAGCACCGAGTCTACTGCAAAGGGGGGGGAAGATACCAGCCCGGCAGGGTGCCGGGCTGGTCAACGATTAGGCGGGTACCATGATCTGGGTGGCGACAATCACCACCAGCAGGCCGACGGCGACCGGCATACTGGTGCGCTTGACCACCTCGAACGGCGAGAGCTTGCCCATCCCGGCACAGGCGACCACCACCCCGGATACCGGAGAAATGGTACGACCTAGGTTGGAGGCTTGCAGCATGGGGATCACCAGATAGGCCGGGTTGATGCCAAGGCTGCTGGCCAGGTTGGGGATCAGCTCCACGAAGGCGTAGAAGGGGGCATTGCCCGAGCCGGTGGTGAAGGCGGCCAGGGTGGTGATCACTACCAGTGACAGCATCATGATCAGGCCACCCGAACCGAGATCCTGCGCGTGGGCCAGCAGGGTGTCGATAAAGCCGATGGTCATCAGACCCTGGGCAAAGACACCGGCACCGACCAGCAGCATGACCACACCGGCAAAGGCGTCAGCCATGTTGCGCCAGCATACCTGCAGACCGTCCAGTAGCTCCTTGCCATTGCGGATCCGCACCAGCTCCAGCAGGCTGGCCAGCACCATGCACATGACGATGATGGTGACGATATCCAGCTGCGGACCCCATTTGCCGTCAAATACCAGCACCCCGATGATGGGGGTAAAGGGCAGGATGGCGTAGAAAGCAGGCGCAGTCGTCACCAGATCACCCGGGGCGACCGGCTCGTTGTGCTCACCGGATTTTTGATCAAGGTAGCGCTGCCAGAAGAAGTGGGTCACCGCCATACAGGCGATCGCCACCAGCGAGATGGGCAGGGTCAGCTTGAAGGCAAAGTCCAGCAGCGGCATGTTGGCGGCCTGGGCGGCCATCACCACGTCCCCTGAGGTCGGTGCCAGAATAATGGCGGCTGGCGAGGCGCACACAGCCGCCGCCGCGCCACGGGAGATCCCCATGTTGACCATCAGCGGGAACAGGGTGGCCATCAACAACACGCCGAGGCCGGTAGCGGAGCTGACCGCCAGCGACATGGCGCAGGCCACCAGATAGGCAGCCACCAGCAAGATATAAGGGGACTTGATGATGCCGAGCGGTTTGCTGGCCAGCTTGACCAGAATGGTGTTGGCACCGATATGGCTCATGTAGCCGGCAAAGCCGCACAGCACCATGATCAGCATCCCCAGTCCACCGCCACGGTCATTGAGCAGGAAGCGGACGTATTCGAAGATATCGGTTGCGATATAACCGGTGCTGACCACCTTGCTCGGCAGTACCGGCTTGCCCATCATGGCGGTGATGACCAGCAGCAGCAAGCCGCCGCTCAGCAGCACCCCGGTCGCGGAGTATCCTTTGAAAATGGCACGGCCCACCACCAGGGTGACCAGGGTGCCAACGATGAGTTCCAGCATATGTTGCCTTCTGATTGGATGATAGTGGAGGGAGTCTATTCCGATAGGGGTAGAGTGGCGACTGGAAACAGGATGTTGTGTGAGCTAAATCAACGTTTAACCCCATGAACAGAATTAAAGAAAGGTAAAGGTACTTTACCCAGCGGGTTTGGCTACCTACCCTTGCCAGCCTTGGTTGTCTTTTGAGGCTTTTATATGGTGGTTGGTGATTTTTCAGGCATTAAACGCTCTATTTTCCTGCTTGCGATGCTATTTTCACCTACTTGCGTGTTTGCAGTAACCAATGACGGTTTTCATCAAACCGGTCCTCATCAGGCGGTCGCCATGCGGCGTCTCATGGCTCCTCACTCTTACGGCGTACTGGTGGTTGCCGAGGGGAACAGACCCCGTTTTGCCGCGCTGGCATCCAAAACCACCGAAGCAAACTGCCTGGCTCGTCATGCCATCCGGGTAGATGGGGTTGCGTTGCTGGTCACCCCGAGATTCTATGCCAAAGAGGGAAAACGGGGACTTTGCGAACTGTGGCTCAATGAGGGGGCAGATCAGGACTTTTTTGCCAACCGCCTTAAAAATGATCATTTTATTCAGATAGATGGTCATGACATCAATGTGAAAAACTATCACCTCGACTGGCAGCGCATCAGCCGTCATGCTCAATAAAAATACAGTTTTGCCCTTGTGCCATACTCTGCTCACGCAACCTGTGAGCGTGCTCTGATTTCTGGGCGCATCATTGTGTTGCGCCGCCTCGTCGTCACACATAGGCTATACCCGTCATCTGTGTGGCGGTGGGGTTCACCAAGGTTGGTACTCCGCCCGTGCAATCAAGGAAGGTAGTCTGGCATGGTCAGCAAGGTTTATGGAGTAGTGGGGGTCGGGTTGTTGCTGTTGCCCCTGATGAGTCAGGCTCAGCCGAGCCGGCCGCAAGTGGTGCCAGAGTCCCGCATCAATGTCCGTTTTTATGAGGTCAATGCAACCAGTCCGGAGCAGCTTGCCCGGGCGATTGCCCAGAGTGCTCCCAAGGTGAATGGCAAGCCAGTGCTCGGCAAGGCGAGTTATCAGGTGGACTGGCAGCTGGATACCGAGCAGTTGCCGGGGCGCTGCCAGCTCAACCGGGTGACGGTGACCACTAACGCCACCGTGTTGCTGCCCCGCTGGCGTCAGAGTGCTAACAGTAACGATCCTGCCCGTCAGCGCTGGGGGCGGCTGCTCTCCAGCATGTTTGACTACGAATCCCGCTTCAAGGAGATGGTGCTGCAAGGGGCCAATCAGGTGGGTGGCGCTATTGTTGGGCTACCCGGACATGCAGATTGTCAGGCACTGCGCTATGCCGCGTGGGCTGCAGGTAGTGGCGAGCTGAGCAAGGTCAAGGGACGGCTCGACGGATTCCAGCGGCAGACAGGTTACGGTGAACAGCTTGGGGTGCACTGGCCCAAGTGAGCGCTATCTCAAGACGCAATAGCCAGCATCGCACGATTTGATAAATAGAATGGCCGCCCGATGGGCGGCCATTCTATTTGCTTGCAGAGTCCGGTTCAGACCAGCGCTTTGCCCTTGAGCAGCTTGCGTACCCAATAACGGGCCGGGTGGAGCGCTTCCAGCAGATCGGCGGCCAGCGGCAGGGGCTCGCCGCAGATCTCGCTGGCGAGCAGCTCACCACAGAGCGGCGCCGAGCAGAGGCCCCGCGAGCCGAGCGCGCCCAGCATATAGAGGCCGGGGTGAAGGGGGAGCGGCTGGGCGTTGTGCTGATCATGCTGCAACTGCGCATAGTGATCCGCCAGACCTTGCAATCTGGCCACTGGCCCCACCACCGGCAGGTGATCCCGGCTGGCACAACGCACCCCTACGCGCGCCTCGTTGCCGCTCACATCCACCTCGGCGGGCCAGGTTTGCTCCGGCAGGCAGGCTTGCAACCGCACCTGATTCTGGATTTGCTCCTCGGCACGAAACTCAAGGCTGCTCTGGTTGCGGCCATAACTGGCACCGATGCAGTGGTGATCGTTGTGCATCGGCGTGAGGTAGCCATCGTAGCAGAGCACTGTGTTGAGTTGACTCAAGCTGGCCGTGGTCGGCACATGGCTCACCTGACCGCGCACCGGATAGAGGGGCAGCTCGGCAAAGGGGAGCAGTGCTGGCAACTGGTGACCGGCTGCGACCACCAGATTGGGAGCCAGCCAGTGGCGGCCATCCTGGCTCTCTACTTGCCAGCCATCGGCCTGCTCGGCAATGGCGCTTACTTGGGTGTGGTACTCCACCTGCAGCAGACCACGGGCTTGTGCCTCCTTGATGGCTGCTCGGGTGAGATCGGCCGGGCAGAGCCAGCCCCCCAGCGGGTAACTGACGCCGCTGTGGCCGCAGGGCAGGCCAACCACCTGCTCTACCTCTGCTGTAGAGAGGGGATGCATCAGTTCGGACGGGAAGGGGCCCTGACTCATTTTCGTCAGCTTGGCTGCCGATTTGTCGTCATAGCCGAGCTGGGTCACTCCACATAATTCGAAAGCAATAGGATGGCGTTCGGCCAACGCCAGCAGCCGTTGGCGGGCATAGCCAAAAGCGAGCGAATAGAAGCGTGACAGCGCATCGTGCTCGCCGTTGAGCAGCGGATAGATCGCCCCCTGGCGATTGCCTGAGGCGCCGGTAGCCGGTTCGCCATCTGCGCACAGCAACGTCACCTTGCGACCCCGCTCCACCAGAGAGAGCGCCGTCATGGCCGAGGCGATGCCGCCGCCGATGATCACCACCTCGCCAGCGCGTCCGGCAGGGCGGGCATACCAGGGGGCGATGGTCAGCTGCGGCTGCTTGTCGGTGCGATCCCCCACCAGCATCTCCCGCTTGCTACCGTGGCCCTTCACCTTCTTCATGGCAAAACCGGCGGCAATCAGGCCGCGACGGACAAAACCGGCACAGGTAAAGGTGGCGATGGAGCAATCGGGACGGGCGAGGCGAGCGAGACCATCAAACAGCTCCTGTGTCCACATTTCAGGATTCTTGGCCGGGGAGAAACCATCCAGATACCAGGCATCCACCAACCCTTCTGCCCGGTGAGGCACCTGCGGCAGCATATCCTTGATGTCGCCAAACCAGAGATCGAGGCGAATGCGGCCGCCCGCAAAATGCAGGCGGTGGCAACCGGAGATCGGCAGCGGCCACTGGGCGACAAGGTCCTGACTCAAGTGGCCAAGTTCATGCCAGGCGGCCAGCGCCTTGTGCAGATCGTCTTGGGTCAGGGGGTATTTCTCGAAACTGATGAAGTGCAGACGGGAGCCGTTACCGGATTGGGGCGCCTGTTCCAGGAAGGCTTGCATTGTCGCCAGAAAGTTAAGGCCTGTGCCGAAACCTGTTTCACCTATCACGAAACTGTCACTATCGTGGTGCGAAAATCGCGCAGGTAGCCGGTTTTGCTGCAAAAAGACGTAGCGGGTTTCACTTAGACCGTTATCATTGGAAAAGTACACATCCCCGAAGTCACTGGAGACAGGAGTTCCCGCTTCATTCCAGTCCAATCGGGCATGATGTAAGGATGTTTGACTCACGTTTTCCTCGGCTCGCGTCACAAAATCGCGGGCATTCTACGTGAAAGCAGACCAGTTTGGCAGCCGAAAGCGGGTAGACTTGGCGCCAGTTTTTCCAGACGAGATGAATTAATGAGAAGAGCAGTGATCACCGGTATCGGCGTCATCTCCAGTATCGGCAACAACAAGGAAGAAGTGCTGGCCTCCCTGAAAGCAGGTAAATCCGGCATCACCTATTCCGAGCAGTTCGAGCAGCACAACCTGCGCAGCCGTGTCTGGGGTAACATCAAACTCGATCCGTCTGAACTGATCGACCGTAAAGTCATGCGTTTCATGGGCGACGCTGCGGCCTACGCCTACCTCTCCATGCAGCAGGCCATTGAAGATGCCGGTCTGGCGGAAGATCAGGTCTCCAACGAGCGTACCGGCCTGGTGGTCGGTTCAGGTGGTGCCTCCGGCAAGAACACCTCGGAATCTGTGGACATCGCCCGCGAGAAAGGGGTCAAGCGTGTGGGCCCTTACATGGTGCCGCGTACCATGTCTTCCACCACCTCTGCTTGCCTGGCGACCCCGTTCCAGATCAAGGGTGTCAACTACTCCATCAGCTCAGCTTGCGCCACCTCTGCTCATTGCATCGGTCACGCGCTTGAGCTGATCCAGCTTGGCAAACAGGATGTGGTCTTCGCCGGTGGCGGTGAAGAGCTGGACTGGTCCTCTACCATCCAGTTTGATGCCATGGGCGCCCTCTCCACCAAGTACAACGACACGCCGGAAAAAGCGTCCCGTACCTATGATGCGAACCGCGACGGTTTCGTTATCTCCGGTGGCGGCGGCATTCTGGTGATCGAAGAGCTGGAACATGCGCTGGCCCGTGGTGCTCACATCTATGCCGAGCTGACCGGTTACGGTGCTACCTCCGATGGCTATGACATGGTCGCCCCGAGCGGTGAAGGTGCGGTGCGTTGCATGAAGATGGCGATGCAGGGTGTAGGCAAGGTTGACTACATCAACACCCACGGCACCTCCACTCCGGTGGGTGATACCAAAGAGCTGGAAGCTATCCAGACGCTGTTTGGCGCCAACGGTCCCAAGATCTCTGCCACCAAGGCGATGACCGGCCATGCGCTGGGCGCTGCGGGCGTGCACGAGGCTGTCTACTCCCTGCTGATGATGGAACACGGCTTTATCGCCCCCAGCATCAACATCGAGACCCTGGACGAGAAGGCCGAAGGTCTGCCCATCGTGCGTGAGTACGAAGCGGCCGAACTCAACACTGTCATGTCCAACAGCTTCGGCTTTGGCGGTACCAACGCCTCTCTGGTGTTCAGCAAGTTCAAAGCTTGATCATCCGGTTGATATGAAAAAAGCGCCTCAGGGCGCTTTTTTTGTCTTCGGGATCTGCCATCACTCATTGCAGAGCAGAGCAGAGCAGAGCAGAGCAGAGCAGAGCAGAGCAGAGCAGAGCAGAGCAGAGCAGAGCAGAGCAGAGCAGAGCAGAGCAGAGCAGAGCAGAGCAGAGCAGAGCATCGGCCATTGTGGAATAGGAAGAGTGGGTTAGTGGCAGATTTCAGCGCAGATGGTGGGGGGAGGTGACGCCACACCAATGAACCTGATCTACATCTCTCTAGCGGAGTAGATAGAAAGAAGGGAGCCTGAGGCTCCCTTCTTTGTTAGCGGTAATGTGATGGCTGTTGGCTAGAACCAGAAGCCGATGATAAAGGAACCCGCCAGGGTCAGCATCACGTTGGCCACCGCATAGGTACCGGCATATCCGAGCGCCGGAATGGAGCTGTTGGCTGCCTCGTTGACCACATCCATCGCCGGGGCACAAGTACGGGCACCTGTGATGGCACCGAGCAGCAGCGCCGGGTTCATCTTGAGCACCCAGACCCCGAACAGATAGCCTACCAGCACCGGCAAGGTGGTCACCAGCATGCCGGAGAAGAGCACTACCGTACCTACCTCGCTGAGGTGGTCGAGGATGCCGCCACCGGCTTTCAGTCCCGTGCTCACCATAAAGACCGCCAGACCGAGATCCTTGGCCAATCTGAGCGCGCCGGGCGGCACATAGCCGACCGTCGGGTGGTTGGCCCGCAGGTAACCCATCAGAATGCCTGCCAGCAGCAGGCCGACGGCGTTGCCGAGACCGAATTCGATCTGACCGAACACCAGCGAAACGGAGCCGATCAGCAGGCCGAGTACGAAGAAGGTGGTGAAGGCCACCAGATCCGTGGTCTGGCTGTGGATGCTGATAAAGCCGATCTTGTTGGCCAGCAGTTTGACCCGCTGCTTCTCGCCGCTGATCTGCAACACGTCGCCCTTTTGCAGCATGATGTTGCGATCGAACGGCATCTCGATCTGGGAGCGCACTACCCGGTTGAGGAAGCACCCTTTCTCGGTGAGGTTGAGCTCCACCAGATGGCGGCCTACCACGGAGTCATTCTTTACCACTATCTCTTCGGTGACGATCTGCAGGTCAAGCAGGTTGCGGTCGAACACCTCTTTACCGTTGCGATAGTTGACGTCCAGCTTCTCGTGGCTCTCGGGATAGCCCACCAGAGCGATCTCATCCCCTTCCTGAATGACGGCATCGCCATCGGGACTGGCCAGAATGCCGTTGCGGCGGATCCGCTCTACATAGCAGCCGGTATGGGGATAGATGCCGGTCTCCCGCAGGGTACGGCCACCGATCCAGGCTGCCAGTTCGGGGCCCACCCGATAGGCGCGGATGATGGGCAGATAGGTCTTGCGACTCTCGCTGTCGGAGAGACCCCGCTCGCGGGCGATTTTTTGCGCCTCGGTATTGAGGTCGAGGCGAGCCAGTGAGGGGAGGTAGCGCACCACCAGCATCAGACCCACCAGACCCACCAGATAGGTCAGGGCGTAGCCGATGCCCATATTGTCGAGCACAGCCTGCATATCGGTCTGATGGGGCAGGTTGAGCAGACCGCTGCGCAAGGCATCCTGGGCACCCACCAGCGCCGGGGTCGAGGTGAGGGAACCCGCCAGGATCCCCGCCGCCATACCCGGCCCCAGATTGAAGAACTTGGCCAGCCCCACCGTCAGCAGCAGGGCGGTCAGCAAGATCACCAGGGTGAGAGTGATGTAGTGGATGCCGTCGCGCAGGAAGACGCTGAAGAAGTGAGGGCCCGCCTCGATCCCCACACAGAAGATGAACAGCATAAAGCCGACGTTTTCAGTGGTGGCTGCAAATTCGAAGCCCATCTGGCCGAACAGCAGGGCGGTAAACAGCACACCTATGGTGTTGCCAATCTGAAAGTTGCCAATTCGCACCTTGCCAAGCAGCAGGCCGAAGGCCAATACCACGAACAGCAGCAGGGAGTCGCTTTGATGTAGCAGTGTCACGAAATCTATGGTCATGCCCGGAAAAACCGAGGAAAAAAGTGGGGTCGATATTGTGCCGGATCTATCCCCAATAAAGAAGCGCAAGGGAGCGATTAATCGGACGTTATCGGACGCTATTTGTGGAGCCGGCGGCGTGATAGGGAGACAAGCGGATGAAATCTGGCAATTTTTGCTGTAACCGTTGTTGTCAATTAGTGAAATCTGCTGCCCGCGACCGAAGTGCTCTGGCGCAGGCCGATATTTTAGATTCTGCTGTCCAGCCGCTTGGCGGGGATCAGTTTCAGCAGATTCAACCGATGGCCACCATGGTTGGCTGAGGGGCAAATCAGCTTGATATTTACCCGTTCGCCCACGGGGCATGGGTTGGCAAAAAGATGCTTCTGAAAAGTGCCAATAGAGCCTGTCACTAGGTGGTTCCGGAGGGAGCAAAAAACAGCATAAAATCAGGTTGGCCAGCAAAATGACTCTTCGCCGGGGGCCATCAAGGGCAATCCCGCGTCCTGACAGGGCTTGCTGCACTTACCCACAGAATCTGTGGATAACCCTGTTTATGAAACTTGTTCATCGCCCTGAAAGCCGCGCCAGTACTGGGATGCAAGGGCTGTTCAAAAAATACCGGAAGAAAAATGTTTGTATAAAAATCAAATAGTTAGATGCGACAGAAGAAAACTCTGTCGAGCCGGGACGGGTAACAAAAGGGAGCGTCAGCAGCAAGAAGGATCTTGTGCATTAAAATTGGCAGGAGAGGGCACTAAAGTGGATAACTTGCACCGAGATGGTGAGGAATTGGCTCCCCCGACTGGACTTGAACCAGTGACATACGGATTAACAGTCCGCCGTTCTACCGACTGAACTACGGGGGAACATCAGGCAAGGAGGAGCATCATACAGAAGGTATCCTGGGTGGTCAAGCCATTCGCGGGATGATGGCACGGGTGTACCGCTGCCAAACCCTCGGTTACACTGCTCCTCTGCTGTTTTGTGTCGGGAGTGTTCATGAGCAAATTGTTCAAGTTAGCCAGCCAGTTTCAACCCGCCGGGGATCAGCCCACGGCGATTGCCCAACTGCTGGATGGCATCGAGTCGGGGCTGGCCCACCAGACCCTGCTCGGGGTGACCGGTTCGGGCAAGACCTTCACCATGGCCAACGTCATCGCCACCCTGAACCGCCCGACCATGATCCTGGCCCCCAACAAGACCCTGGCCGCTCAGCTCTATGGTGAGATGAAGGAGTTCTTCCCCGACAACGCGGTGGAGTATTTCGTCTCCTACTACGACTACTACCAGCCCGAAGCCTATGTGCCGACCACCGACACCTTTATAGAGAAGGATGCCTCGATCAACGATCACATCGAGCAGATGCGATTGTCGGCCACCAAGGCGCTGCTGGAGCGGCGCGACGTGGTGATCGTCGCTTCGGTGTCGGCCATCTATGGTTTGGGGGATCCCCAAGCTTATCTGAGCATGATGCTGCATCTCAAAGTGGGGGATGTGATCAACCAGCGGGATATCCTGCGTCGCCTCGCTGAGCTGCAGTACACCCGTAACGACATGGCGTTTCAACGCGGCACCTTCCGGGTGCGTGGTGAAGTGATCGATATTTATCCTGCCGAATCGGACAAGCTGGCCCTGCGGGTAGAGCTGTTCGATGAGGAGGTGGAGCGCCTCTCCCAGTTCGACCCGCTGACCGGCGCCATCGAGCAGACGGTAGTGCGCTATACCATCTATCCCAAGACCCACTACGCCACCCCGCGCGAGACCATCCTGGGGGCCATCGAGCATATCAAGGAGGAGCTGCGCAGCCGCCGCGAGCAGCTGTTGTCCCTCAACAAGCTGGTGGAAGAGCAGCGCATCAGCCAGCGTACCCAGTTCGACATGGAGATGATGCAGGAGCTGGGTTACTGCTCCGGCATCGAGAACTACAGCCGCTACCTTTCCGGTCGTGCGCCGGGGGAGCCGCCGCCCACCCTGTTTGACTACCTGCCGGGGGACGGTCTGCTCATCATCGATGAGTCCCACGTCACGGTGCCGCAGATCGGCGCCATGTTCAAAGGGGACCGCTCCCGCAAGGAGACCCTGGTGGAGTACGGCTTCCGGCTCCCCTCGGCGCTGGACAATCGGCCACTCAAGTTCGACGAATTTGAAGCGCTGATGCCGCAGACGGTGTTTGTCTCGGCGACTCCCGGCCCCTACGAGCTGGAGAAGTCCGGCGGCGATGTGGTGCAGCAGGTGGTGCGCCCAACCGGCCTGCTCGATCCGGAGATCGAGGTACGTCCGGTGACCACGCAGGTGGACGATCTGCTCTCCGAGATCCGCAAGCGGGTCGCCGTCGAGGAGCGGGTGCTGGTCACGACCCTGACCAAGCGGATGGCGGAAGACTTGACCGAGTATCTGGCGGAGCACGACGTCAAGGTGCGCTACCTCCACTCCGATATCGACACGGTCGAGCGGGTGGAGATCATTCGCGATCTGCGCCTCGGCAAGTTCGATGTGCTGGTGGGCATCAACCTGCTGCGGGAAGGTCTCGACATGCCGGAAGTGTCGCTGGTGGCGATTCTGGATGCGGATAAAGAGGGCTTCCTGCGCTCCACCCGCTCGCTGATCCAGACCATCGGCCGGGCGGCGCGTAACCTCAACGGCAAGGTCATTCTCTACGGCGATACCATCACCAACTCGATGAAGGTAGCCATTGAGGAGACCGAGCGGCGCCGCGCCTTGCAGCATGCCCATAACCTCAAGCATGGGATCACCCCCAAAGGGCTCAACAAATCCATTGGCGATGTGATGGACATGGGGGGCAGCCGCACGGCAGGTAAACCAGGCAAGGGGATGCGCAAGGCAGCCGAGCCGCAAGGGGAGTACCATGTCCGCTCTGCCAGCGAGATTGCCAAAGAGATCAAGCGGATGGAGGAGCAGATGTTCCAGCATGCCCGGGATCTGGAGTTCGAGCTGGCGGCGGCACTGCGGGATCAGATCCAGCGGTTGCGCAGCGAGTTGATCGAATCATGAGCCGTAAACGCTGGCTGATTTGGCAACGACTGCGTCGTCTCTATCAGGGTTTTCGCCATCCCGGTACCCCCTGGTGGGCGAGGGGAATGGTGATCCTTATCCTGCTCTATGGCATCAGTCCGGTGGATCTTATCCCTGACGTGGTGCCCTTGCTGGGATGGTTCGATGATGTGACCCTGCTGCTGGTGTTGCTATGGGGCTGGGAGCGTTGTCTTCCCCCCGCAGTGCGCAGCGATCTGGAACAGGCCTCCTAGTTCACCTTTTCAACTCCATGCTCGGCATCTCTCTTTGTGCTCCCATCCTCGAAGGAAGCGGAAAAACGGTTTCATTTGAAGGTGGGCGCTGCGGGATGAAAAAGAGGCTGCCTCGGTGATTGTCGCCCGAATGGCATTGGCGTAGACTCCACGCCGTTCACTTTATGGGTATGGAAAAAATGGATCTGATCCTCTTTGCAATCGACTTTATCCTGCACGTTGATGTGCATTTGAAAGAGCTGTTCGAGAACTATGGCGTCTGGGTTTACGCCATCCTGTTTCTCATCATCTTCTGTGAAACCGGGTTGGTAGTGACGCCGTTCCTGCCGGGTGACTCCCTGCTGTTTGCTGCCGGTGCGCTTACCGTGGGCAGCGTGCTGGACGTCCATACCCTGGCGGCCGTGCTGATCATCGCTGCCGTGCTGGGCAACGTGGTCAACTACACCATTGGTCACTTCTTCGGCGAGCAGCTGTTCCGCAACCCGGACTCCAAAATCTTCCGCCGCGACTATCTGGAGAAGACCCACGCCTTCTATGCCAAGCATGGTGGCAAGACCATCATCATCACCCGCTTCCTGCCCATCGTGCGTACCTTTGCGCCGTTCGTGGCAGGGATGGGGGCCATGACCTATCCGCGCTTCCTGGCGTTCAACCTAGTTGGCGGCCTTCTGTGGGTACTCTCCTTCGTTTATGCCGGTCACTTCTTTGGCAATCTGCCGGTGGTGCGTCACAACTTTACCCTGCTGATCTTCGGCATCATCGGTATCTCCCTGTTGCCCATGGTAATTGGCGCGGTCAAGGCCAAGATGAGTACAGCCAAGGCGTAACCAGAATACGGTCAGCCAGAACGAGAAAGGGGGAGCCACAATGGCTCCCCCTTTTTATCTCCACGCGGGCATGACACTCAGTTGCAGCAGCGCCCTTTCACCAGATTGCCGATGGCCACTACGGTGAAGACCAACAGGTAAGCGGCGAAGATGACGACCAGCCACTGGGGCATGGAGTAACCGAAGAACTGCCAGGTGATCTGGGCACAATCCCCTTCCGGCATAAAGAGCCAGGGGAGCCACTGATCGAGCGGAGCCCAGCTCGGGAAGTCGGCAAACGGGCTGCAGACGTTGAACGGGGAGGGGTTAACCTGATAATCCACATGCTTGAGGGCCAGCTGGAAGCCGCGGAAGGCACTGTAGCCCCACAGCAACATGGCACTCCAGCGAACATACCACTTATCCGGCGCCACCATGCCGAGCAGACCGGCGGCCAGCACACCCAGGGTCGCCAACCGTTCGTAAACGCACATCACGCACGGGGAGAGGCCCAGCACATGCTGGAAGAAGAGGGCGCACAACTCGAGGAACAGGGCTGATGCTGCCAACAAGCCCCAGGCCAGCCGATGGGCGGCGATACGGCGGAGAAACTCGATCATCTAATTGATCTCTCAGAAAAAACAGTGGCTGAATTAGAGCAGAGCGGAACCGAAAAGAAAAGGGCCCTGAAAGGGCCCTCGGAAACCATCTCAATGGATTAATGCAGCGCCGGCTGTACCGCTGGCAGCGCACTCTCCATCACCAGCCATCCGTGCTGATAGAACCACCCGGTGGCAGGACCAAGCAGCAATTCGACAGAGAAAAAGCCGATCAGCCCCAGCACCAGGGTGTAGGGCAGCGCCATCCAGACCATGCGGCCATAGGAGAGACGCAGCAGCGGCGCCAATGCCGAGGTGAGCATAAACAGGAAGGCGGCCTGACCATTGGGAGTGGCGACCGACGGCAGGTTGGTACCTGTATTGATGGCTACCGCCAGCAGATCGAACTGGGCGCGGTCGATGGCACCATTGAGCATGGCCGTCTTCACCTCATTGATGTAGACGGTGCCGACAAAGACGTTGTCACTGACCATGGAGAGCACCCCGTTGGCCAGATAGAAGAGGGCCAGCTGGTTCTCCGGTTTTGCTGCCAGTACCAGCTGGATCACCGGCTTGAACAGCTGCTGATCGATGATGACGGCGACTACGCTGAAGAAGACCGCCAGCAGGGCGGTGAAGGGGAGTGCCTCCTGGAAGGCTTTACCCAGCGAGTGCTCCTCGGTGATCCCGGTCAGGGAGGTGGCCAGCACGATGACCGAGAGGCCAATCAGACCAACGGCAGCTAGGTGCATGGCCAGACCGACGATCAGCCAGACCGCAATCAATGCCTGAACGATCAGCTTGGCCTTGTCTTGCGGGCTGCGTTTTGCCTCTTCGTAGCGGTTGTACTCCTCCATGATGGCACGCACCGTGTCTGGCAGGCGGGCACCATAGCCAAACCAGCGGAACTGCTCCACCAGCACGCAGGTCAGCAGTCCGCAGATAAAGACGGGGATGGTGACGGGAGACATGCGAATGGCAAATTCGGCGAAGTTCCAGCTCGCTTGCTCGCCGATGATGAGGTTTTGCGGCTCGCCCACAAGAGTGCAGACACCACCCAGCGCGGTACCGATGGCGGCATGCATCATCAGACTGCGCAGGAAGGCGCGAAAATCATCGAGATCCTGGCGATTGAGCTCGGCGACTTCCTTATCATCGGTATGGTCATGGCTGTGACCAAACTCCTTGCCGGACGAGACCTTGTGATAGATAGCGTAAAAGCCGGTGGCGACGCTGATCACCACGGCAATCACGGTCAGGGCATCGAGAAAAGCTGACAGGAAGGCGGAGACCAGACAGAAGGAGAGGGAGAGCAGGATCTTGGAGCGTACGCCGATCAGCAGCTTGGTGAAGACATAGAGCAGCAGCTGCTTCATGAAATAGATGCCTGCCACCATGAACACCAGCAACAACAGCACTTCGATATTGGCGACCAGCTCGTGCTTGACCTGATCGGCGGAGGTCATGCCGATCAACACGGCTTCGATCGCGAGCAGACCACCCGGTTGCAAGGGGTAGCACTTGAGGGCCATGGCCAGGGTGAAGATAAACTCAACGACCAGTAACCAGCCCGCAATGAAAGGATCAAGGTGGAAGGCAATCGGATTGATCACCAGAAATAGCAAGATGGCGCTTTTATACCACTGTGGTGCATTGCCCAAGAAGTTCTTGGCGAATGCCTGCCCTAGGCTTATTGGCATGATAATGGGTCTCAACTTTGTTGTTAGGATCTGCTTCTATGCAGTCAAGGATGATTCGACCTGTGCCTCCGGATGTTGGCCTTTATCTGTCTGATTCCTCGTGATTTTAATCAAAAAGCGTGACGATTATAAATGATAGCCGATGGATCTCTGCCCATCTGTCTGTTTTATAACCACCTTGTCGGGGTTGGCTGGCTCCCTCGTGGCGATTAGATACATATTCCCAACACTATATTTGCCATATGTGAGCAGAGGACTGACCTTATGCTTGCCAGCCATCATCGCTTTGATATCATTCGTCAGCCTTTTTACGCATTACAACAGAGTCAATTCATGGTTATAAAAGCGCAGAGCCCAGCTGGGTTTGCCGAGGAATACATCATCGAGTCCATCTGGAACAATCGCTTTCCTCCCGGATCTATTCTGCCCGCCGAGCGTGAATTATCCGAGTTGATCGGGGTGACGCGGACTACCTTGCGCGAAGTGCTGCAGCGACTGGCCCGTGATGGCTGGTTGACCATACAGCATGGCAAGCCGACCAAGGTGAACAATTTCTGGGAAACCTCCGGCCTCAATATTCTGGAGACGTTGGCTCGTCTGGATCAGGACAAGGTACCTGATCTGATAGCTCAGCTGCTCTCCGCCCGTACCCACATCTGCACCATCTTTATCCGCGGGGCGATCCGTCACAATCCGGAACAGGCCGCCGAGATCCTGCGTGGCGCCGATGGGGTCGAGAACAACGCCCAGGCTTATGCCGAGTTCGATTATCGCCTGCACCACCAGCTGGCGTTTGCTTCCGGCAATCCGATCTACGCCCTGATCCTGAACGGTTTCAAAGGGTTGTATAGCAGAGTCGGCAGCTACTACTTCTCCGACAAGCAGGCCCGCGAGACCGCAGATGCCTACTACAAGACCCTGCTCAATCTGGCGGAGACCAAGAACCACGAAGCCGTGTTCATGACGGTGCGT
This sequence comes from Aeromonas sp. S13(2024), assembly GCF_041402405.1. Lineage (NCBI taxonomy): Bacteria > Pseudomonadati > Pseudomonadota > Gammaproteobacteria > Aeromonadales > Aeromonadaceae > Aeromonas > Aeromonas sp. S13(2024). The sequence goes on along the minus strand of NZ_JBGLRA010000002.1, from coordinate 291,935 downwards.
CAGTACGGTATCGAGTCCGGCAAGCTGTGGACCCGCCTGCGTCAGGACATGCCAAGCGATCTGTGCGACAACTGATCCCTTGCCTGTGCTGTCCAAGAAACGCGCCATCCGGCGCGTTTTTTTATTCTGCCGTGTTTGTGTCTATCCTAGATTGGTGATGGTAATTGCTTGAACTGCATGGATATTTGGCCAAAAAGCTTGATCCAGCGCAAATGAACCCTGCATTTATCACTTTGGTGGCATAGGACCCAACCGCTGATTGAGGTCAAATGGAGGCATCAAGAGCGGAGCCAATATCCGCCAGAAGGAACACACCTTTCACCGGATGAAGGACACAACAATGAGTCTTCTTGAACACACCATCTGGACAGTACTGGGATACGGGGCCATGCCCTTTATCTTTCTGAGCGGATTCGTGGCGGTGGCAGTGACCTGTTGCATGCTGCTGAATGCGTTCGGGGTACAGTCCGCCGAGAAGTGAGTCGCTTCTCCATGCCGCCAAATGCCAGTCTTCGGACTGGCATTTGTTTTTTGTGTCTTTTAAAGCACTTATCCCGGCAGGGAAGGGGAAATCTTTGGTCAGGATGGTCGAACCTGCCGCCGATTTTGATTACACTGGCGCCCGTATTTCCCACTCACCCTTCTCTTATCAGGTGTTCAAGGTTTTCTATGGCTCTCAAGGCAACCGTATTCAAGGCCCAGATCAGTTTGTCTGATATGGATCGCAATCAGTATCAGGACTTCTCCCTCACGCTGGCGCGCCACCCCTCCGAAACCGATGAGCGGATGATGATCCGGCTGGCGGCCTTTGCCTGGCACGCTGCCGAGCGACTGGAATTCACCAAGGGATTGAGCGCCGATGATGAACCCGAGCTCTGGTGCAAGAACTACTCGGACGAAATAGAGCTCTGGATCGAGCTGGGCCAACCCGATGAAAAACGGCTCAAAAAAGCCTGCAACCGCGCCCGTCAGGTGGTGCTCTACCTCTACGGCGGTCGTGGCACCAGCGTCTGGTGGAAGCAGAACCAGGGCAAGCTGAGCCAGCATGACAACCTCAGCATCATCGAACTCTCCGACAGCCAGACTCTGCCGCTCACCGCCATGGTCGAGCGCACCATGCAGCTCACCTGCACTATCTCCGATGGTCAGCTCTGGGTCAGTAACGGGGCACTGGAAGTGACGCTGGATCCGGTGGTGCTGATGGGCAAGCCGGCCCGCGAACTGTAACGGACGCCGCCCATGTTCAGCGCCTTGCTCAATATCGTCATCCCGGTGTTCGGTGTGGTCGGGCTCGGCGCCTTCTATGGGCGATTGCGACCGGGGGCCGCGCTCGGTTACGTCAATCGGGCCAATATCGAGCTGTTTACCCCGGCGCTAGTCTTCTCCGCGCTGGTCAAGTATCCGCTGGCGCTGGCGGAGCATATGCCGCTGATTGCGGCGGGGGCGCTGGTTATTCTGTTACCCGCTCTGCTGCTTGCGCTGCTCAAACTCAAAGGGATTGAGCGGGCAGCCCTGATCTTGCCCGCCTGTAACCCACCACCAAGAATGAAAAACCGGGAGCTGGTAAAAACAAGTGGGAGATGGCGGGACAAACTCAGGAATGGCGGGGCTTGTGGCGTGATGCGGTTAAACCAAGCCGTTTAACCGCAAAATGAAAAGTTGGTACGCTCAGGCGATTGGGATGCGCTGAAAATGAAAAACAGGCTGGCGCCTGTTTTTTCTTTTGTGTGACCGCTAGTAGTGGTTTAAATCTTGGTTTAAGGGCTGTACAAGCGAGACTCTCTCACATGTGAGCATGTCTCGTTAAAAGAAATCGTGCCCGGCCCAGACTACCTTGCCGATCACGGCCAGGTTCTCCAGCTGGTTGGCTGGAACGACCTGCAGGGGGTAATCATCTCGGTTGTCGCTGATGATGGTGATCCCGCCATCGAAGTTTTTCTGCAGGCGCTTGGCGTAGAGCTCTTCTCCCAGGCGCAGCACGAAGATGGATCCGTCTTCGATCTGATTCTTGCTGATATCGACCAGGATAGAGTCACCAGAGTGGATGGTGGGCTCCATGCTGTCGCCTTTGGCGAAGACCACCACCAGGTTATCCGGGTTTAACTTGCGAAACGTGAGCCACTTACGGCGAAAAGCCAGCTTGCGTTTAACCTCATGATCATCATTAAACGCACCATGGCCGGTACTGACGGTGACATGGTAGCCATCGATCAGCGCGTACTCTTCATCAAACTCCTCACGTTGCACCATCTGCTCGGCCGTTCCATCCGGGTGTTTCGGGCCCTGACCGGTGGCCAGCCACTCCAGATTCACATTGAACGTCCGCGCGATGCGCAGCGCCTTGTCGATGGTGGGTAGTGAATTAAACGGGGGGAAGTATTTGCGCATCCCCGACTCACTCATCCCCACCAGTTCGGCAAATGCCTTGTAGCTCAGGCTCCCGCGCAGCTCATCCAGACGGTCACTCAAAGTATCCATTCCCGCCGTCAGAAAAGATACCTCACCGTCTTTTTGTACTGATTGTGGTTTTTCTTCATAACGCTCTGACATACAAGGAATTCTCAGCTAGTGGCTAATGCTGGTGAGTCGATAGACAAAAAATTCCGCACAAAAAGACTTGTCAATCTTTTTGGGGTGATCAATCATTCATATGTGACGCATAGCGACATAAAATCATTCTTTTATGAATGGTGAAGATACGCACTGCGACACTTGATGATACCGAAACGGGGTGAGTATGTCAGGGAAAACACCAGAGTGGATCAGGGCTGAGCTCATAAAATGCGGATATTCCCAAGCTGCTTGGGCCCGCGCTAAAGGGTTGCACCCCCGAGCCGTACAGCGTTGCATCAAACACTATGCTCCGGCCAGAGGGATTAGCCCCAAGCGTCGGGAAAGCCGCGCCATCATGGCCCTGCTGTCCGAATCGCTGGGGATCGATCTGCTGGGAGGTGACCAATGAGCACCTGGTACACCGCCCAGGCACTGGCCGGATTGGTTGGCATGCCCGCTTACCCCGATGGTGTGCGCAAAAAGGCCGAGCGTGAAGAGTGGCAAAGCCGCAAGCGCGAGAAAGGCAAAGGGGCTGAATACCACATTGGCTCACTGCCGATTGAAACCCGCCGTTACCTGGCAGAACAGGCTGTGGCCGCACAAGGCCATGCAGTGACCGATCATGCAGCGGGTGGCAAGGCTATGGCCAAGTTGCTGGCACGCGAGGTGCCGGTCAAACCGGAGGCAGGCCGCAAATTGCTGACACTGGGGGAGGGGCCTCGCCAGAAGGTCGATGCCAGACTGCTGATCCTGCAGGCCGCCGATATCTTCCTGGCCCCCTATCACGCCTGCCAGCAAGGGGAGGTGGGGCGCCGCGCCTTTATCGAGGCATACCGTGCCCGCACTCTCGCCCTGCCTGTCAGCGTTTATGAAAGGCAAAAGCCATTCAGTCTGATCACCCTGCGCCGCTGGCAAAGTGCGCTGGCGGATGAAGGCCCCGCAGCCCTGGCTGGCAACTATCAGCGGGAGCGGCCATCAACCGTCGAACAGAGCCCGGATCTGGCCCAGTTTCTCACCGCACTGGTCACCACCAAGCCCCATCTGGCCAACAAGTGGGGGGCGCTGCACGAACTGGCCAGCCAATACAGCGAAATGAATCAGCTGGGATGGCAGATCCCCAGCCAATCCTCCTTGCGTCGCTGGATGGTGAAATGGTTGGCAGAGAACAAGGTGGCCTTTACCTACACCACCAACCCGGATGCCTACAACAACAAATACCGCAGCGCGATCGAGGAGATGTACCCCTGGATGGCCCAGCCCAACGACGTCTGGGAGTTCGATAGCACCCCGGTCGATGCCATGTTGGTGGATGGCCGTCACAGCATCATCGCGGTGATCGACGTGTATACCCGTCGCGTTCGTTTGCTGGTGGCCAAGAGCTCATCGAGCGAAGGGATCTGCTTGCTGCTGCGCAAGACCCTGCTGGCCTGGGGCACGCTCAACGATAACGGCGTGATGCGCACCGATAACGGCTCTGACTACGTGAGCCAGCGGGTCATGTCCATCTGCACTCTGCTTGGTATGAACGTCAGCCGCTCCAACGCCTACTCGGGCTGGGAGAAACCCCATATCGAGCGCTTTTTCCGCACCCTGAGCCACGGCCTGATCGAGCTGTTGCCCTCCTATATCGGCCACTGCGTGGCAGACCGTCAGGTGATCGAGGCGCGCAAGAGCTTTGCCCAGCGGCTGGAGGAGAAGCGCAAACCGGATGCGCAAAAAGAGATTTACGAGCTGGCCATGACGGCCGCCGAACTGCAAACCCTGCTCGATAACTGGCTCGATGCCCGTTACCACAACCGCAAGCACAGTGCCCTCGGGGTCAGCCCCAATGAAAAGTATCAGCTGGCCCGTTATCAGCGCCGTGCCATTCCCGATGAAGCTGCGCTGGATCTGCTGCTCAACCATATCGGCGAGGCGACCGTCTCCAAAGGCTTTATCAAGGCCGGTGGTCTCAAATACAGCGCCCCCGAACTGCTGGAGCACAACTGGAAGAGCCAGCGGGTCAGCGTCTTTCTCGATCCGTGCGATGTGGGCCGCGCCATTTTGTACCGCACCGGCGATTGGAACGAGCGGATCGAGGCCATCAACATCGACCTGCTGGGCAATGGCATCAGTCCCGATGCCTTCCGGGCGGCCAAAAAAGCCGATGCCAAGGCGTTGGCCAGCTTTCGCCGCGAGATGCGCAACCTTGCCAAGACCTTTGGCATCGACCAGCTCCATCAGGATGTGGTGCGCCACTTCGTCGATCAGGCCAAGGGTATTGAAGCGTTCAGTCGGCGCGATCTCACCCTCGATAACCCGGCATTGGCCGCGCTCACCGGGGTCTCAACGCCCGCTGAGCCCGCCCGTTTCAATGCGGCAGAACTGGCCGCCATAGAAGCCAGACGAGAAGCGAAAGCGCAGCGGGCGCAAGCCACCGCAGGGCAGGAATCGAGAGCACTCAAGACCGAGTACGAGCAAGCCATCTATCTGGCAGAGCGGGAGCTGGATACCCCGCTGACAGAGCGGGAGAAGGAGTGGCTGACCCGATACCTCTACAGCCACAAGCTGATGGCAAAACGCATTAACCGCCATCTGGATGAAGTTCGGGCTACCCGCTGCACCCAGGCAAAAGGTTAGCGAGTAGCCCGAAAAGGCCCAAAAACAAAGGACAAACCCACTATGAAACACAAGATCGTTGAAGTCAAAAACATGATCAAGACCGAGCAGCTGCTCGACAACTTGCTCAACCGCTCCAGCATAGTGCCAGGCATTGGTCTGATCCATGGCCCCTCCGGCTTTGGCAAGACCACCGCCGTGGAATGGCTGTTCAACCAGGACGAAGTGAACGGCATCTATGTCCGCTGCTACAAGGCCGACACGGTGACCAGCCTGCTGGAACAGATTGCCAAAGAGATCGGCATTCCCCAGCGCCACAACCTGCGTGCTCAGGTCGATAGCATCATCGAATCTGTACGCGCCGAAGAGCTGGCCATCTTCGTGGACGAGGCCGATTACGTGGTCGGCAATGCCCGCATCATGGAGACCCTGCGCGATATCTACGATGCCACCGAACAACCCCTGATCCTGGTCGGGATGGAAGAGATTGCCCGCCGCATCAGCCAGCGCAAGCAACTGTTTAACCGCATCTCCCAGTGGATCGAATTCAAACCGGCCGATCTCGATGATGTGTCCCTGATTGCCAGTGAAATGCTGGAGGTGGACGTGGAGATCGACGATGCACTGCTGGATCTGATCCGCAAGCGTTCCAACGGCGTGGTGCGCACCATCGTCTCGGCCCTCGACAAGATTGAAAAAATGGCGATGGCCTCTGATGCCCGGATTATCCGGCTGGAGGACGTTGACGCCAGCGAGCTGCTCCATGACGTGCGTCGCAGCCGCTAGCCGTCAGGCTACAGCCAATAAAAACAAAGCACGGGAGGGATTCCAGTGGTTGATACAAAAGCAACGCTAATGACGTTGCAAGCCTGGGAATGGATGTGCCAGCAAGAGACTTTTCTGATCAAGGACGTGATCGCCGTGACGGGAATGTCGGAGGCACATATCTACAAGGTCGTGCGTGACTGGTTGGCCGCTGGCCACCTCATTAAACACCCGGACGGCGTGGTATCCCGCCCGGCCTCTTTCAAAGTGGTTAGCGCTCAATACATGCCACCGATTGGCAAAAGCAGTGGCCAGAAGCGGCCCAAATGCAGGAACAAGCGCAAAACCAATCAACAGAAAATGTGGAACACCATGAAGATCAGCCGCTTCTTCACCCTGACAGACCTGATGCTGACGGCAGAGACGGGTCAGAAACAAGCCTGGTTTTACACCGATAGGTTGGTAAAAGCCGGTTACGTCAAGGTGCTGTTCAAAGTTGACAGTTTGCTGCCTGTACCCGCCAGACACGGCCTGACAGGACGCTATCAGCTGGTCAGGGATACAGGCCGTTATGCCCCGCTGTGTCGTGACCATGGTTGCTGGGATCAAAACCAGCAGCAGTTATACCCGTTCCAACGGGAGGAGGAGACACATGGAAACGTGGCTTGAGGTGTTGCAGGCCGAAGTGGCAGCCAGTTCGCTGGCCCAGGTGGCCGAGAAGCTCGGGCTCTCTCGCACCACCATCAGCCAGGTCTGCAACGAAAAGTATCCCGGCGATATGGCAAGGGTACAGACCCTGGTGGAGGGGGCCCTGATGGGCAACAAGGTGAGGTGCCCCATCCTGGGGGATATTCCGGCTCACCAGTGCCTTGCCCATCAACGTCGTGGCCCCAGTGAGGTGGGTAGCAGCCCGATGGATATCAAGCTCTGGAAGGCATGCCGCAGCGGTTGCCCCCATAGCCAGCTGACCGAGGCGCAGCAGCTTCGCCGCCCGATGCGGTTATCAGTAGAGCAGGGCAAAGGGTCGCAGAAAACGGCTCGCTATGACGCCGAGGCCACCCTCTCCAGATTGCGCCGACAGGCCAAAAGCGATGGCGACAATGCCAGCAGCAGCCTGCGCATCCTAAGTGAGCTGCTGGCCGAAGAGCTGAAAATCATGGCCATCAAATACAACCGGCTGCTCGACAAGCAAGAAGGCAAATAAGGGTTGGCAGGGCTCTTTCGCGGTGGGCCCGGTGACGAGATCACAAGGAGAATGGGATGAAAAAGTATCTGCACAGCAATTTGCAAAAGACCGCCGAGCAACTCAGCCACTGGCTGACGGCCAAGGGATATGACGTTCGCACCAGTCGGGTTTGCCATACCCCGCTGCTGGCGGTTACCGGGCCACTGCCCAAAGAGATGCAGGCGCGCGCCGTGTTGAGCCGTGAATGTCTGGCGGGCGTGGTGCGTGAAGTTGCCCTGGTGCGCTTTGGCGGGTGCCTGCTGCACTGGCGCCAAAAATCCTGAAACCGGCAAGGGGGATGAGATGAGCAAGATCCAGCTTGAGATAGAAGACGAGGCGCTGGCGCGGGTGGTACTGCGCCAGTTACCCAAGTTTCTCGAATTCTGCAGCGCGACCCACCAAGAGGAGCTGGCGAGCGCGACAACAGAGCAGTACAGCGCCGTGATGTGCCCTCCGGTGCCTGGCAGCAACAAGATCCATTAAGGAGAAGCCCATGCAAGAAGCACAAACCAGCAGTACCACCCCGATGCGCCAGAACGCTCAGGGGCACTGGGTACCGGAAAACCTGATCGCTCCGGCAGACAAGCTGCGCGATGAAGTGGTGATGGGCATCATTGCGGCAGCCCGCGAGCAGCGTTCGCAGCTGGCCGCCTTCAAGATTGGCGCCATGCAGCAGATCAACGACTTTGTTGACCTGTCATCCGAGCAGTACGGCGTGGCGTGGGGCGGCACCAAGGGCAACGTGACCCTGCTCAGTTTCGACGGCCGTTACAAGCTGATCCGGGCGGTGGGGGAGCACCGCAAATTTGATGAACGGATCCAGGCCGCCAAAGCGCTGATTGACCAGTGTATCGAACGCTGGAGCGATGGCGCCAGCAGCGAGATCCGCGCTCTGGTAGACCATGCCTTTCGGGTATCCAAGAGCGGTCATATCGACGTGAATCAGGTGCTCTCCCTGCGCCAGCTCAATATCGATGACCCGGATTGGCTGCAGGCCATGCAAGCCGCTGTCGATGCCATCCAGGTGACCGGCACCAGCCAATATCTGCGGCTCTACGAGCGTGACGCTCACGGGCGTTACATCCAGATGAGCCTGGATCTGGCCAAGGTATAGGGAGGAGGCGTGATGGAAATCAACGTGGAAAAAGCGGAAGAGCAATTGCTGCTCTGTGAGCAGATCACCGAAACCGAGGGCACCTGCTACCCCGATGATACCTATGAGGATGGTATCAAGGCCGCCTTGCTCTGGGCGCTGGGGCTGGGGCCTGCGCCCCTCAATGCCGAGGAGTATCAAGGGGTGACGCCACTGCAGTTCGAGTAATAGCCCGATGCGAAACAGGGCGGCACTGCCGCCCTGTCTATCCGGTGTGGTGGCCTGGTACTGATGAGCAACCAAACGATCTGGGCCCAGGTCTTCACCGTCTTGATACAAGGAGCACGGCGATGACCAAAACAGAGATGGATATTCGGCTTACCAAGATATTCAGCAGCGCAGCCATTGCACTGGTGGCTGCTGAAAAAAGGGCTGTGTGCAAACAGCTCAAGCAGTTTGATAAAGAGGCACGCGCCCGTGGTTTTCACGCGTTGGCCGGAGAAGCCTGCCAGATGCGCTGGCAACTGGTGGCAGAGCTGCAGCAGGCCAAATCGGTCAGAGATTGTGGCGGGGTACACGGAACCGGGGATCGCCATGGCCATCTATAGCCCCCTGCTGGCCCCCCATATTTTGGCTCGCCGCCTGCAAAGCGGTCGGGCCTGTATCACCGAACTGGGGTTGGAGCAGCGTTGCCCCCGTTGTGGCGAGTTCTGGCCATGGGATACCGAGTTTTTCGGTTTGGCGAGTGATGCCACACGGCTCTCCAGCTGGTGTCGGGGGTGCCTCAATGAGCACTACCAACAGCTGAGGGTGGCCGGGCAGCATCATGACAGCAAGGCAGAACGGGGAGGGGATAGGTGATGGACAAGCGCAGCAGATTGATCCGGCTGGTACAGGTGGGGCGCCGTTCGTTGGCGCTCGATGACGAGTGTTACCGCGACCTGCTGGCCAGCCACACCGGTAAGCGCAGCGCCGCCCTGTTGAGCGAACAGGAGCTGGAGCTGGTGCTGACTGCCTTCAAGGCGGCGGGCTTTATTCCCAAGCCTGCTCGCCATGCAGCCAACAGACGGCTGAGCCCTGCGGCCGGTAGCCACGTCAGGGTCAATGAAATTGCCAAGATCAGGGCCATCTGGTGCGAGATGGCCCGCCTTGGTATCGTCAGGGATGGTTCGGAAACCGCATTAAACCATTGGGTGCAACGGATGACTGCCCGTTTAAACGGCGGGGTAGGGGTGGCCGAGGTGGGCTGGCTGGATGCGCCTCTGGCCGTCAAAATGCTGGAGGCGCTGAAAAAGTGGTCACAGCGTTAACTGTGCGAGTGGTTACTTATTTGATCTGGGAACTTGCAAAGTGGGTAAAACAACTCTGGGTAATCTCATCCGTTCACATTGGGAACAGAGATATTCTCTCCAGTAAGGCCAGACATGATAGCTAGCGTTTTGCAAAGAAAACGCATCTATGCAGTCTTGCGATAGTGCAGTCTTGACTTGATATTCGGCAACAAAGTCAGCTTCGATGATTGCCTTGATTTGAGGCTCACTTTCTTCGTCATGTTCACCCTCTGCAACAGGTTGAATCCAGCGAGTGCCCATACGGATAAAGACTCGCAGCAGGTCTTGCCCTCCATCCAGCGTCAATAACTGGCTTTGTTCAACAATATGCATTTGCTGCACCTGCAATAAATCCATATCGCCGAAGTACTTTGGATCAAAATCATCAAGGCAAGCTGCATGTGAGGAATGCAAGTAGACGTCGTTGATAACAAGAGCATCAATGGCCTCTTGCAGTACCTTGTTGGCCTTAGCCATAACTAACCTCATGCTGGAAGCTACGTTTGGTCTTGATGACCGCTTGCTGACGTCCGGCGTTTGCCATATCGATAGCAACTATCTGCCATGGATCTTGCGCTTGATACACGACCCCTGCATCTCGTCTCAGTCGTTGTAGAACCAAGGGCATCTCATCAGCAAGTCTCAATAACTTGTCCATTGCTTCAGACTGGATGACATCATCCGCTTCATACTTGGAAAATGCGACAGGACCGCCACCAAATACACGAGCAGCGGTTTCTTGGGTCATTCCCCAGCTTTGCCGCAAGGCCCGTACTTGGGCTCCAGTGAGGAGACCCATCACCATTTTTCTAAACGCCAGTGTGTCCCGTTTGTTGTGCCGTAAGTCGGCAGCAGTTGCCTGCTCACTACCGCAAGCGTCACACACAGAGTAGTGGCTTGGGCGCATGGCAGTGTGACCCATGTATTCGACTTCGATATCTTCAATCTGATGATGCAGATGGCCCGATTCGCAAATCGGGCATACGGTTGCAGCCATCTTGAACCTCCTAGCGTGTAGGTACGTGGGCCGATACCAACAGTAGTATCTTGCCTGTTTTACCTATCGCGAACTTGATGTAGTACTCCACGCGCAAATCCCTGTACGCGTACTCATTCCACTCATCTCGGCCTAATTGGTATGCGTCACAAGCAGCCCAAGGGCCAGTTGGGCGTTGTACACACCATTGAGAATTGAGGTACCGCCCATGCTGCAGTGTGTCACGCAGCAACTGTTGAATATCAGCCTCGTCAAACGCCAATCCTTGCAAGTCACTCTTGCAATCTCTTGTCCATGGGATAGTGCTCCCGCTTGACAACACTGCCAGCACATCGGCTGGGTTATAAAGGGGACCTGCTAGACGACGCTCGGCATCAGATGCGCCCTCTGCGGGTGGTTGCCCTGTGTAGGCACTGACATTATTTACCATTATGGTAATTTTTTTCCACTTATTCTTTGATGAAAGGGTGTGCAGCTCACAAAACATACCCGTGCGAGGCTAGATGACAATACTATCATAATGGCTGGGGTGCAGTGGGTTCTACCCCGGATGTTTGAACTACATTCACCAGCATCTTGTCTAGTCACTCCACCGCGCCAGCAAGCGGGCTAGAAAACCGAGCAGCCCTGAATGGTGTTGGCTCGGTTCCAGTTCCGTTGCCAGCAGCTTGATACCTGCAATCAAGAGACCCAACCATAGGAATGCCATTCCAACGAACTCAGACCAATGTAGTTTGCGCGCAACAGCTTGGAAGGCCATGGTACGGATATCCAAACCGGTTGTGAGCTGAGGGATTTCTTGAATCTTGCTGATGATCCATGCCGGTAGTAGCCAGTAGAAAAGCCCATATCCGATGAGGCCCAGCATTAGAGCACCCCACCAGGAACTCATCAGCATAGTGCTGGCGGTGTCGGTGATAAGTGACTGGTTTCTCCGTCGATAGTACCGTCGGCTCATAGTTCAAAGACCTTTCCATGAATCTTGTTGGAGAGAGAGTAAAGGGACTCAGTATGCGCTAAAAAATGTGCGTATAAAATGGTCTGTGTTCTAATCGGCGCACCGCTTTTTCTATTGTGCCGGAGGAGTCATGGAACAGAATCAGGATCTCTTTGCCGATGATCACGCCTCACTGGGGCAGCTGGTCGATCGCCTCGACCAGATCCCGGCTTCCGAACTGACGGCCAAATGGCCCAAAGCCCTGAGCGAGCTGGTGGATGTGCTGGCCTGCGAACTGGCAAGAGGGGGGATGGGGCCCGAGCAGGCCAAGGCACAGGCCCGAAAGCTGGCGCTGGTACAGGCCCACTATATGGGGGGGCGTGCCTACTACATCCCCACCGGGGATCATCTCAAGGCCGCGCTGCGGGATAGGGCTATCTGGGATGAGTTCAACGGCCGCAATATCGACCAGCTTGCCCGCAAGCATGGACTGTCGGTACCCCAGACCTATGCGGTGGTGGCTGAGCAGCGGGAATTAGTAAGAACGCGTATTCAAGGTCGTTTAAATTTTGAATGAAAAAAGGGCGTCCAATGACGCCCTTTTTTATAAGTTGGTCCCGATCCTTTGCGGGACGAAGCCTCAGCCAAAGGGGGGACCGTTTTTTTCAGAATCCACAAGTTGCTAGCACTTGTTGATGTAAATTCGATAAGATTGCCGAAGTATAACAAAATTCAGGAACAAGGCAACAATGCGCTTAGACACAAGAATCGACAGGTCCGGTTTGGAACCTCAGCAGCTTTTCTTCATAGAGTGTTGGTCTAGTCTTTGTTGTTTGCAGAGTATTGACAGTGATCGTGTAACCTACAACAACGTGCTCAATGCTACAGAAGAATTGTTGGAGTTGTATGCCCATGGAGATAAGTTTCGTGCGGTAGAAAAACGATATCATATTATTCAAGAGCTTTTAGAAATCTTGCGAACAGATCCTTGTTTAGACAAGGATGTTTTTAAAAAAATAACAAAACAGATTCTATCTATTTGTGGCGATGATGATAAAAAACTAAATGTTCCAAATACAAGCCCAATAGAAAAGAGAAAGGCATTGATATGTAGCCTTTTGAATCAGTTATCTAGCTCGGTAAGAGCACATTATCGTGATATCTCTGTTGGAATACTAAGAGAAAATTTGCTATCAGGACCTGTTGATTCAGATGAGGTGTTTGGTAGAATATATAGTGTTACTAATTCTCTGATTAGTGTGTTGATAACTCTTGGAATGCCTACGACAGAATGTTTTTCTCTAGTTAAAAATTATTTGTTCAATAGGGTGAATTCATTTGATGAGTCGTTTGATTCCTTGGTTTCCAAAATAACACTCAAACCTTTCCTTGTTAAAATAAAATTAACTCTCGCTAATGAGCGGTTATATCTGTTGGTTGATGAGGCCGGCGGTGATATAAATTTTAAAAATTGTGTTTTCTCAACAATAAAGAATGGCATAAATAACTCAATTGAGGTTGAGATTGAAGTTGAAGCTATCTCATTCAGTGCAGCAAAGAAAAAAGCCGATGCAGATTTACATAAAGCGCTAGACGTTATTGCTTACATGATGGGAAGGGCTGATATCCAAATACACAAACAGTTTGTAGCAACAAACGTCATAGAAAACCGAAGTAAGACGTTACGTGATGTTGAAAAACCATTGATAAATGCACTAGATAGATTGAGCCGAAATGAATTCGAATTATATATGGAAACAATGTCACGCTTGCACGAGCAAGCAACCGAAAAAACAATAAGAAAGGTTAGTGCTGCGTTTCGATTTTTTAAGAATGGTTTATCTGAAGACACTGCAGAAAGCAGGTTTACCGCGTACTGGTCTGCTTTGGAGTCACTAACCTTAGATGTAACTGAACAACAGTTAAGCCATGATGCTCATGTAATCTTGGCTGTACTTCCATGCATTCGCCTTGACTATCCAGTCAAACAGCTATTTGCATTGCGAAGTGTCGCTAAAAAGTTGAAGTGGGAGAGTTTTTTAATTAATGACACATCCATTGATATTAGAAAATCGAATCTTGGAGACCTATACTTAGCATTAAAAAACGATGATGTTGTTAACGATGTTATGCAGCGTTTAAATAGCTATCCATATGCTAAATTCAGATTTGGAGCATTTTTGAAACTCTGTAAAACACCATATCCGCTCGCAGTGAAAATTCAAGAACATGAGAGAAAAGTCGAGCTACAGCTGCATAGACTCTATAGAACAAGAAACGCCATTGTTCACAATGCAGCAACGCCTGATCGATTGGATATGTTAATCGTAAACTTAGAGCATTATCTTCGTAGTACGCTAAATGCTATGGTTTATATGATGGATAGTGCACCTAGCATATCTTCTCCTGAAGAAGCATTTAATCGTTATCACTATCTTTCTGAATGTATTTTGGCCGAAATGGATCCATCTGTTTCAGAAAGGGATGCGAGCAAAGAGGGTAAGAGGAAATCTATTTTAAATGGGACTGTTAAATTAAGCGATTCACACTTGTTCGAGTGGTTAAGCTTACATTCGTGATATAAAAAGTAACTTACCATAAACCCCAGCCATAGAGGCTCCTCGGTACGCTGCTGATAACGCAGTTCACCGAGGGGCCTTTATGTTATCACTCGCACTTAAATGGCTGCTTCGTCCCGATGTGGAAGGGGGCGAAGTCAACCATCCCGCCGACCGTGGTGGTCATACCAAGTACGGCATCGCCGATGCTGCCGATGGCAAGAAGGACGGCATGGCCGACCTCGATCGGGATGGGGTACCCGATATCGCTATCGGTGATCTGACTCCGGCCCATACCGAGCCCTTTTACCGCCAGAACTACTGGGCTCCCGCCCGCTGTGACCTGATTGCGAGCTTAAGCCCGGCCCTTTCTATCGCCGTGTTTGATGCTGCGGTGCATCACGGGCCGAAACGCGCCATCCAACAGCTGCAGCAGGTCTTGGGGGTGATGGCAGATGGTCGCCTTGGCCCAGTGTCGATTGGTAGGCTCAAGCAGCAACTGGGCGCCAAGGGCGAGGGCCAGTTGTTGCTGGCTCTGATGATGCAGCGGGCCTGCTTCATGCACGGCATTGTGCGCAAAGACCCGAGCCAGTGGGCCAATGCCGATGGCTGGATCAACCGACTGCTGCGTCTGCAAAGCTACCTCCTTTCCGACGTGGTTGGTGAGGTGGTGGCATGAGCGTGCTGACCATCAAGCAACAGAAGGCGGCGGCCGCGATCCAGGCTGCGGGCTGCTTTGGCATCCCTGAGCTCAAGAACCCCCGTTATCTCGCTTGCTTCAAGGATGGGCGCAAAGCCCATCTCAAGGCAGCTCTGGCCAATCAGATCGCTGACCCGAAGGCGATCCCGCTCTATAGCCGCCACCAGACCCGTCAATCCCTCTTTGAGAAGGGGTGGCGCTCGGTGACCGAACTGGATCGCCTGCGGGCCCGTGCCCGTCATTGCCAACCTCCGTTATTTCAACCCAAAAAGAAGGAAGCCCATCATGCCTGATTCCCTGTTACCTCAAGCGAAGTCTGCCTTCAAAAGCCGCACCGTGATCGGTGGTGTGATTGCCGTGGGGGCCGGTATCGCTGGCCTGTTTGGTGTACCGGTCGATGCGGGTACCCAAGCCAGCTTGGCATCCACCCTGGTGGATCTGGCCAGTGCGGTGGGTGGCCTGCTCGCCATCTGGGGCCGCATCAAGGCGACCCATACCGTCCGTTAAAACACTGTTTGAGCCTGTCCCAGTAGGCGTGATTGGCGCAACCAGTTTGGTCTCGGACAGCGCGCAGAAACCGCAGCGTACATGCAGTACGTGAGGCTTTCGAGCACTGCCCAGGGCCAAAATGGCAAGTGAAATAGCCTAATGGGATGGGCTCCGGGAGAGGTCATGTGACAGACCATATAGACCGCGCCCAGCAGGCCGATGCCGATCGGACTGGGCGCATTATCGAAGCCCACCAGAACAGGGCAAGGCCACACGGCGATGGTATCTGCTGCGATTGTGACGAAGCCATCCCGATCTCCCGCCTTGTAGCCGAGCCTTGTGCCGAGCGCTGTATCGAGTGCCAGACCCTGTATGAGCGCAAGGAGGCGACCCGTGTGGGAATTCATCGTTAAGAACTGGGGGCCTCTTTATGCATTGGCCAGCTTGGTGGGTTTGGTGGTCATCATCTTGCTCTCCAAAACCTACGCCAAGCGCGAAGACCTCACGGCCCTGGTGCAGAGAGTCCAGCGGGTGGAGCAGGTACTGGCTGATCTGCCGAGCGAGCGTGAGCTGCACAAGCTGCAGTTGGAGATCAGCGAATTGCGGGGGGAGTTGCGGGAGGTGAAGCCGGAGCTGCGCCAAGCCCGTCGTCTTGCCGATTTGCTATTGGAAAATGAGCTCGCCGCCGTACAGAAGGAGAAGCCATGAGTATTCAAGCGATATTGGACGCCCAGCAGAGGCTGGTGATCCTGCGCTCCCTGCTGGATATCGGTGGTGCCGCCAACGAGTCAATCCTCAATGACTGCCTTGACCAGCTGGGTACCGGCCGGGTGACGCGGGATCGGGTGAAGACCCTGTTGGCCTGGCTGGAAGAGCAGGGGCTGGTGCGCATCGAGCGGCTGGCCACGGTGCAGGTGGCTCACCTGACCGGTCGGGGGCAGGACGCAGCAGAGGGCCGTGCAACGGTGCCCGGCGTCAAGAAACCCAGGGCGGAGGATTAAGCATGGCCGATAAACCGACCCGAGGTCGCGCCAGCAAGGTGTGGCTGCTGCCTGAGTCCATCCGCAACGTGCTCAACGAGATGCTGCGGGATAAGGGCAACAGTCAGGCCGCCATCCTGGATGAGATCAACGGCCTGATCGAGGAAGCTGGGCTGCCAGATGATCTCAAGCTTTCCCGCTCCGGGTTGAGCCGTCATGCCAGCCAGGTTGAACAGGTCGGCCAGCACCTGCGGGATTTGCGAGAAACCACGGCCGCCTTGACCTCCCAGCTTGGCGACAAGCCGATGGGGGAGACCACCAAACTCATTCTGGAGCTGGGCCGTTCCCAGTTGTTCAAGGCGATGCTGGCTCAGGTGCAGAACCCGGAGGAGGCGGTGGATATCGACATGCTGAAAAACGCCATGCTGGCAGCCCAGCGGCTCGAATCGACCGCGATGCAGAGTCATAAGCGGGAGAAGGAGATCCGCCAGGCATTTGCCGAAGAGATCGCCGCCAAGACCGAAGCCATCGTGACCCAGGCGGGCTTGAGCGGTGAGGCTGCTGCCGCCATTCGCCGTGAAATATTGGGGATTGCCTGATGACCACGATCGCCCAGCAGTTGGCCCAGACCCTGGGTACCGAATACAACCCCGACGAGGTGTTGCTGCCGTACCAGCGGATCTGGATTGCCGACGAGAGCCCGCTCAAGATCGCCGAGAAGAGCCGCCGTACCGGTATCACCTGGGCGGAGGCGGCTGATGCGGCCCTGACGGCCTCCAAGACCAAAACGGCCGGGGGTTGCCACCACTTTTATGTGGGCAGCAACAAGGAGATGGCCCGCGAGTTTATCGATGCGGTGGCGATGTGGGCCAAGGCGTACAACAAGGCGGCCGGTGAGATCCAGGAGGAGGTGTTCACCGACGACGAGGATAAAGCGATCCTCACCTTCGTGGTCTATTTCGCCTCTGGCTTCAAGGTGCAGGCGCTCTCCAGCAACCCCTCCAACCTGCGGGGGATGCAGGGCAATGTGACCATCGACGAGGCCGCATTCCACGACCGACTGGCCGAGGTGTTGAAGGCCGCCATGGCGCTGACCATGTGGGGCGCCAAGGTGCGCTTGATCAGTACCCATAACGGCGTCGATAACCTGTTTAACCAGCTGATAAACGACAGCCGAGCGGGCCGCAAAGCGTATTCCATCCATACCATCAGCCTGGACGATGCCTGCCGCCAGGGGCTCTATCGTCGGATCTGCCAGGTCAAGGGCGGCCTTTGGACACAGGAAGCCGAGGATGCCTGGAAGGCGGGGCTGCTCAAGGCCACTGCCACCGAAGAGGATGCCCTTGAGGAGTATTTCTGTGTACCCAAGCAGAGCAGTGGCGTCTATATCAAGCGCACCCTGATCGAGCGGGCGATGCAACCGGATATCCCCATTCTGCGCTTTACCGCCCCCAAAGACTTTGAGCTCTCGAGCGAGGAGACCCGCAAGGCGGTGGTGGATATCTGGTGCGAGGAGAACCTCAAGCCCTGTCTGGAAGCGCTCGATCGCAGTTGTCGCCATGTGCTGGGGGAAGATTTCGCCCGCAAAGGGGACTTGTCGGTGTTCGTACCGCTCTCCCTCGCCACTAATTTGCGAAAACAGGTGCCTTTTGTGGTGGAGCTGGTCAATGCCCCCTATGAGAGTCAGCGCCAGATCCTGTTCTACCTGCTGCAGGGGTTGCACCGTTTCACGGCGGCGGCCTTCGATGCCACCGGTAACGGCGGCTATCTGGCAGAGGCGGCCCGCTTGCGCTGGGGGGCCGGAATGATCGAGTGCGTGATGCTGAACGACCCCTGGTATCGGGAGTGGATGCCCAAGCTCAAGGCGGAGTTTGAGGATGGCAACCTGACCATCCCGCGCCATGCAGATGTGCAGGATGACTTGGGGAAAATCCAGGTCATCAACGGCATCCCCAAGATCGACAAGGGCAAGAACACCGGCCAA
The DNA here is from genome assembly GCF_041402405.1 of Aeromonas sp. S13(2024). Taxonomy (NCBI): domain Bacteria; kingdom Pseudomonadati; phylum Pseudomonadota; class Gammaproteobacteria; order Aeromonadales; family Aeromonadaceae; genus Aeromonas; species Aeromonas sp. S13(2024). The sequence goes on along the minus strand of NZ_JBGLRA010000002.1, from coordinate 273,725 downwards.
GGGGGCCAACAGCGCCACGGTGACTTTGCGGTGGCCTTGGCCATGGCGGTGCGGGCCAGCTGGATGGAGGGAGGCGCTATCGAGTTCACCCCACTGCCCAACAAGCGCGATGAAGCAAGGGGCGATAACCATCATTCGTTCGAGAGAGGGGCCTGGTAATGGGCAGGATCATCGATATCAACGGCAATCCCCTGCGGCTTGAAAAGGAGCCGCAGACCGAGAACTCGGCGGCGCTTGCCCAGTTGCGCCGTCACTACAGTGAACACCCCACGGTAGGGCTTACCCCGAGCAGGGCGGCGGCCGCATTGAAGGAGGCAGAACAGGGCAACCTGATCGCCCAGTGCGAGCTGGCCGAAGACATGGAAGAGAAAGATGCCCACCTGCAGAGTGAACTAGGCAAACGTCGCCGCGCTCTGCTGGGGGTGAGCTGGACAATCGAGCCGCCCCGCAACGCCACCCCGGCGGAGAAGCGCGACAGCGAGATGATCCGCGAGCTGATTGAGGACTTTACCTGGTTTGATGATGCCATCTTTGACGCCACCGACGGGATCCTCAAAGGGTTTTGTGCCCAGGAGTTCTGCGGCTGGGAGCTGGTGGAGGGATTACAGCTCCCCAGGGGCATCATCTGGCGCGATCCCGCCTGGTTTCAGACCCACCCTGATGATCGCAATCAGCTGCGGCTGCGGGATAACAGCCACGAAGGGGTTGCCCTCAACCCGTTTGGCTGGCTGCTGCACAAGGCCAAGTCAAAATCGGGTTATCTGGCCCGCACCGGCCTTGTCCGTACCCTGATCTGGCCGTTTCTGTTCAAGAACTACAGCGTGCGGGATCTCGCCGAGTTTCTGGAGATCTACGGCCTGCCGGTGCGGCTTGGCAAATACCCGGAAGGGGCGACCGAAAAAGAGAAGGCCACCCTGCTGCAGGCGGTGCTCTCCATCGGTCATAACGCCGGGGGCATTATCCCGCGCGGGATGGAGATTGAGTTCCAGAACGCCGCCAGCGGTCAGGCCGATCCCTTTGTGGTGATGATGGAGTGGTGCGAGCGCTCCATGAGCAAGGCCATTCTGGGGGGCACCTTGACCTCACAGGCCGATGGCAAGAGCTCGACCAATGCCCTGGGCAATGTCCATAACGAGGTGCGCCAGGAGGTACGGGATGCTGATCTCCGCCAGCTGGCCGCCACCCTGACCCGCGATCTGGTCTATCCCCTCTATGCCCTGAACGGCAAGAGCTATCAGGGCCCCCGCCGCAGCCCCCGGCTGGAGTTTGATGTGACCGAGCCGGAGGATATCTGCCGTTATGCCGACAGCCTGCCCAAGCTGGCCGCCTGCGGCATGCGCATCCCGCTCGACTGGGCTCACAAGAAGATGCAGATCCCGCAGGCTGAACCCGATGAGCCGCAACTGGTCGCCGCTACGTCGGTCAGCAAGCCGCCAGCTGATAAAGGGGAGGGGTGATGGCGGTGGCTGTTTTTAGCGACCGCTCTTCTTTAGCCCCCTCTCCCCTTGCGGGAGAGGGGTGGGGTGAGGGGGAGGTTGCAGGGGGAAAATAAAAATACCCAAGCGGCCAGATACTGACGGCTTGGGTATCGCGCCCACCCCTATCCCTGTTGGTATACAGCCATTTCGGCTACTGGGTGACCTGTTCGCCTAGCTCTGTATGAGCCGCCTGCATACCCCTTGTCGATTTGAATCGCGCCGTGAGAGCAAAGGGCTGTTCACAGGGCTTAACTCGCAAGAGTGCTCAAATCTGTGGCGGTATTGCCGCCTTTCAGAGCGTTAAGGTGCTCTGACACCTGTTTGGGTGTCCGGTGAGGCTACCACTGTGCCGGGTACTCCTCAATCCCTTCCACCTGGAAGCCGTGTTGCAGCAGGGCTTGGCGGATCAGAAAGGGGACAGTGTGAGCATCGCTAGGCCATGTGGACGCTATTTCAGCGCTGGCCTTATCAAGGTGGCCCACCAGTTGTTTGCAAGTTAGTGGGGGAGAAATGGATGAGAACCAAATCGAATCATCCTGATGGCTATCGAGTAACAGCCCATCGTTAAATTGAATGCGCGCTTGAAAAACTATTCGAAAGGTATCCTGCCCTTGGTGATGCACAATCAGGCGCTCTTCCGGGTTGATCTTGTGCTGTTTTCCGCTGCGGGCATCGCGCCGCAGGTTGTAGAAGATGTGCTGGAAAATCACCTTGCCCTCAACCCGATAAAATTTCTTCGTCTTGGTTTCATCATCGATAGACCAATAGAGGCGAAAGGATTGGCGGCGCAGCGTATGGCCATAGCGGGTCAGCAATTCGGTCAGTTGCCCCTCATTGGCCAGTTTCGTCCCTTTTGCCCACGCGCTGACAATAGATTGCTGGGTTCGGCAAAGTGCGGCGATCTCTTTTTGCGTAAGACCATCGTTGAGAGCAAGCCGGATAAGGGCCCGAGTCTGTTTAAAAGGGCGCTTGGCGCCGGTGGATTGCTCGTTCTGTGTCATAGGGATCCAGATAAGGGGGGACGAGCCCCCCGGTGCCTCTTGCTTACTTTTTGCCGCCGCTTTTCGGGGTCTGCGGATTCAATTGCCAGCCACGGTTCCCCTGATTACGGTCATAGGTAGGGTTGGTACCGTTCGAGCCTTTGTTGGGGTTGCTGATATCGGCATTGTGGTTTGATTGCTTGGTCATAACATTCTCCCTTGTGTGTGTGATGACGAGAGAAATGTTAGCTAATTCATAATCTTATACCATTGATGATTTAATGATAAAAGTTGATAAACCGTGATATTTGACCTGGCTGCCCAATTTTCACTGGGCGCAGGATACGAACACTGGCACAACAAGCAGCAGGGGGAATCAGATGGCAAATAACGAGAGTGTGCTCAATATGGTGGGGTTGGTGGAGGCGAGCGACTATCTGGCCAGCTTGCTGGCACGGCTCGCTGCACTGGAGCAGGGGAACGGTGTGGCTGCGGTCAGCGCTTTGCCAGAATTGCTGGCTGCCCAGCCCGATCCCCGCTCTCTTTACTTCGGCACCCCGCAGGAATACGGTGCTGCCCACCAGTTCGGCCGTGAGGAGACCCACCTGCCCGAGCGCCCCTATCTGGGGTTGTCAGAAGGGGATAAACAGAGCGTGTTGGAGACGCTGGAGGGGTATCTCATAACTGATTGAAAAGGATTGAGGTTTGGTAATACTCAATGCCATCATATCCAGACTTCGATTGAGGCTGGTGTACGATGAACGAGCAAATGATTACCGATAAAATTTCTATTCCACTTGGAGAGGGAAGAGGTGAAAAATTCTTCTCATCCATTGAGCAATACAATGAATTCATTAGAAATGAGCATGCATTCTGGAAATGGATTGGGGGACGGTTAGAGCATCCATTGAATTATTTGCAGGACTTTGTTAAAACAAAATGCATCAACGACTTGTTAATAAACATTGATGCTAATAACGCTAGCAATCATATTAGGATTCTTAGTGAGAGGCAGAAACGATGGCTTCCTATATATTCCTTTACTCCCGAAGGGCAGTTTATTAAACATCTTCATGATAGTTATGGGCAAGTGATAGGCATGTTTGCACTATTGCATATTACAGATTTGACTTATAATGAGCTATCTGTAGTTGCTCGGCAAAATAATCATTACGCAGACTTGATGAAGATTTACTCTACGCAAAATGCTATCGCCATTAATATGGTTCTTTTATTTAAGAACAAACAGCAAGGAACTACGGTCTATGTGGATTCCATTGAGGCGATGCATAAAGAATTTACATATACACTTTCCTGTGTTGAGGAAAAGCTCAGTCAGTCTGTAGATGAATACAATAATAAAATAAATTCAATAATTGATAAGCATGAGTCACTTTATAAAAAAACAAAAGAAAAGTTTAAGCGATGGAGCGAACGTTGCCTAGCTGGTATTAAGAAAACGCGGGTTTTTGCAGAAAATACATTCATCGAATCTAAAGAAGATATTAAGCAGGCTGCTACAGCTTACCATGAGCAAGTTGATCTCGATGCTTCGGTATGTTATTGGCTAACTAGAAAATCTACAAATCAACGAAATTCTTTTATATGGTTGATTTTTGGTGTAGGAGGTTCAATCGCATTAACTTTCATTTTATTGGTTGAATACTATGCAAAGGGTGGCATCGTTGGCATTTCGAAAAAAATTGCTGAGAGTGGTGATGAAGTCGGGGGCACGGCTCTTACGGTCACATCTATGGCGATAGATAGTGGAATGGAACATCTAGTATTCAACACGACAGGAGCTGCTCTTGTGGTAACCCTGATGGCAGTTATCATCAGAGTTGCACTACGCCAGTTTAACACTTATTCACATCTCAGCCTTGAGGCGGAAGAACGGGTCACTATGGTAAAAACTTACTTAGCCTTGTTGAATGAAGGCAAGCTCAAGTCCGATCAGGATCGCCATCTGGCATTGGAAGCTTTGTTCCGAACTTCTCAGACCGGGATGATTGCCGAAACCTCCTTTAACAGTCCCGTTGATATCATAGTGAAATCATTGGCCGACAAGGCCAAGGTATAGACATTTTTGGGTTCAGCCCCATCCAAGTGGGCGGGGCATACAGCTTGGCTGCTTGTAGGAGCGATTTAAACACCCTTAAACAGCAAGAGCGAGTCACATAGCTGGAATACGTTACTCATGGAGATGAAAGTCATCTATGTTCGGAAGTCCGTATTCTCTAGGGTTTTTGAATCCTCTTATTAAGGAGAAGTCGCAGCATGAACATGCAACTCGGGTGGTATAACAGATAATTTCGCTCTCATCTTCAAGGTCAAAGTCACAGTCTTTATAATGAACTAAAGTAAAAGCACCGCATACGGGGCAATCCGTAACATCACCAAAATCATCATTCGCATTGGTTCTAGCGAATGCCGCATATCTTTCCATTATGGTATGGTTATCACATTTGAAAATATAATCATCCTTAATGTTATTCATGTCTAAGGGGTTGTTATAAGCTGCGCGGCAGAACTCTTTTAGCATTGCTATCTTACCAACATCAATAGATTCAGAGTTAGACATTTCAAAGAGTTCCTCTAGAGGTTTCAATGAGCATGCTAACTGTGAATACTTCCATTTTGATTCATTTTGTGTGAATACTTTTTTATTTAGTATTTTCTTCAAAAGAGGCAATACGAACTTACAAATTAAAATATCAAAGGAATCGTAGTTGAGAATAAAAAGACCTCTGTGCCATATCCTATTTCTAAGACTGTTAAGCTCTCTTAGCGTATCGAAGTCTACTGGAGACAGCGCAAGCTCTTTTATTTCATCGATCTCGCCGCCTAACTTTATTACGCGGTTAATTGTTTCTCCGAACTCTATCGACAGGAGTTGGGTATCTTCTTTTGGTGTAACTTTCTGGCCTTTTAAGATCTTGAAAAGTAGAGTAGCTTGGTCATCTTGTATGCGATCACTTAGTAATGGATGTTCATTTCTCAAAAAACTTTTCAATACAAGTTCAAAGAAATGCTGAAAATGGATAATGGTTTCAGTATAAAGAATTTGATAGGTGTTTTTTGCTGAAATTTTAGAGTAGTCAACAATGGGGGTATTTATTAATGGTGCAAATTCATACTGAAGCTCTTTATATGTTGACGCGTAAGCTTTTAATGCGATCTTCAATGAGATATATGCTAGTTCAAGGTCTGAGTGATCGGTGTCGCACTTATAACCATTTTGAACAATTTTCTTAATCTGATTCATATAAATAGTCGTTATTAGTAATCTGAAGTGTTCTAACCTACCATAAACCCCATCCCCCTTCATGCCGCCGCACTATGGCGGCATGAACATATCCAAGACCCCATACTCAGCGCCTTTCGTGGCCATCCTCCAAGCCAACCCCGTCAGCGGGGAGCGGCTGGCGGTGCTCGATGCGCAGCTCACCCCCCAAGGCGATGGCTGGTACCAACTGCTACCGGTCGGCCCGTTCAAGGCCCGTGATGGTCGCCCGTTCGATGTGGCGAGTGGCCACTGGCAACTGGACGGGCAGATCGCTGCTGCCCTGATTGCCCGAGCCAAAGCCCTTGGGCAAGACATCCTGATCGATTACGACCACCAGACCCTCAAGACTGACCAGAACGGCCAGCCAGCCCCTGCGGCCGGTTGGTACAACAGTGACGAGATTGCATGGCGCGAAGGGCAGGGGCTCTTTATCAAGCCGCGCTGGACGGAGCGGGCTGCCGCCCTGGTGGCTGCCAAAGAGTACCGATTCCTGTCTGCCGTCTTTCCCTATGACGCCCAGGGCCGCCCGCTGGAACTGCGGATGACCGCCATTACCAATGATCCCGGTGTGGTAGGCATGCAGGCGCTTGCCGCTTTGAGTGCATTACCCGCTTCAAGCCATATGTCTACCCAACCCGGCCAGCTGGCCGCCCCATCCCATGTTGCACAACAGGAGAAATCCATGAACGAACACCTGATCGCGCTGCTCGGCAAACTCGGCATCCAGCCGGGTGCCGATGGCCAGTTTACCGCCGAGCAGGGGACTGCCGCTCTGGCTGCTCTGGATACCCTGCAGGCCAGCGCTGCGAGCGCGCCGGAGCTGGAGGCGGCACTCTCTGCCACCAAAGCGCAGCTGGCGGTAGATAGCGCATCGCTGGCTGCGCTCAAGGCGACCGTCGCCACAGGGCAGGGTGGCCAGATTGACCTGGCCAAGTATGTACCGGTGGAGACCTATAACGCCCTGGTGACGGAAGTCGCCACCTTGAGCGCCAAGGTTGAGACCACGGATGCCGCGACCTTGATCAAGGAAGCCCGTACCCAGGGCAAGGTGGTGGCCGCAGAAGAAGAGTATCTGACCGCCTATGCCGCTCAGAAGGGGGTGGCTGCTCTCAAGGCGTTGCTGGAGCCCCGTCCGGCGATTGCGGCACTGGCCGCCAGCCAGACCACCCAGGTGACCCTGCCCGATCGAGCGGAGAATGCAGTGCTCTCGGCGGACGACAAGTATGCCGCCGATCAACTCGGCATTTCCTATGAAGAGTTTGCCAAGGCAAAAGGCCGGTAGGTTCGCTTAGCCGCGCAGCGGCGTAATCGGACGAACGCGACCGTCAGACCAACCTGTTTAACCAGAGAAGGAACACCCGTATGGCCATTGTTACTCCCGCGCTGTTGCAGGCCCTCTTCACCGGCTTCAAGAAGAACTTTGAAGACGCCAAGAGTGAAGCGCCTGCCCAGTACACCAAGATCGCCACCGTGATCAAATCGACCACCAAGTCCAACACCTATGGCTGGTTGGGCAAGTTCCCCAGTCTGCGCAAGTGGGTCGGTGATCGGGTGATCGAGTCGATGAAGGCGCACGGTTACCAGATCGTCAACGAAGACTTCGAGGCCACCGTGGCGGTCGATCGCAACGATATCGAAGATGACGAGCTGGGTATCTATGCCCCCCTGTTTCAAGAGATGGGTCTGGCGGCAGGGATCCACCCCGACGAGCTCTGCTTTGGTCTGCTGGGCGCTGGCTTCACCACGCCTTGCTATGACGGTCAGTATTTCTTCGACACCGATCACCCTGTCTATCCCAAGGCAGATGGCACCGGTACCCCTGTTTTGAGCGCCAACGTGGTGGTGGATGCCGGTTATCAGGGGGAGCCCTGGTTCCTGCTCGATACCAGCCGTGCCCTCAAGCCTGTCATCTTCCAGGATCGCAAGTCGCCGCAGCTGATTGCCATGACCAAGGTCGATGACGAGGCGGTATTCACCCGCAAGGAGTTCCGTTACGGGGTCGATTGCCGTGATGCCGCAGGCTTTGGTTTCTGGCAACTGGCCTTTGCCAACAAGCGGGCGCTGACCCCCGACAACCTGTGGGATTCCTTCTCCAAAATGCGGGAGTTTCAAGCCGATGGTGGCCGCAAGCTCGGGGTGAAGGCCACTCTGCTGGTAGTACCGCCCTCCCTTGAGAAGCTGGCGACTCAGATGCTGGAGCGAGAGCTGGCAAACAGCAGCAGCAACGAGCTGAAAGGCAAGTTGGAGCTGGTGGTGGCTGACTACCTCTAACCCTGCGTTGTGGCTGTTTAACCCTCGGTTTAAACAGCCTCTCTATCAGATTCGACGAGGAAAACATGAGATGGAGCAAGAGATGGAACTGGCTATTCGAGTGGGGATTACGTCAACAGTTCGTCAGGTCTATTTTCGCGCGGGCCTGCCGATTGCACCGGGCAAGTCTGAGATGGTTGTGTCGCCTGAGCAGTGCGCGACCCTGGAGAACGACCCGCGTCTGGTGGTCGTCAGGTTGGCTGAAGACGCCAGCCTTCAAGCAGGTGATGCACCATCGGCGCCTGGGGATCTGGACGCAACACTGGGCGTCCTGACCGGTTCGGGCCATCTGGCCGGTGTTGCCACCCAGAATAGTGATGCCACCCAGGCGGGCAAGGTCACGCCGCTGGCCGAGATGAAGGTCGATGAGCTGCGCGAGCTGGCGCTGCAGATGGGTATCCCGGAGGTGGCCAAGCTCAAGAAGGCCGAACTGGTGACAGCGATCGCCGCGACCGAAGTGCAATACCCGGTCAAGGATGAGCAGCCATCTGGCCAGAACGGAGAGCAGTGATATGTATGCCAGCGTCAATGACATGGTGATCCGCTTTGGCGAGGCCGAGTTGCTGCGCCTGGCCATGACGCCGACCGGTGAGCTGGACGAGGTGGCCTTGCGCCTCGCCCTGCAGGATGCAGGCGCCTTGATCGATGGCCATCTGGCGGGTCGCTATCCCTTGCCGCTGGCCCATATCCCGAGTGCCCTGGTACCTATCTGCGCCGATATTGCCCGTCACCGTCTCTATGGTGAACAGGCACCGGAGCAGATAGCCAAGCGCAACGAGGCAGCACTGGCCTTTCTGAAATCGGTTGGCAAGGGGGAGCTGGCGCTGGGGTTGGCATCCGATGGAGCCACCCTGGAGAGCCAGAACCTGGCCCAACTGCAGTCAGATGGGCGCGTCTTTGGTCGGAGTCAGGGGCGCGACAAGGGGGGCTTTCTATGAGCCAACCCGCCAACCCGTCTGGTGCTGAACTCGACTACCTGCAGGCGGGCGAACGGCTGCGTGAGCTGCTCGCCCCCCTCAAACCTGCGGGGCTCAAGGAGGTGTTTGTGGCCACCGATGTGGCGGCCATCGCCAATCTGGGCCAGCACACTCCGGCGGTGCATGTGGTCTATCAGGGCGAACGTGAGAGCGAAGGTACCCAGTCAGGCCGGGCCAGCAGCTTTGATCAGCTCTGGTTGTTGGTGCTGGTGCATCGTGCCAGCCCCAGGGAGGTCAGTGCCGGAGTGTGGCTTGCCCGCATCCTGCAGGCCGTCAGTGGGCGAGCATGTGGTGACAGCACCTTTCGCCGGGTTACCCCTCCGGTCAAACCCAGTTACAGCGGCGGTGCGGCTTATTTGCCGCTTGCCTTTACTACCCGAGTGAAATTCAAAGGAGAGCGATGATGAGCGAAACACTGCACCTTGAAGGGGATCTCTTTATCGAGACCTTTACCAACGGGGTCTCGGCCGGGGTGATTGGCCCCATCGATGTGGATAGCCTGGAAGTGAAACCCGACAGCCAGAAGATCTCCATTCCCAGCAAGCGCAAGGGCCAGTATGGTCAGGCGCGGGAGAACTACCACATTCCCAAGCCTGCCATGGTCACCATCAAGACCACCGAGATCCCGCCCGTGCTGCTGGCCGCTGCCTTTATGGGTCTGGAGAGCCCCATCAATCAGGGGGCCGGGACGCTGACTGATCTGCAGGTCGTGCTGCCCGCCTGGCCGAAGTGGGCTCCGCTCGGCAAGAGCAATATTGCCGCAACCGGCTTGGCTATCAAGGAAGGAGCCACGGCGCTGGTGGTGGGTACCGATATCGAGGTCAACTATGCGCTCGGGCTGGTGCGGGCGGTGAAAGGTAGCTCGGTAGCCGATGGCGGCAGCTTGACGGTCAGCGGTACCTATAATGCTGTGACCGGTACCCGCATCGCGGGCAACATCCAGCCGGAGATCAAGGCACGGCTGCTGCTCGATGGCCGCAGTATCGTCAGCGGTGAGGCTATCAAACTGACGGTACCCCGTGCCAGCTTGTCGCCCAAGAAGGCAGTGGACTTTATGAGCGACAAGCCCATCGAGATCGAGCTGGAGGGGGAGCTGCTGGCCGTGGATGGCGAGACCGCCCCCTTCTATGTAGATCGGCCAGTGACGGTGTAATGATCGGTGAGGCGGGGAATGAAAAACGGCGGGGAGACCCGCCGTTTTCTGCTTCAGTGAATATTCGGTGTCAGAGTTTTACTTAAATCAAGGCTTTCATTTATTTTTTGGCACCTAATTTTCCAAGAACCAAGGCGACAACGATAGCCTTACCTGCTTCCAGAGCATACTTACCAGCTGTGGCAGAGATGTCATTAATTTTATTAGTGCAGCTAGGACAGAGTTCATGATCATAAACGGATGTGCCTTTGGCATAGTCGTGGCACCCAGGGATACGACAAAGATAAATTGTTTCTTTGCAAGAAGGGCACTCACATCTATCTCGCCGCACTGTGTTTGCTTCAAGCACAACAGCGGAGACGTTTTTCTCGCAGAATGGACATTTCCCTTTTTGTTTGGCGTTCATCTTTCTTCCTTATGACTGAACTGTTTTAACATCGCCTAGGTAAGCCCGTAGGTTCGATTAGCGAAGCGTAACCGAACGTTTGAGGTCTTCCTGTGAGATATCTCAGTAATTCACCATAAATCCGCGCATTTCCCTACCCCCTTACCATGGGGCATATCCGAATTTTTCGGGAATGCCCCATGCCCACCTCAACCCCCCCCTCAAACTTGCCCTAGAGCCTGCGGCCAAAATCACTGGCCGGGAAGACCTGGCCGCCTTGGCGGGTGAGGTTTCGCGAATGTCCGATTACGCCTGCCGGCTAATCAAACCTACGAGCTACTGGCCGTGGATGGCGAGACCGCCCCTTCTATGTGGATCGGCCAGTGACGGTGTGATGATAGGGGGCAGGGGAATGAAAACGGCGGGGAGACCCGCCGTAAATTCATACTCACTATTTCATAGGCGTTGTTTCCCAAATCAATGCAGCTTGAATGGAACTAACTGAGGGGTCGGTGATCTGATCCCCACCATCCCCTTCAAGTCTGCATCATGGGCACGTCGCTTCACCCCATCACTAACTGGCCTCAATACAACAAGTCTTTGATTAACCGTGGTTCACTCACTTTCTGGGTTGATGCCGAGTCCATGAGCAACTGGTTTCACCACGACCATCATGGGCGGCGGGGCCGCAGCCAGCTTTACACTGACCAGACCATTGCAACCTTCCTGATGCTCAAGGGGATTTTCAACCTCACTCTGCGAGCAACACAGGGACTACTCGACTCCCTGTTCGAGTTGATGAACGTACCGCTGTGTGCGCCGGACTATAGCTGTGTCAGCAAGCGAGCACGCACGGTGACAGTGGCTTATCGACAGCCACCAAAGGGAGGCATTACCGACCTGGTTATCGATTCAACCGGGCTGAAGGTGTTTGGCGAAGGCGAGTGGAAGGTCAGAAAACACGGCGCCGAGAAGCGGCGAGTGTGGCGCAAGTTGCATCTGGCGGTAGACCCGGTGGCCCACGATATCGTGGCGGCGGAAGTGTCGTTGGAAAATGTCCATGACGCCGAGGTGTTGCCGACCTTGCTCAACCCTCTGCGGCGCAAGCTGGGACGTGTTTATGCGGATGGCGCCTACGACAGCAAAGCCAGCCATCAGCTTATCTCGCGCAAAGGGGCGACAGCCAGTATCCCGCCTCGCAAGAATGCAGGGCTCTGGAAAAAGGGGCACCCAAGAAATGAGGCCGTGCTGGTGATGCGCAAAGAAGGGTTGGCGCACTGGAAGAAGATATCGGGGTATCACCGTCGCTCACTGGCCGAGACGGCGATGTATCGGTTCAAGCAGTTGCTGGCGGGAAAAATCAGTCTGCGTAACTACAACGGCCAAGTGGGAGAAGTCATGGCGTATGTCAGCGCCATAAATAAACTGAATACCCTTGGCCTACCTGTCAGAAAGCCCCGAGTGTAGCGGTCACCTGGGGCTGGCGAAGTCATGACTTGCTGGCTGATTTGGGAAACAATGCCCTGGAATGCCCTTTATGAGGAGGTGAAGGATGATACCGAACTGGTGATTGCCCACCATGACCCGATCATCAGTGTGCGCGACAACGGCGCGGGCAAGCTGCTGGATGCGGCAGGGGTAGAACGGGGCACCGTCAACTACACCACCGGCAAGATCACCATCAAGCCGGATGGCCAGGGCGGCATTCCGAAAACCCGTTATGAGTGGCGCACCATCGGCACCTATGGCGATGGCCACGGCAACACCATTGCCCGCCAGCGCTGGACGTTGGTGGAGATCTACTACGTGCAGGCGGCTTACCTGTTCCCGGTGGATGACAGCGGTTGGGTCGAGGTGGAGTACCGCAGCAACAATGCAAGCCAAGCGGGCCAGGACACAGTGACAGCCACCCCGCTGGTGCTGGATATCACCCCGCGCAACGGCGAGGCGATCCTGGCCAACTCGGTGCGCTTTGCTCTGGGTGGGTCTGTCTATGTGGACAGGCAAGGGATCCTCTATCGCAACATCGACCCTGCCACCGGGGCCGGTGAGCAGGCCGGGACGCTGGATTACGCCACCGGCAAGGCCACCGTCACGGTCTGGAACCCTGGTGCGGCGCCCGTACCTGCCCTGAGTTCGCTGGTCACCTGCCTGGTGGCCCAGACGGTGGACGAGGTGACATTCAGGACGCCGGGGGCTCCCATTGCGCCATCCAGCCTCTACCTGAGTGGCAACACCGCAGACGGGCGCCGGTTTGAGGTGACCGCCAACGGCGATGGCACCATCACCAGCCAGGATGTAACCGGCAAGGTGGACTATCAGACTGGGGTGGTCTCGGTGCGCTTTGGCCGCCTGGTGACGGCAGCGGGCAACGAGAGTAAACCCTGGTTTGACCCGGATTGGGTGGTCGATGGCAAGATCTGGCGCCCCTTGTCGGTGGTGGCTGACACCATCCGGTTTAATGCGGTGGTCTATAGCTATCTGCCGCTCGATGCGGATCTGATCAAGCTGGATCCGGTGCGCCTGCCATCCGATGGCCGGGTGCCCTTCATTCGCAAGGGGTACATCGTGGTGGTGCATTCCACCAAGCGCAGCGCCTTCCCTATGGGGGTGCAGGCCGGGCAGCAGCTCAACACCGGGCGCGAACGGCTGGCCTATTGCCGGGTGGAGGACAAGAACGGCAAGGAGCTGGCGCCGCAGCTCTACAGCGTCAACATGAACAGCGGGATGGTGACCTTGGCCAGCCCACTGAACCTGACTGGCTATGTGGAGCCGCTGGCCGTGGTTCATCGGGTTGAGGATATGAGCCTGGCCACCGATGTGGAGATATCTGGCCGCATCACCCTGGCACGCCCCCTCAGTCACAACTATGAGGCGGCGGATACCCTGGTCTCCAGCGCCCTCATTATCGGTGACCTGTGGGCTCGCTATGGGGCGCTGTTCGACCAACGCACCTGGACAAATAACTGGTCTGATTTTTTGATTGGCGACCCCTGCACGGCGGAATACAACGACACGGATTTCCCGATCGTGGTGACCAACCGGGCTACCCTGCAAGACCATCTCTGTCCATTATTGCCTCCGTGATATATCTGTCGTCCCTGTATCCGGCCCCTGAGCCCCGGGCCTAACGGCGACAGCTATAGTATGAAAAAGAGCTGACTGACACTGTTTAACCAATGCCAGTGAGGGAAACCGGATGAGCACAAGTGAGCAATCTGATCCTGTGGGGCAGGTAAAATCGCGCTATGACCCGGCATTGCCTACCGGTTATGACTGGCGCAGACACCGCCGTTTTATCCTCAGTGGCGGTGGTTACAAGGCAGAATGCAGCCGTCACAACTGGTTTTTGGAGTTGCTCAACCCAGTGCCCTATGTGGTGGTGCGCGACATAGCCATCGGCGGCATCGGCATTCTTGGGGCCATACGGTTGAAAGAGGGGGATGAGCTGGTGATTGCCATTCCCTCTGGCGAGAAGCTGCGCGGTCTGGTCGTGAGATCCCAGCCAGACCCGCTCTTTCCCAAACTCTATCGCACCGGTATTCGTCTGCATCGATATCCGACGGCCGAGCTGTTTGCCCGCTGGCAAAGTTACATTCAGCCGCAAGATAAAGCTGATTTCGACCATGAGTGTCAAGTCTTGAAACAGGTACGTGGCGCGTGAGCCAAATGCCATTTCAGTGGCTGTTTTCCCCACCTTCAGCATGATTTGTCGATGGATTCCGCAGATCAGCAGGCTTGGCTGTTCCGAGTGGTTTATCTTGCTGCATGTGTTTTCATCTTTATGTTTTTATTGAATTTTATCTGTGCCTCTGAAGTCACGGAGGATACGGATCATTTTCCCTTTTCGTGATCCCCCCCGAAGTAGTTCCCCCTGATATCCCTTAGTATCTGGCCAGCATGACTCCCTTTAGGGGGAGGATAACAAGAACAAAAAGGAATGATGGATGAGATCCGTGAGCAACCAGTGTCTGTTGATGCAGATCCAGCCGACCATCTTGCGCTTTGCCAAGATGCTGGCGAGTGTGCTGCAGCTTGAGGTCGAAATTGTGGATGCCGATATGGTTCGGGTAGCTGGCACCGGGCCCTATGGCAAGTTCTTCGGACGTCAGCTGGAGGGGGATTCCCGCCTGCTGCGCTATGTGATTGATAATCAGCGGGAGAAGATCGTTACCCACACCAGCGATGATCCCGTGTGTGACGGTTGTACCTGCAAGGAGAGCTGCCGTGAGCGCGCCTTCCTCGGGGTGCCCATCATGGTGGACGAGCGCTGCATCGGGGTGATCAGTCTGGTGGCCTTCAGCGACGAGCAGCAGGCGCGCCTCAACAACAATCTTCAGGATGTGTGCGACTATGTGCGCCACATCTCCACCATCTTTGTGGCCAAGTTGCTCGATTCGCGCGGGTTGTCGGACGGGGTCAACAAGGTGTTCCTCAATCTGATGACCAACATGGATCAGGGCTGCCTGCTGCTCGATGACAAGAGTCAACTGCTCTACGCCAACGAGGCGGCGCTCCATCATCTGGGTTGCCAGCAGGAACAGCTGCAGGGGCGCGAAGTGGGGATCCGCCCGCTCACTTTCTCCCAACAGGGGCTGAGTGGTCATCTTCAGCACATCATCACCTTTGAGGGGCGTCAGGAGCTGATCATCGGTCAATTGCACCATGTGCAGGGCCAGCAGCTCTTTCTGATGGCGTTTCACCAGTCCCACACCGGTCAGGTGCAGGAGCCGGATCCGGATGTGCGGATCGATCAGCTCATCGGCGAGAGCAAGCCGATGCGCACCCTCAAGCGGCTACTGCACCGCATCGCCCAGAGTCCCTCCAGCGTGCTGATTTGTGGCGAGAGCGGCACCGGTAAAGAGGTGGTGGCCCGTGCCGTCCATCGCCTGAGTCCGCGGCAGGATAAGCCGTTCATCGCCATCAACTGTGCCGCCATTCCCGAACAACTGCTGGAGAGCGAGCTGTTCGGCTATGTGAAGGGCTCCTTTACCGGAGCTTCCAGCGGTGGCAAGCAGGGCCTTATTCAGGCGGCCCATCAGGGCACCCTGTTCCTTGACGAGATTGGTGACATGCCGCTCACCATGCAGGCCAAGCTGCTGCGGGTGCTGGAGCTGCGGGAGGTGACCCCCATCGGGGCCAGCCGACCGGTGCCGGTGGATATTCGCATCATCGCCGCCACTCACCAGCATCTCGATCAATACATCGCCGAGGGGAAGTTTCGTGAAGATCTCTACTATCGCATCAACGTCATCCCCCTCAACCTGCCGCCGCTGCGGGAGCGGGAAGGGGACGTGGAGCTGCTGACCCACTACTTCCTCAACCTGCACACCAGCCGCATTGGCATCGTCTATCCCGGTCTGGCACCCGAGGTGATGGCGCTGCTCAAGGGGTATCGCTGGCCGGGCAACGTGCGCGAGCTCAGCAACCTTATCGAATATCTGGTCAACGTCAGCCAGGCGGGCGAGGTGATTGACGCCAGCCTGCTGCCCCCCAACATCATCCGCAATCAGGAGCCCCATCGCGTCACCGCCCAGTCGATCCCGGTGACCAACCTGGATGCGGCGCTCAATGTGCCTGCCACAGCTCCGCTTGCCGCCATGCCGGAGAAACTGCCTGAACCCGTACCGGGTGAGAGCGGCCTTGAGAGCATGGAGAAACAGATGATTGAAGAGACCCTGCAGCGGCTCGGCAACAAGAAACTGGCCGCACAGGCGCTGGGGATTGGGATTGCTACCCTCTATCGCAAGATAAAGAAGTACGAGATTGCCGTGCAGAGCTGAGGTGCTGGCGGCATCGATCTGGCCCGTGTCGTTTATCGGATGGCACGGGTTTTTTTATGGGAACAAGGCTCTGCGCCATTGACAAACTGTGCTGAACGGATTGGCGGGGCAGGGGAGTAGCTGGACAGAATGCAAAAAGCCCGCTCGATGAGCGGGCTTTTTTAATCTGGTGCGTCCTAGTGGATTCGAACCACCGACCCCCACCATGTCAAGGTGATGCTCTAACCAGCTGAGCTAAGGACGCAGGGGGCGCAATGCGACTTTTATTTCTTTATGCAGAAGTGGTGGGTTTAATTGGATTCGAACCAACGACCCCTACCATGTCAAGGTAGTGCTCTAACCAACTGAGCTATAAACCCACATCTGGAATATCTGCAAAGTATTGAAACTGAATGGTGCGTCCTAGTGGATTCGAACCACCGACCCCCACCATGTCAAGGTGATGCTCTAACCAGCTGAGCTAAGGACGCATAATCAGTGTTCTGTAATGGTGCGTCCTAGTGGATTCGAACCACCGACCCCCACCATGTCAAGGTGGTGCTCTAACCAGCTGAGCTAAGGACGCATCACAGAAAGTGGTGGGTTTAATTGGATTCGAACCAACGACCCCTACCATGTCAAGGTAGTGCTCTAACCAACTGAGCTATAAACCCACTTTCTTTTACTTCACTACGCCAGCGCTGCTGACGTGGTCGGCATACTACCCATGCCCCCTAAGGCTGTCAACAGGCCATATGCACAAAGGAGACTGTTTGCCCAGTTCTTGCGCAGCCTGTTGATTTTGCAGGCGAGTTGTCGCTTGCCAAGCCCTGTTACTGGGCTCGCGACAGGGTAGTGCAGGCTTCCGGAGTGGCAAAACGGCCGTAGATGTAGCGCAATCTCGCCCCCAGCATCAGGGCCGCGCTGGTGAGGCCGACGATAAAACCGATCCAGAAACCCTGCGGCCCCATCCGCGGCACCAGCCAGTCGGTGAGCCCCAGGATCATGCCTGTGGGCAGCCCCAGTCCCCAGTAGGCGACGATGGTGACGTAGAATATCGCCTGGGTATCCTTGTAACCGCGCAGTGCGGCGGCCGCGACCACTTGCACCGAGTCGGAGATTTGATAGATGGCGGCGAAGAACAGCAAGATGGCCGCCAAGACGATCACCTGCTGATCATCGGTATAGATGGAGGCAATCTGCTCGCGCAGCAGTACCGTCATGGCGGCAGTGGCAGCGGCGATGGCCATCCCCAGCATCAAGCCGGTGCGAGCCGCCACCCGGGCGTGATGGGGCTGCCCTTCACCGATGCTGTGGCCAACCCGGATGGTGACACCCACCCCGATGGAGAGGGGCAGCATAAAGACCAGACTGGAGAAGTTCAGTGCAATCTGGTGACTCGCCACCGTCTCGGCACCGAAGGGGGCCAGCATCAGGGCCACCACGGTAAACAGGGTCACCTCGCAGAAGATCGCCATGGCGATGGGGAAGCCCAAGCGGAACAAGCGCCAGATCCGGCTACCGTTGGGGCGAGCCAGCTGGGAGAAGAGCCGGATCTCGGTGAAGTGACGGGAGAGCTTCACATAGAGGATCATCGCCAGCAGCATGGCCCACAGCACGATGGCAGTAGCCACGCCACAACCCACCCCGCCCAGTTTCGGCATGCCGAAGTGGCCGTGAATGAAGATGTAGTTGGCGGGAATATTGACCGCCAGCCCGACAAAGCCGATCACCATGGTGGGCATAGTGTGGGAGAGCCCCTCACTGAAGTTGCGCAGCACTTGGAACATCACGAAGGCGGGCAGGCCCCACAGGATAGCGTGCAGATAACCAGTGGTCTTGGCCGCCATCACCGGCTCCACATCCATGAACTGCAACGCCAGCGGGCTGTAATAAAGCGCAATCATCGCCAGCGGGGTGACGATCAGTGCCAGCCAGAAACCCTGATGAACGGCCGGGCGAATTGCCTCCCGTTTACGGGCGCCATTGAGTTGGGAGACGATGGGGGTGAGCGCCATGATGATCCCCTGCACCAGCAGGATCACCGGTAGCCAGAAGCTGGACGCCACCGACACGGCAGCCAGATCGACCGCACTCACCTGACCCGCCATCACGGTATCGACGAAGTTCATGGCGACCTGGGCCACCTGGGCGACCAGAATGGGGCTGGCTAGACGGACGAGCTGCTTCGCCTCGGACCAATAACGTTGCACTGACACCTCCGAGTGGATCAGATAAGAGTAAAAAAGAGCGGAAATCGGGAAGAGCCTTTGCACTTTCGGACGAAAGTGCAAAGGGTGGGGGAGGCATTCTAGCCTGAAATTCAGCCAGGACGAAATAGTTGCCGCCCCGGCAGCGGGATCAGGCGTCTTCGTGATCGCTGATCAGCAGGTTGGCTGCCGCATAGGCGGCCTGTTCACGCAGTTCGGCGGGCACCCGCTCATCGGCGGCGACCGCGTTGAGGGCGCGGATAGTGGCGGCGATGGCCTTCGGCACATAGCCCTGCTCGCCGGAGCCAATCTGGTTATAGGCGATACGGATCGCTTCACAACATTGATATACCTGCATTTCTTTTTCCTTGTTTACCCGGATGTGAACGGCGTCACTATAGCGATCGGACGCAAGCTTGTCAGCCTGTACCCTTGTCTCACCCTCTGCCCGAGGTTAACCTGCCCTTTTTGCCGTAGCAGGAGACGAGAGATGTTCACTGGCATAGTGCAGGGGACCGCCGAACTGGTGGCCATCGAGGAGCAACCCAACTTCCGTACCCATGTTATCCGCATGCCAAGCTTGGCGTGGGGGGAAGAGCTGGCCCTCGGCGCCTCGGTCGCTCACAACGGTTGCTGCTTGACCGTCACCCGGGTTGAGGGGGATCTGGTCAGCTTCGATCTGATGCAGGAGACTCTGCGTCTCACCAACCTCGGCCTGCTAAAGGTGGGGGACAAGGTCAATGTGGAGCGGGCTGCCCGCTTTGGTGACGAGATCGGCGGTCATGCCATGTCTGGCCATATCATCGGCATGGCAGAGGTTACCTCGGTGATCGACACCCCCAACAACCGTCAGGTGTGGTATCGCCTCGCCCCCGAGCTGATGAAATATGTGCTGACCAAGGGGTATATCGGTATCGACGGCATCAGCCTGACCATCGGCGAGGTGCGCGAGAGTGAGTTTTGCGTTCACCTGATCCCCGAGACGCTGGCTCGCACCAACCTCGGCTGGGTGCGCGCTGGCTGGCTGACCAACATCGAGATCGATCCCCAGACCCAGGCCATCGTCGATACCGTTGAGCGGGTGCTGGCGGCACGCGGGGGTCACTGAAAGGAAACGGCTCGGTGTTAATCGCCTCATAAGCAAGGGCCTGCAGTGTGCAGGCCCTTGTTATTTATATGGTGAAAATATCCACTCAACTTTTTATGACTCGCAGTCACAACATCTGCTCAGCTCTTTGCGACTTGAAGGCACAGCAGCTGCTCGGCTTTTTGTGACTCGTAATCAAAACAGTTGCTCGTCATCCGCATCCACAAACAGCTGCAAACAGTCGCGGGCTTCGTCGCGGTGAAGCCGCAGGTGGATCGGATTGCAACAGGCCATGCAATCTTCGTAAAACTCCTGATCACCCTGGCTGGCATCCAGCTCGACCCGGGTATGGTGGCCACAGTGAGGGCAGACGATGCGCTTGCTGGTGTACTCGATCATGATAACCTCCTCGGGCCCTGGGGCCGCCTATCTATCCTGATTCTAGTTGGGCTGCTGGGGGTTAACCGCGAGCAAACGCACGTTTATGACAGAGATCAAGCCTGAGGGATGGCAAGGTGCAACCGGTTGGAGTGGTCGTGTGCGAGAGGAACAATCTGGTTGAGAATGACAGGTGAAAAGAGGGAAATTGCCAACGGTTGTTTGGCAATCACAGGGGGCTGGAGCCCCCTGCGGATATGAGAACGCGAGCGCAACAAGGCGCCGATAGGCGCTACTTGACCCAGCTGGCCAACATGTCGGCATTGAGCTCGGCCAGCGAGCCGAGCTGGTAGTTGGCGATGGCCAAGCGTGGGTCACCCACTAAAGCGGGATCCGGCACGATCAACGCGGTCATGGAGGCCGCCTTGGCCGCCAGCAGACCGGTAAAGCTGTCTTCGATGGCCAGACAGTGTACCGGTTCCACTCCCAGCTTTTCGGCGGCGTGGATGTAGACATCCGGGTGCGGTTTGCCGAAACGCTCTACTTCAGCGGAGTGAACCGCCATAAAGCGATCGCGAATGCCAAGTTTGCCGAGCACCGCTTCTACCATCGCAAAGGGTGATGAGGTAGCCAGACCCACTTTCAGCCCGCGGGCCTCGATAAGGTCGAGCGCTTCCAGCACACCTGCTTTGGCCTGACCTTCGGAGAGGATCAGGGCGTTGACCCGATCCAGAATGCGCTGTACTACCTCTTCCTGAGTTGGGCCGCTCCACGGGCGCAGGCGATACCAGTGGGCAACCAGCTGATCGATGCGCACGCCTATGGTCGATTCACAATCCTCGACGGTGTGGGGGTGACCCAGTTCGGAGAAAACGGCGATCTGGGCCCGTTGCCAAAAGGGTTCCGAGTCGATCAGAACACCATCCATATCGAAGATCACGGCAGCTAACATCTTGTACTCCTGACAAATTTGAAGAGGGGATTATAAGCCTGACGGGGAAATGCAAAAGGGGCATTGCCATGCCCCTTGCGCCCGATCACATCGGCAAACGTTTGTTTTGCTGTGGCAAAAAAGCCCTTAGAACAGTACTTCGACCTTGGCGGCCACGGCTTTGGCTTTTTCCACCGCATCCTGGCAATCCGCTGCGCGGGCCAGCGCCACGCCAAGACGGCGGCGACCGGCGATCTCCGGCTTGCCAAACAGCCGCAGCTGGGCGCCCGGCACCAGCGCCAATGCCTCACCAATCCCCTGATAGCGGATATTCTGGCTGTGCCCTTCGTGCAGTACCACGGCGGAGGCGCTCGGCCCGTACTGGGTGATGGTGCCGACCGGCAGCCCCAGAATGGCGCGCACATGCAGGGCGAACTCGGAGAGATCCTGAGAGATCAGGGTCACCATGCCGGTATCGTGGGGACGCGGCGAGACTTCGCTGAACCACACTTCATCGCCTTTTATAAAGAGCTCGACTCCGAACAGGCCGTAACCACCGAGGGCCTCGACCACCTTGGCCGCTACCTCTTTGGATCGGGCCAGCGCCAGCTCGCTCATCACCTGTGGCTGCCAGGATTCGCGGTAGTCGCCATCTTCCTGCCGGTGGCCGATAGGGTCGCAGAAGTGAATGCCATCAACGGCGCGTACTGTGAGCAGGGTGATCTCGTACTCGAAGGGAACGAAGCCCTCGACGATCACCTTGCCACGACCGGCGCGGCCACCCTCCTGGGCGTAGGTCCAGCTCTCATCCAGCTTGGCGAGATCGCGCAGTACGCTCTGTCCCTTGCCGGATGAGCTCATCACCGGCTTCACCACGCAGGGCAGGCCGATGGTCTCGACGGCGGCGACAAACTCCTCCTTGCTCTGGGCAAAGCGGTAGGGGGAGGTGGGCAGGCCCAGGGTCTCGGCGGCGAGGCGGCGGATCCCTTCCCGGTTCATGGTGAGCTGGGTAGCGCGGGCGTTGGGCACTACCTTGACCCCTTCTTGCTCAAGGGCTGCAAGGGTATCGGTGGCAATCGCTTCAATCTCGGGGATGATGAGGTCGGGTTTAACCTCGGCAACCAGGGCACGCAGGGCGTTGCCATCGAGCATGTCCAGCACGTGGGCAGCGTGGGCCACCTGCATGGCGGGGGCATTGGGGTAGCGGTCGGCGGCGATCACTTCGATCCCGAACCGTTGCAACTCGATGGCGACCTCCTTGCCAAGTTCGCCGGAGCCCAGCAGCAGGGCACGGGTGGCGCCGGGGCGGGTTGCGGTTCCAAACATACGATCTCTCCTGATGTCGATGGTCATTGTTGATGATCGCTATTACACAAATAGCGGACAAAAAAAGAGGCACGCATGGCGTACCTCAGGAAACGGGTTTGTGAGCGCGCTGCTCCAGATGGGTCAGCAAGGTAATGGCGCCAATGATGATGGCGGCGCCAAGCCACAGACGGCCGGGGGGCGCCCAGCCAAATACCAGCCAGCCTGCCAGCACGTTCATCGGCAGCTTGGCAAAATCGAAAGGCTGCACGAAGGAGGCCTCCGCCACGCTGTAGGCGCGAGCGATGGACATCTGGGCCAGTGCCGTCAACACGCCGGAGGCGGCTACCAGCAGCCATTGGCTCTCGCTTGGCCACTGCCACTCCGGCAGGGCCAGCATGACGTTGAACGGGGTACTGAAGATAAACAGATACACCACTATGGTGTGGGATGATTCGTTGGCTGCCTGATAGCGCACCATCAGGGAGTAGCCGGCCCAGAACAGCGCCGCCGCCACCGGCAGTAGGGAGGCCCAGTTGAATTCGTCAGTCCAGGGGGCGAGGATCAGCATGGCGCCGGCAAAGCCCGCCAGGGTGGCCAGAATGCGGGTGCGGCTCACCTGTTCCTTGAGCAGCAGGGCGGAGCCTAGGGTGGCAAACAGCGGCGAGGTCATCAGCAGGGCGATCCCCTGCCAGATGGGGACGGGGTACGCCAGTGCCCAGAGCCAGAGCTGGATGCCGACTACCGCCAGCAATACCCGCAACAGGTGCAGCCGGAACTGATTGGTCATCAAGGATTGGCGCAGGCCGTGACGCACCAGCCAGGGCAATAGGCAGATCAGGGCGATCAGGTATTGATGGAAGGCGACCTGGGTAGAGGTAAGGCCGAGTTTGAAGCTGACATACTGGCTCAGGCTGTTGACGGCGGCGAAGCAGAGTCCTGCCACCATCATCCAGACTGCACCGGCCAAAGGAGAATGCCTGCGCGAGGGTATCATGGGATCCGGGTCGCTGGAAAAAAGTGCGGCGGATCATAACGGCAATCGTTTGTTCTGCCAAGGGTTGAAGCGCGGCCGCAGGGTTGGCTGGCGAGGAAGTGGCCTTGCATCAAAAAATTTGAACAAGTTGAGCATCTATTTTCGCTATCAGCAAATAAGCACAATGTTTAGAGTGACCTCCATCGACAGCAACGCTGTTCAACCGACAACCAAATGGAGTTTCACCATGGCCAATATCCTCGTACTCAAATCCAGCATCCTGGGTCAATATTCCCAATCCAACGCCCTGATCGACGGCTTCCTGGCTGACCATCAGGATGATGTCGTCACCGTGCGTGATCTGGCAGCCCTCAACCTACCGGTGCTGGATGGCGAGCTGGCCTCCGGCCTGCGCGGTGGTGACAACCTCAATGAACGTCAACTGGCGGTGATCGCCCAGTCCGACGAGCTGATCGCCGAACTCAAAGCGAGCGACTTGGTGGTGATTGCGGCCCCCATGTACAACTTCAACATCCCGACCCAGCTGAAAAACTGGATCGATCTGGTGGCTCGTGCTGGCGTCACCTTCCGCTATACCGAGACCGGTCCGGTCGGTATGGTTGAAAATACCCGTGCGTTGGTGATCAGCCCCCGTGGCGGCATGCACGTTGGCAGTGCCACCGATCTGGTCACTCCCTACATGCGTACCGTGCTCGGTTTCATCGGTATCAAAGAGGTGGATTTCATCTACGCAGAGGGGATGGGTATGGGCCCGGATGCCCAGAGCAAGGGGATGGAAGCGGCCAAAGCGCAGCTTGAGGCTCTGGCTATCTAAGGGCTCTCTCTATAAGGGCTCTCTATCCCGTCAGGGATTATCTCTTCAAGGGGTTGCCCCGCCAGATACAAGAACGCAGCCATCAGGCTGCGTTTGTTTTTGGGCTAGATATGATTGCGACAGACGTTGCTGCTACAGAGAGTATCGCGGCAAGCGGTCGGTATAGACGCTCTGGCGGAGTCACTACTCCATCATAAAGCGGCGACAACCACGCACCAGCAGCAATGCCACCGTGACCAGCAGGCCAAGCAAGAGGGTGGTTAGCCACTGTTCGGTACTTTGCGGCATGTGGGGTGTGAAGAGGCTGATCATCAACAGGGTACAGAGCGTGATCAACAGGCTCTGTCGGGTCATCAATATCATGGGGTCATCCTTGGTTTGCTCACCTGAAACGATTTTAATGCCCTCTTGTGACAGGGTGATGTATCCGTGCATCACCCTGTTGGGGCTCTTCAGACCATATCAGGTTTTTACCGCAGAGCCAGCGCCATCACTGGCGCTGTGATCCCGATCCCGCTAGCTCTCTTTATCTGAACTGTTTCTGCGCTGGCTGGTAGTGAAAATCGCCACCGGCGAGCCGCGCTTCCAGTGCCGCCTGATCGATATCCTGCGCTTTGCAGAGATCATCCAGATCGTCATAGCGATCACGCAGCTGCATATTGACGACGCTCAGCAGCATGTTGATGTCCATGGTGGCGAACTTTTTCAAATCCATGATTATTTCTCCCGATCCAGTGATTGCAGTTGCTCGATGGCGGCGCTGACGCTGTGCAGATGCTGGCGGATCGCCTCGCGGGATTCGCTAGGCAAATAGTCTGTCAGGGTATGTTGCCAGCTGCCCGCTTCACTCTTGAGCTGCAGGAAGAGGGCGAGCCCGGCATTGGTGAGGGAGACCAGGCTGATGCGTTTATCCTGCTCGCTGCTCTCGGTAAAGATGATCCCTTTTTCAACCAGACGGCGGATCTCGCGGGAGATGCGCACCTTGTCCATGCCGCTCGCCTCGACCAGCTCTTTCTGGCTGATGGGGTAGTTGGGGCCGAGCACCATCATCAGGCGCCATTGCGGCACGGTCAGCTGGTAACGCTGTTCATAAAACTGTTCGAAGGTATCCCGTAGCATCTCGGCGGCATGTACCAACTGATAGGGCGGGTAGTGAGCGAGTAACGCTATGATTTTTGACATATTACACCCTGCTGTGACGGCTGCATCAGATGCAGTTTCTTTTGATACTTTGACATTGATGATACGAAACTCAAGCTGATTTGTCTGACCCGGTTGCGATGAAATGTGCGGTGGCGCACGCCCTCAAGGAAAAACCGGGTCTGACCGACGGGATTTTAAGCCAACGCTGTTCAGCCTTTACGCAACCAGATGAGGGCGTTCTGCTTGAGCCAGGCCTCACGAGTGTGGATAGCGTAGAGCGCGGCCTCGTCGCGGCTGCCCGCTTGCCAGCTTTGTGGCTCCTGTTTGGGCAGCTTGCGC
This sequence comes from Aeromonas sp. S13(2024), assembly GCF_041402405.1. Classification (NCBI taxonomy): domain Bacteria; kingdom Pseudomonadati; phylum Pseudomonadota; class Gammaproteobacteria; order Aeromonadales; family Aeromonadaceae; genus Aeromonas; species Aeromonas sp. S13(2024). The sequence goes on along the minus strand of NZ_JBGLRA010000002.1, from coordinate 248,190 downwards.
TGACCCAGCAGGCAGGCCGGAATGTGCGGGTTGGCCTCGATGGCGACCAGCAGATGGGGCTTGGCTGCCTCGGCACCCTCGGTGGCAAAGACCATCAGCGCCTTGTTATAGAGCAACCAGCTGGAGGCTTCATCGAAGCGCACCAGCAGGGCGGCCAACGCCTGCCAATCCCCTTGCAGTGCATAGAGGGTGGAGAGGTTGTAGCGGCAACCCAGCTCATCGGCCACGCAGATTGTCAGCAGCGCCAGATACTCCGCTTTGGCCTCGCCCAGTTTGCCAAGGCGCAGCAGGCAGTCGGCGCGGCCGGCTCTGGCGGCCAGCAGAGGACGCAGCTCGGGGGCACTCCAGCCGTGGCCGGCGATTTGCTGCCAGAAGGCTTCATCAAAGAGCGGAGTGGCATCGGCGATGATCTTCTCGAACCAGCCGAGGCGGGCCTGATGATCGCGGCAGCTGTCGGCCAGCTCGAACCAGGTCTGCCACTGTTGGGCCTGCTCGCCATTGAGGGCCACATCAGCGCTGGGGGCGGCCTGATACTGGTCGAGGTTGAGCAACTGGTTGAGGGCGGTTTTCATATTCTGGCGCTGTCGTTTGCAGAACTCGACAAAGGGGAGTTCGCTGGCGGCGGCGCTATAGAGCATCTGGGCCATCTGCTTGTCGCGAAACAGGCTCAGCTCGGCGGCCAGACTGAAGCGGTACTGGGTGGTCGGGTCGTTCAAATCCTTCGGCTTGGGCCAGGTGGCAAAACCCATGCTGAAGCCATAACACCATTGACCGAGGGGGTGGCTCTGTTCGAACACCTGCTCGGGGTTATCGCTGGGCAGGCGGCACTGGCTGGGCAGGGCCAGCTGAGCGTCGTCGGCTTGGGATTCCAGCTCGGCGATCAGGTGGTTGAGGGCTTCTGCGCTTTTTTCATCCAACTCGGCATCCTGTTCCAGCAGACCAGCCAGCGGGCGTTGCCAGTCAGGGCTTTCCGGCCCCACCAGACGAGCACAGAGAAAACCGTGCAGGGCCGGGTAGGTCATGTCCTGATCGCTGTGGCTCTGGATCCATTGATTAAGATGGCGGGTACGAGTGGATGGGTTCATCGACAGTTCCTCTGGATTTGAACAGCCGCGAAGTCTACCTAAAAGTGGGGTTATTTGCAGCAAATGGCCGCCTGTTTGGCGATTTAATCACCATTGGCGGATAAGATAGGGGCGAAAGGGCGGCTCGTGGTGGCTTGGGGACTAGGCCGGATCACCGCTCTTGAGGTAACATGCGCGCCCATAGGGGCCATGTTCAGTTGGCCCATCCGGGTAATGAAAAAAGAGAGCACCATGATACAGATTGGCAAGATGAACACCCTCACCGTTGTTGAACTCGAAGATCGTGGCGCCTGGCTTGCGGCCGATGAGTACGGTGAACTGCTGCTGCCCAAGCGTCAACTGCCGGAAGGGGTGAAAGAGGGGGATAGCGTGCAGGTCTTCCTCTATCTGGATGCCGATTGCGAGCCGGTGATCACCACCGACAAGCCATTTGCCATGGTGGACGAATTTGCCGGTCTGAAAGTGGTCAATGCCAACAAGATTGGTGCTTTCCTCGACTGGGGCATGAAAAAGGATCTGTTTGTGCCCAGCCGCGAGCAGAACAAGCCGATGCAGGTGGGCCACGTTTATCTGGTACGTCTGCAACTGGATAACGAAGGGCGCATGGTCGGCACCAGCCGCATCGAGCGTTTCCTGACCCCGGCCGGCAGCAACTTCAAGGTCGGTGACGAAGTGACCGCGCTGCCGGGGGAGCACTCGCCCCTTGGCATCAAGGTGATCGTCAACGGTCAGTATCCCGGCATGCTGTTCAAGAACGAGGTGTTTGGCCGGGTGATGACCGGTCGGCCGCAAACCGCCTGGGTCAAGCAGGTGCGCGAAGATGGCAAGCTCGATCTGACCCTGCAAAAGCCGGGTCTTTCGCGGGTTGATGATGCCGGTGAGCGCATTCTGAGCCGGATGAAAAAGCAGGGCGGCAGTCTGGCGGTGGGTGACAAGAGCGAACCCGAGCTCATCTACAAGCTGTTCAGCATGAGCAAGGGCACTTTCAAGAAGGCAATCGGCGGCCTCTACAAGCAGGGCAAGATTGTCATCGAAGATAACGCCATCACTCTGGTGGCCACAGAGACCGACTCGGCAGTGGATAGCGAATAAGATGCCGAGTCCCTGTGTTGGCCTCTGCAAGGCGAAAGATGGGCTTTGCCTTGGTTGTGGCCGTACCTTGACCGAGATCGGCCACTGGTCGGCGATGGATAGCAAGGCCCAGCTGGCGGTGATGGCCGAGCTGGATGGCTCGAAAAGTACCCACCACTGCCCGGGTTGTGGCGAACCGGCCTATTGTGCCGTCTCTGCCGGTCAGACCATCGCCCAGTGCTGGTGCAGCCAGTTGCCGGTATTGCCGATGCAGGAGGCCAGCGCTTGCTGGTGCCGCCGCTGTCTGGCCAAGGCCATCGCGGCGCAGGATTAGCAGAGAACAGCAATAAGAGTGCACAGAAACAAGAAAGGCGCCGATGGCGCCTTTTTTATGCCTGCTGCTGGCGATGCCAGCGCACATGCACTTGATCTTCGGTCAGCAGACGGGGCAGCAGAAAGGTGGCGAAGATCACCTCAAACTCATCCTGATGATCCAGCAAACCGACCCACACTTCGACCCAGCGCTCCATATCGACCGGCTCACCAAGCTCGGTCGACCAGTCGGCATTGGGCAGAGTCGCCTCCACGGCGCCACGCTGCTCAAACTCCAGGGTGATGTCGACTATTTGTTCGGGGGCCAGCATATCGGCGGCCTGCTCAAGAAACTGATCATAGGCCCATTCGACCAGCTGATCCGGGGTACGCTGTTCCATGAAATCACTCCAGATACATCGAGGTTCGCTACTGTAACAATTATTGGCTGTGGCGGCCAGACCAGTGCGCCGGGCGTGGCAGGCCTGTCCAAGTTGCCGTTGGGGGAGTATGGTTAAGGCGCGGATCATCTGGCAGGGAGTAAGGGGATGAAGCAGCGGGGACGGCGGCAACAGATCAAGCGACGGCGCGAGGCCTGGTGGTGGCACTATCTGCCGCTTCACCGCGAGATGGTGGGCGGCCATCTGGGCCCACCGGAGAAACCCGATGAGCCCTGAGGATCAGTCGGCCTGATGCACCCGATTAAGGGTGATCTGACCCAGTTGCCCCATCTGGCGGCGGATCCAGGCAGAGCGCTTCTGCACATAGGGTGAAGGGGGCTTGACCCGATAGCGCCACGGATTGGGCAAGGCGGCGGCCAGCAGGGATGACTCGTAGCGGGTCAAGCGGCTGGCCGGTTTGCCAAAGTAGGTGCGGGCGGCGGCTTCGGCGCCATAGATGCCGGGGCCGAACTCCACGATATTGAGATAGACCTCGAGAATGCGGGCCTTGTCCCAACCCAGCTCCATCAGCAGGGTAAACCAGGCCTCCAGCCCCTTGCGCAGGAAGCTGCGATCACTCCACATAAAGAGGTTCTTGGCGGTCTGCTGGCTGAGGGTGCTGGCGCCGCGTACCCGTTCGCTGTGCTGGTTGTGCTTGAGTGCGGCGTTGATCGCATCCATGTCAAAGCCGTTGTGATCGGCAAAGCGCTGATCCTCGGCAGCGATCACCGCCAGTTGCAGCTCCTTGGAGATGGATTCCAGATCTACCCATTGATGGCGTACCTGGGTGATCTTGGCGGGCGGAAAGAGGGCCCGCTCGATACGCCAGCTCCACATCGGCGGATCGATAAAACGCAACAAGGCGACCGAGCCGACCGAGCAGAGCAGCCCGGCCAGCGCGATCTTGCCTGCCCACCTCAACACCCGGCGCCCAAGGGATGCAGATGGGCGCACGGGGGCCACGGCGTCAGGGCCAGACTCCCACTGATAGTGGCTGGGATCATCGGGATCCGGAATTATTGGGGCAGCCATTCGATGTGGCAGAACTTCTCGTCAACACGGCGGGAGAGCAGCATGCGGGCAAACAGGTGCTCATACTCTTGTTCTTCATTGCCAAGGCCAACCCAGATCTCGGCATAGTCGGTGTCGCTCACGGCAAAACCCACGTCCGCTTCCCAGTCATCGGCCGGGTCGGTTTCGGCCAGCAGGCCGCGGTCGTTGAACTCCTGATTGAAACGGGCGATCTCCTGCTCCGGCAGGTTGTCAGAGGCCAGCTCCATAAAGAGTTCAAGGGCGGTATCGAGCAGTTCCTCGACGCTGTGCATTTCGTCATTCATAGACATAAGCGGTCTGTTCCAGAAAAGAGAAAAAGGTGCCGGCGCAGATCACAACCTGCGGGGCGGCGCTATTCTAGCGGTCGGCAGACCCCTTGGCGAGATGAGGCGAGCCGCTGTGACCTGTTTTTGTGCCAATAAAAAACCGGATCCAGTGACAGGATCCGGTCTTCATTGGGGGAAGGGGTCACGCATAGGGCGTCAGCTCATCCCTTCTTGTCATCGGCGAAGGTGATGTTGAGCTCCAGTACCGACAGCTCATCACTCTTCTGATCCAGTTGGACGGTTATCTTCTCCGGATCAATGTTGACGTATTTGCGGATCACATCGAGGATATCCTGCTTGAGCTGGGGCAGGTAATCCGGCCCCCCTCTGGATGAACGCTCGTGAGCAACAATGATCTGCAACCGCTCTTTGGCCAGTTGTGCGGTGTTCTGTTTCTTGTTGGAACGAAAATAATCCAATAATGACATGTTTAACTCCCGAACAGTCGGCTAAAGAAGCCCTTCTTCTCTTCTTCCAGAAAACGAAATTCCTTGGCATCGCCCAGCAGGCGGGACACTGCATCTTCGTAGGCCTGACCGGCATCGGACTCCTTGTCCAGAATGACCGGTTCGCCGGAGTTGGAGGCGCGCAGCACCGCCTGGGACTCCGGGATCACCCCGAGCAGCGGGATGGCCAGGATCTCCTGCACATCCTGCACGCTCAGCATGTCGCCGCGGTTGACGCGGGTCGGGCAGTAGCGGGTCAGCAGCAGGTGCTCCTTGATGGGGTCTTCGCCACGCTCGGCGCGACGGGACTTGGAGGCCAGGATGCCAAGGATGCGGTCGGAGTCACGCACGGAAGAGACTTCCGGGTTGGTGGTGACGATCGCTTCATCGGCAAAATAGAGTGCCATCAGTGCGCCCGCCTCGATCCCCGCCGGGGAGTCGCAGACGATGTAATCGAACTTCATCTCCGCCAGTTGATCCAGGATCTTCTCGACCCCCTCACGGGTGAGGGCATCTTTGTCCCGGGTCTGGGAGGCGGGCAGGATAAACAGATTTTCCGAGCGTTTGTCCTTGATCAGCGCCTGATTGAGGTTTGCTTCCCCATTGATGACGTTGACGAAGTCATACACCACGCGCCGCTCGCAGCCCATGATGAGATCCAGGTTTCTCAGACCGATGTCAAAGTCAATGACCACTGTCTTGTGACCACGCTGGGCTAAGCCGGTGCTCAGGGCCGCACTGGTTGTGGTCTTGCCAACGCCACCTTTACCCGATGTAACGACTATGATTCGCGCCATTCTCGCTTCCTTGTAACTCTATTTGATACGGTCTATTCGGAGTTGTTCGTTGTCCAGCCGGACGTGTACCGGTTGCTGGATCAGGCCTGCCGGCAATGCATCGCTCAGCTGGAATGTGCCCGCGATGGAGAGCAGCTCGGCCTGTAATTGCTGGCAATAGATCCGGGCCTGGGTATTGCCCCGGGCACCGGCAATGGCTCTGCCACGCAGGGTGCCATAAATATGAATGCTGTCGTCGGCGAGCACTTCGGCTCCCGGACTGACGGACCCCAGCACCACCAGCGAGGTGCCGGCGGCGTAAATCTGCTGGCCGGAACGAACCGGTCCCACATGTACCTTGCTCGGGATCAAGGGGGCGGGTTCGGGCTCGGGAACCACCTCAGGGGCGGCTGGCGCGGGGGCAGGCTCGGGTTCCGGTTCACTCTTGCGACTCTTGCCCGAGGCCATCACGGCCAGTCCCACCGCCTTGGCGGCTGTCTTCATCTCTTCACTGCGCGCCCCCGTGATGCCGACCAGCACAAACTCTTCGGACTCCACCAGCTCCTTGAGCTGTTCGAAATCGGGAATATGTTCCAGACGGGAAACATTGATCACCAGCGGCGCACAATTAAAAAAGTAGGGTGCCTGGGCCACTTTTTCGGCCAACAACTGACGTATCCGCTCAGGCTCGCCATCGCTGATATGCAACACAGAAATAGTGAAGGTGGTCCCTTTCAATTCGTTATCGCGCTCAACCATGAATCTTCCCCGAGGCAGAGATGCTAATCCGTTATTGTTATTCAATTCCTGATGTTATAGTTTGCCCCCATCAGAGGCAATAAACTCGTCGGATTATATCAATTTCCATGTTGTGTGCAGTCTATAAAAGTCGCAAAAAAGCCGAGACCTACCTTTTTGTTGAAAAAAGAGAGGATTTCTCCCGCGTTCCCGAGCCACTGCTGAGCGCATTCGGGCGTCCCGAGCTGGTGCTGATGACCAAGCTGGATCCGGCCAAGCCCTTGGGGCTGGCTGATGTCGGCAAGGTGATGGCCGCGCTGACCAACCAGGGGTTCTACCTGCAGGTGCCACCGCCTCCCGAAAATTTGCTGGAGCAGCACAAGGCCAGCCTGAAAAAACCATCCTGAATATCCAGCCCCGTTGTGCGTTCTGCCAAGCGGGGCTAATTCTTTGTGACTCTGCATGACGCATTCCGGCTCCGGAGAGGTAGCTTGCGATAATCCCGTGACAGGATCTGGCCAAATTAAACCCTCCCTTTGGTGATATTCACTTTTCGCTGTTTAAATAGAAAGTCAATCTGCTCCCAACACCATATCCTCAACCTTTGCTGGCGCTCACAAAAATAGCGAGTGGCGCGTACTCATATCCTCCATTTCAACGGCTATTGGCTCATTCATCGATTATTTTCAGCCTCTTCCTTGGGCGCTTTTTTGGCCTCCACTGCGTGATGATTTGTCCATCAAAGGGCGCGTAAAGAGGGCGATGATAACTGTGCTAAAACCAGTTTGCGCGATGCGCTGTGGCCAAAATGATGAGCTAACCCCCTGTTTGTGTACTTGATTGTTTGCCCTGAGCACGAAAGTGCCACATAGGAGGCAATCAATGTGGCGGCGTGATAATCCGCAGGGTGAGCGGTAACCGCGTCTTGCCAAACAAGGGTATGACCAAAGGGGGGATATTGAGCTGAGGGGGCATCTCGATATCGATTAGTTGTGGAATCATGACCGGGGCAAGATAGCAGGTACAGGTTTCATGTAGGGGCGTAATGTCCCTCTCAATGCATTGAGAAGAGTTAATCAAGGTATGTAATTAGAGAGGTATGCAGACAATGCAATCCGCATTGCGGTGGCGTAGCAGGGTATATCAGCGACGCCCTACAGTGAAATGGTCGGTATGCCGGTATAAGTGCCTGGCATCCCATTCGGGCAATAAAAAAGGCGGGATATCCCGCCTTTGTTCAGATGAGGGTCGTAACCCTTATTTATTCGCAGGCAACCTGCATCACCTTGATGGCCAGACCGCCACGGGAGGTTTCACGGTACTTGGAGTCCATGTCCTTGCCGGTGATGTACATGGTCTCGATCACCTTGTCCAAGGAGACGCGCGGCTTGGAGGTACGACGCAGGGCCATACGGGAGGCGTTGACCGCTTTCATGGCTGCGATGGCGTTACGCTCGATGCAAGGCACCTGTACCTGACCGGCAACCGGATCACAGGTCAGACCCAGGTTGTGCTCCATGCCGATTTCGGCAGCTTCGCAAACGTGCTCCGGGCTACCGCCCATCAGCTCGGTCAGACCGGCAGCGGCCATGGAGCAGGAGACACCCACTTCACCCTGGCAGCCCACTTCGGCGCCGGAGATGGAGGCGTTCATCTTGTAGAGGATGCCGACGGCACCGGCAGCCAGGTAGAAACGGGTGTACTCGTCGCGGCCAACCGGCTGGATGAACTTGTCGTAGTAAGCCAGTACGGCCGGGATGATACCGGCAGCGCCGTTGGTCGGGGCGGTGACCACTCGGCCACCGGCAGCATTTTCTTCACTCACGGCCAGAGCGAACATGTTGACCCAGTCAACGATGTTCATCGGGTCGCTCGAGAGGTTCTCGTTGGTGTTGAGCTGACGGTAGAGCGGTGCGGCACGACGGGGTACGCGCAGCGGGCCGGAGAGAACGCCTTCGGTACGGCAGCCGCGCTCGATACCTTCGCGCATGGTGTTCCAGATCTTGCCGAACTTCTTGTAGATCTCTTCTGGAGTGTTGAAGCACTTCTCGTTTTCCATCATCAGGGCAGAGATGGAGAGACCGGTCTGGCTGCAATGGGCAACCAGCTCGGCGGCGCTCTTGAACGGATAGCGTACGGACATGTCGCCGCTGTCAGCCTTGCCGAAGTTCTCTTCGTCAACGATAAAGCCACCACCGATGGAGTAGTAGGTCTTGCTGTAAACCACTTCATCTTCGATCAGAGCAGTCAGCTTCATGCCGTTTTCGTGCAGCGGCAGGGCTTCGTCGTGGAATACCATGGCGTCACGCGGGAAGCTGACGGTGTGGCAGTGCAGGCCGATCGGCAGGCGCTCGGTCTGCTCAACACGGGAGATAAACTCGGGGATGGCATCGATATCGACATTTTCCGGCAGGTTGCCAGCCAGGCCCATGATGATGGCAGTGTCGGTATGGTGGCCTTTGCCAGTCCAAGAGAGGGAGCCGTAAACATCGACATTGATCCGGGTTACATCGCGGATCTTGCCGCCCGCGCGCAGCTCGTCAACAAACTGTTTGGCCGCTTTCATCGGGCCAACAGTGTGGGAAGAAGAGGGGCCTACACCGATTTTGAAGATATCAAAAACGCTGATCATGTCACTATTACCTCAGGGTAGAAGGGGGCGGCATGCCCACTCACAGAAATTTGGGAGATCCATGGAACGCGCTTGTCAGCGCAGGTCACAGAACCAGATAACCGTAGTGTAACGGCTCCAGACCTAAAAAAAGTTGAAATAGATCTATTTTTGTTGAATCTGAGGCGCGAGTATAAAATTTATTTTTGTGCTTATCCATTTTGTTAAGCGTTTGCCCATAAAAATACCCGGCGATGCCGGGCATTTCGGAACCAAATGGAGTCATTTGCCGTTTTTTAACATTCGGTAATGTTAACGGCGAGGCCACCACGGGCCGTCTCCTTGTATTTGGTCTTCATGTCGTTGCCGGTCTCCCACATGGTCTTGATCACCTTGTCGAGCGACACCTTGTGCTCGCCGGTGCCGCGCAGGGCGAGGCGGGCGGCATTGATCGCTTTCACTGCGCCCATAGCGTTGCGCTCAATGCAGGGCACCTGTACCAGCCCGCCAATGGGATCGCAGGTGAGGCCGAGATTGTGCTCCATGCCTATTTCGGCGGCGTTCTCCACCATGGCCGGACTGCCCCCCAGGAGTTCGGTCAGCGCGCCGGCCGCCATGGAGCAGGCCACGCCCACTTCACCCTGACAGCCCACTTCTGCTCCCGAGAGGGAGGCATTCTTCTTATATAAGATGCCGATCGCTGCCGCAGTGAGGAAGTAGCGGATCAGCGTCTCGTCATCCACCTTGTGAACGAAGCGATCGTAGTAGTGCAGCACGGCGGGGATGATGCCCGCAGCGCCATTGGTGGGGGCGGTGACCACCCGGCCACCGGCGGCGTTCTCTTCGTTGACCGCCAGCGCAAAGAGATCGACCCACTCCATCACCATCAGCGGATCCTTGTTGAAGTTGGTCTCGCAACTGAGCTGGCGGAACAGCCCCGGGGCGCGGCGCCGAACCTTGAGGCCGCCCGGCAGCACCCCTTCGCTCTTGCAGCCACGATCCACGCAGCCTTGCATCGCCTGCCAGATCTTGCGCAGCCCCGCTTTTATCTGCTCATCGCTGCGAAATACCCGCTCATTGGCGAGGATCAGCCCCGAGATGGAGAGGCCGCTCTCCTGACAGTGGGCCAGCAGCTGGGCGCCGCTGTCGAACGGGTAGGGGACTGGGTGTTCGGCATCGGACTTGGCGGCCTCTTCTTTGGCGGTGGCAAAATGGCTCTCTTCAATGATGAAGCCGCCCCCGATGGAGTAGTAGGTCTGGCTGAAGCGCAGGTTTTCCTCTTTATCAAAGGCCCGCAGAGTCATGCCGTTGGTGTGGGCCGGCAGGGTCTTGCGGCGGTTGAAGATGATGGCACCGGTGCGGGGAAAATGGCTTGGTTGCTCGCCTGCCAGCGGCAGGCTCTGTTCCTTTTCCACTCGAGCCAGAATGGCAGGAATCGCATCGATATCGACCGACTCCGGTTCAAAGCCCGATAACCCCAGAATGATTGCCTTGCCGGTACCGTGCCCTTTGCCGGTCTGGCCCAGCGAGCCGTAACACTCCACTTCGACCCGCGTGACCTGTGGTAGATGGCCTTGCAGCTTGAGCTGCTGGACGAAGGCGTAAGAGGCACGCATGGGGCCGACGGTATGGGAAGAGGAGGGGCCAATTCCGATGGAAAACAGGTCAAACACGCTGATCATAACATCAATCCGGTGATGGTTTATGTCTGTTTATTCTAGGATTTTTGCCGTGGATGGAAAGCGGGGATGTGCGGTGCTGTGACATGGACACAGATAATAGGGCTGGGGGGAACCAAGAAGGTTGAAGGGGCTGATCCCCTTCAACCGGCCTGATCAGTCGAGAAATTCGCACAGATAGGCAGTGGGAGTTTTCACTTCCAGTTTGAAGGAAGAGTGACCGGCCACCAGGAAGGATTCACCCTGGCTGTAGGTGTGCCACTCATCTTCATCAGCCAGCTGGATGGTGAGGGCGCCCTTGATCACTGTCATCCGTTCGGGGGCGGCGGTGTTGAACAGGTAGTCACCGGCGTTCATCACCCCGACGGTTGATTTCTCGCCTTTTTGTTCGAAACCGATGGATTTTACATTTCCGTCGAAATACTCGTTAACTTTCAGCATCTTTACATCCCTGTGTGTACGTTTGTGCAGCCAAACTAGCACAATCTTTTGCCAGTTGTCATGGGGGATGAGGTAAAAATCGCCGAGACCGCTTTGAATCTTCACTTTTTCGCAAACTTATTAATAGCCAAGGTTAATGATTTGCTGATTTAAAACAGCAATTAAATGTGAGATAACACGCGCAAACAGGGGAATGGGCAGCCGCTCATTCCCCTGTTTGGTTAATTGCACTGGGAAAAGTGTGAATTTTGCTACATAAAGGAACATATTGTGTTAACTAAAGGACTCATTAAAAACATCGGCTTCCAGGTTGTGGTCGCCATGGTACTGGGCGCAGTGGTCGGCGCGTTCATGGGTGAACAAGCCACCGTGTTTGCACCGCTCGGTACCCTGTTTATCCAGCTGATCAAGATGCTGGTGATCCCGCTGGTGGCGGTTGCCATCCTCTCCGGCGCCGCCAATCTGGGCGCCAGCCCGGCGGCGGGCAAGATCGGTGCGGCTACGCTGGCTTTCTTCCTTGTGACCTCCGCGTTGGCCGTGTTGCTGGCACTGGTAATGGGGCAGATCTTCAAACCGGGTGTCGGGGTCGATTTCGCTTCCGTTGCCTCTATGTTTGGCGGTGACTATGCCGATAAAGGGGCGTTGCCGGATGCAGTCGCCACCTTGCTTGGCATGATCCCCACCAACGTCTTCAACTCCCTCAACGAAGCAAACATCCTGCAGATCCTGGTGTTCTGCATGTTCCTCGGCATTGCGCTGGCCAAACAGCCGCACGAGCGGGCCAAGCCACTGGTCGATGGGCTCAATACCCTGGTGGATGCCTTCGTCTGGATGATCAACAAGGTGATGATCATCGCGCCGCTCGGGGTGTTCGGTCTGATGGCGGAAGCCATCGGTACCTATGGCTTCGATGTGCTGACCCTGGTGCTCAAGCTGTTCGTGGTCTATGTGGCTGCCATCCTTATCTTCGGCTTTGTGGTCTATCCGCTGCTGGTGATGATGTTCTCCAATACGCCGGTAATGAAGTACCTCTCTGCCATGAAGAAGCCGCAGATCGTGGCCTTCTCCACCGCCTCTTCCATGGCGACCCTGCCGGTCAATATGGAGACCTGCGAGCATGATCTGAAAGTGACCAACGCGACCGCTTCCTTCGTGTTGCCGCTGGGGGCCACCATCAACATGAGCGGCAACGCCATCTATTACGGCCTGGTCGCCATCTTCTTCGCGCAGGTTTACAACATCGATTTGAGCGTTGGTGCCTGGGCGGCCATCATTGTGACCTCCACTCTGGGGGCGATCGGCCAGGCCGGTGTGCCGGGCCCAAGCTTCCTGGTGGTTGCCGTGCTGCTGGCGGCCGGGATCCCCATCGAAGGGTTGCCGCTGCTGTTCGCGCTGGATCGACTGTTCGATATGATCCGCACCTCCCTCAATATCACCGGCGATGCGGCCTGTGCTGTCATTGTTGACCGCTTCAGCCCGGAATATGACCCACAGCGTTGGAACAAGGCATAACTGCTTTGAACTGGGCTGAGATATAACAGCCTTAAGCTGACACTGCGTAACGCGAGCCCCTGCCATGATGGCGGGGGCTTTTTTATATCTGCCGGACAAGTATCAGAGCAAAGGTGTGCAAGAGATTGCTGACGGATTTAGCTGTGTTGAATGGAGAGTACAGGAGGGGAAAACATCAGTTGTGGGCATGGGCCGTATGGCGTCAACCGGCCTGTTGTAGATGCCGGGGGAGGGGATTGTCAAACGGCGGGTAACAAAAAGGGGAGCCTTGCTCCCCTCGGATATGATCTGCTGCTGGTTCTACTCCATCAGGCCATATGGTTAAACCATCCTGGTTACACCCTTGTGGCGAAAGAAACAGCGTCAACGTGATGAAATCATATCTATGTTGACCATCTCGGCATTATTACTGAAAAGCGCCAGTTGGTGGCGATTAAACAGACATGGCAAAGAGGGTCGGTCCGGATTGATGCCTCTCTATCCGGCTCAGAATTGTGACAGTGAGGGCAGAGAGACAGCAACCAGGGTGAAAAACACCGTGAAAACGGCAGTAACGACAAACTCTTTCATTTTTCTCTCCCTAAGTTGTTGGTTGATGTAGTCAAGATACCATAACAAGGGGGTAAAACAAGGTGCAAGTTGATAAAATGACTGCTTTGTATGTGTGGTTGGTTGAGATGGCTATTTTTGTCATATTGAGCTGATTTTATCACCTGCTATGGCATGTTAGGCATTCAAGATTCTGTTTTTATGGTTATTTCATTTAAATTCAATTGGTTGGTGAGCTGTTGGCTGATCTGGCAAAGGGCTTTGTATGGAGCTCAAGTGGCGTTTTGTAAGTTTTCACCCTCGTAATAGTGTCATTGAGGCCATAAAAAGTGCGCAAGGCAATGATTTGACGATTCCTGACGTAGATAGCCCATCCAAAAGAAGTCTATGGAGAGAGTCTGGTTGCCAACCCTTGTCACACCATCACTTTATCAGTCCGGAGTCTCCGCATTTTTACAGCAATATACTGGGTTCATAGGGAGGAGAGCGGTGCATCGGGGGGATACAGAGTAGCAGCTGGCTGTTTTATCACCGCCAATTTTCCCGCCGGCCTCGGAATAGACATGGCCGCAGCAAGAGTGAGGTGCGTAATCGGCCAGAGGCGCACTCTCTGGCTGAGCTCAGCTGGGCTAGGTGCGAGTAGCGATTTGCGTAGCCGGTGCATCTGCGTGAGTCATGTGATTGCAATACGAGAGCTGCGCCGGAGCATGGTTGGGGAAGATATCTGAGTCCCTTCTACAAGATTGAGATATAAAAAGCGGCGTATGACGAGGAGGCTGAACAAGCTCGTTTCAGGGTCGACAGAGCACAGGTCAACGCAATCCGGTTCGCAGTGATAAAACATCCACGGCAATATCGGAACGGTATCTTTGGCTGATATCGGTTGGTGCGAGGAGGTGGACGTTAACGATCAGTCAGATGGCGCAAGGGGTGGGAATCAGGCAACCCATAAGGTGAGGGTCACACAGCGTGCCGATGCCCCCGTTTTTGCAAGATATAAAAAACCCTCCGATGGAGGGTTTTTGTCATCAACAGCCGGTTAAAAGCCGTTTGGCTTAGAACAGGGTGGTGGAGAGGTTGTACAGCTCCTGATCGAACGGACGCTTCATGTTCTCGATGCAGTCGATGATGTCGTGGTGTACCAGCTCGTTGCGCTGGATACCGACGCAGCGACCACCATGACCAGCCAGCAGCTGCTCAACGGCATAAGCACCCATACGGCTGGACATGATGCGGTCACGGGCAGTCGGGGCACCGCCACGCTGGATATGGCCCAGGATGGTGGCGCGGGTTTCACGACCGGTCAGGGCTTCGATGTCCTTGGCCAGCGCGTTCACGTCGGTCACATGTTCACAGATGGTGATGATGGCGTGCTTCTTGCCTTTGGCTTCGCCTTCCTTGATCTGCTTGAGCAGCTTCTCTTTGTCGAAGGCTACTTCCGGCACGATCACATACTCGGCACCACCGGCAACGGCGGCGGACATGGCCAGATCGCCACAGTGGCGGCCCATGATCTCGACCACGGAGATGCGGTGGTGGGAGCTGCAGGTGTCGCGCAGACGGTCGATGGCGTCAACCACCACGTTCAGGGCGGTATCAAAACCGATGGTGAAGTCGGTACCGGCGATGTCGTTGTCGATGGTGCCCGGCAGGCCGATGCAGGGGAAACCCTCTTCGGTCAGCTTCTTGGCACCCATGTAGGAGCCGTCACCACCGATGACGACCAGCGCATCGATACCGTGCTTTTTCAGGTTTTCGATTGCTTCGGCGCGCACTGCGGGGTCTTTGAAGGCAGGGAAACGGGCGGAGCCGAGGAAAGTACCACCACGGTTCACCACGTCGGAAACGCTGTGACGCTCCAGCTTGACGATGCGATCCTGGTGCAGACCGAGGTAGCCATCATAAATACCGTAAACTTCCAGGCCATGATGCAAACCGGCGCGAACCACGGCGCGAATGGCTGCGTTCATACCCGGTGCGTCGCCACCACTGGTCAAAACACCAATACGTTTGATTTGTTTGGTCATGAGTGCCTCTGGATCTGAGTTGTCAAATACGAATGTTTAAATAGACAAGCCACTTTTACTATATCGGCTTTCATATGGGATGCGGGGGCCACCATAGGAAAAGCGATACAAGAGAGGGGACGAGCCCCTCTCTTTGCCGTAATCAGCGATTACTTGGCAGCGCCAGCGATGATCTGGGAGAAGTCGTCCACTTTCAGGGACGCACCACCGACCAGGCCACCGTCGATGTCCGGCTGACCGAACAGGTCGGCTGCAGTGGCGCCAGTGACGGAACCGCCGTACAGGATCTGTACTTTGGCAGCAACGGCGGCATCAAAACCGGCCAGGTACTGACGGATGTGAGCGTGAACGGACTGAGCGATCTCCGGAGTGGCAGTCTTGCCAGTACCGATGGCCCATACCGGCTCGTAAGCGATAACGGCGTTGTTGAAGGAGGCGATGCCGCAACGGTCGATAACGGCTTTCAGCTGGGTCTCAACCACGTTCTTGGTCACGCCGGCTTCGAACTGCTCCAGAGTTTCACCGATGCACAGAACCGGGATCAGGCCGCCTTTCTGGATCGCTTCGTACTTGGCAGCAACCACGTCGTCAGTCTCTGCGTGCAGGGTACGACGCTCGCTGTGGCCGACCAGAGAGTAGGTGCAACCAAAGGCTTTCAGCATGGAGGGGGCGTTTTCGCCGGTGAAGGCGCCAGACTCGTGAACGTCAGCGTTCTGGGCACCGTAGGCAATCTTGCTGCCAGCGGTCAGTTGCTCAACCAGACCCAAAAAGATAACCGGCGGGCAGACGGCGACTTGTACAGAAGGATGAGCGGCAGCAGCCGGGGTCAGTCCTTTGATCAGAGCTTCTACAGAAGCTTTGGTGCCGTTCAGTTTCCAGTTACCCATTACCAGGTGCTGTCTCATCTTCTTAATCTCCTAGGCATTTGATTGCGCGACATTATATGAATTGAACCGAGCCCAAGATAGCTGACCCGGCGGCAAATGACGTAATTTTTTTTCGCTTTCCTGATCCAAATCAGGAATGAAACGCTTGATCGCTCATTCGTTAACCTGCCCCCGCAAGCGAGCCCACCATACCCCAATCCATTCGTGGATGGCAGCTTCGGAATACATCAAATAACGCCCTTTGGGTAAATAACTGTAGAGCGGCTGGGGTACCTGGCTCTGCTTGGCGGTGTAATCGGTGGGGGCCGGCACGGCCTTGAGTCCCTGACCCTGATAGAGGGCCATGGCACGTGGCAAATGAGTGGCCGAACTGACCAGCGCCACCTCTTTTCCCTTGAGGTGGCGGCTGATACTGACAGCTTCATCATGAGTGTCTTTGTTGTTTTCAAACAACGTCATCCGCGAGCGGGGAATGCCAAGGCTCTCGGCCATCCGGGCATTGACCTCGGCATTGGAGAGGGGATCCCCCGACACATAGCCGGAGAACACCAGCTCTGCGTCGGGATAGGCCTCGGCAAGGCGAACCCCTTCGAGAGTCCGTGCCAGCGAGATATTATTCTGCCAACTGCGCATCGGCACCGCCGGGTCGCTGACATGGCCATTGCCGAGCACCACGATGGCCTCGATGTTGGGATGCTGGCTCACCTCGAACGGCGGGTAGGTCTGCTCCAGCCCGCGGGCCAGTTCATAGCTCATCGGCCGCATCCCCATCAGGGCCACAATGAGCAGCGAGAGAGTGGCCAGCAGCTTGCCGGTTTTCTGAAAACGGGTGAACCAGAGCAGCAGCAGGGCGACCAGCAGCAGGGAGAGGGAGAAGGGGAGCGGCATCAACAGCTGACCCAGCCACTTTTTGAGCACAAACACGACAGACACTTCCTTGAGTTTTCAGCAAATTCGGGATGTGACAGAATACCTCTCTTTTTTGGGATGGCCACAACCCTGTGGCGCTAATGT
This sequence comes from Aeromonas sp. S13(2024), assembly GCF_041402405.1. NCBI lineage: Bacteria > Pseudomonadati > Pseudomonadota > Gammaproteobacteria > Aeromonadales > Aeromonadaceae > Aeromonas > Aeromonas sp. S13(2024). The sequence continues at coordinate 231,223 of NZ_JBGLRA010000002.1, read as the reverse complement.
TGAGTTTCTCCTTGAAGCACGATCAGAGTTTTGACGGGCGCGCCGACAAGTTCGCCCGCAACATTTACGACTCCACCAAGGGGCGCATCCGCACCACCATTGTCTGGAGCGACATCGAAGCCTGCCTGGCCCGCCTTGGCAACCGTCCGCTGCGCATCCTCGATGCGGGGGGCGGTTTTGGCTATTTCGCCCAGAAGCTGGCGGCCATGGGCCATCAGGTGGAGCTATGCGATCTGTCAGCAGAAATGCTGGAACTGGCCCGCAGCCAGATCGCCGAGAAGGGGCTGGAAGACAAAATCCGTCTCATCCATTGCCCCATTCAGGATCTGAAGCAACACGTGACCGGCACCTTTGATCTGGTGCTCTGCCATGCGGTGCTGGAGTGGCTCGCCGAGCCGCGCCAGACCTTGCTGGGTCTGTTCCCTTTCGTCAATGCCGGGGGCATACTGTCGCTGCTTTTCTACAACCGTCATGGTTTGCTGTTCCAGAGCCTGGTGGTGGGCAATTTTGACTATGTGCGCCTTGGTCTTCGCAAGAAGCGCCAGACTGCGCTTACGCCCACCAATCCCCAATTGCCGGAGCAGGTCTATGACTGGATTGGTCGCGGGGGGCTGCGCATCATCGGCAAGACCGGAGTGCGGGTGATCCACGACTATATGCGTCACAAGCAGGATCAGGTGGAGAAGTTCGACGATCTGCTGGCCATGGAGCAGCAATATTGCCGTCAGGAGCCTTTTGTCGCCCTCGGTCGCTATATCCATGTGATGGCCCAGAAGCCGGCCAGCTGATTGCTCGCAGTTCACGTCGATGTGAACCATGTTTTCGATGCTACCGGATGTAGCCGCGCGCACGATTTTGCGCCCAATACAACAACGAGATGACAACATCATGATGAGTACATCCCGTACCCTGCCAGAGCGTTCTTTGCCGGAGCTAGTAGGGTGGGTCAGGCAGGAGGGGTTGGCGTTGAGCCTGCCGACCGACCGGCTGGCCTTTCTGATTGCAATCAAGACCCTGTCCGAAGATGAGTCGGACCTGTCGGAAGCGGCGCTGCACGACGCCTTTGGCTATGTCAGCAGCGCCTTCGGCCAGATGGACGAGACCCTTACCGGTCGCGCCAACAACGCCATCAACGATCTTATTCGCCAGCAGCTGCTGTCGCGCTTCAACACTGACATGGTGGCGGGGGAGAGTCTCTACCGCCTGTCGCGCCTGGGTGTGAGCATCGTCGACTTCTTTATGGATCAGCGTCAGGTTGACTCCATCAAGCTCTCCATTCTGCTCGAACACCTGGCTGCCGAGCTCGACACCGCCCGCAAGGCGGCGCTTGAAACCAACACCCGCGAGCAGTGGGATGCCGAGGTGCTGCCGCGCCTCACCTTCTCGCTGGAAGAGACGCTGGGGCGCATCGATCTCACCCAGCGCGCCATGGATGAGCAGCAGAATCAGGTCAAGAGCGAGATTGCGGCCCTGTTGACCCAGAACTGGGTCGATGCCATTCACAGCTGCGAAAAGCTGTTGCACGAGACCGGCCAGACCCTGCGCGAGCTGCAGGATACCCTGGATGCTGCCGGCCACCGCCTGCAGGCGGGGCTGCTCAACATTCAGGAAGCGGCGCAGGGGCGTGACGATCTGTTCCACGTCGAGGAGCTAACTCACGCCTTGCAAGGTCGTCTTGACGTCATCACCAGCTGGGGTCAGCAGTGCATCGAGCTCTGGTCCCGCTACGACAGACATGTCCACAAATTTATCCGCAACGCCATCGATATGGACAAGAACCGCGCCTTCAGCCAACGGCTGCGCGAGTCTATCCGAAACTTCGAGCAGCACAACTGGCAGCTGCGGGTGGCCGAAGAGCCCCGTCTGCTGGAGCTGCGCGACGAAACCATCGCCATCCACGACGAGGAGGTGACCGGTGAGGTGCCCCTCGAGATGGAGTACGTCGAGATGGTGGATATCAACCAGGAGCTGGCCGAACGTATCGAGCGCTATCTGGCCCGCTACCCCGAGCAGGGCCAGCAGCTGGACTTGGCCGATGTGCTGCGGGAATACCTGCTGGATTACCCGGCTCATGCCCACTTCGATGTGGCGCGTCTTCTGATCGACCAGGCCGTGCGCCTGGGCCATGCCAGCGGTGAGCGCGAACTGCATCGCCAACCCGCATGGAAACCCATTAACCAAGCTGGATCCAAGGTTCAGGCCTATGTCATTGATCAATACTGAGTTTCCCTTGCCGCTGCGGCTCGCAGAGGCGATTGCCAACCCCTTGTTTCCGCGCATCGACACCGCCTTGCGCTCCGGTCGCCACATCAGTGCCGACGAGTTCGAGCAGCATTCGGCGCTGGTCGAATATCACAGCGAGCTGGAGATCTTCTACGGCCGCTATCAGGTGGAGCTGATCAAGGCGCCGGAAGGCTTCTTCTACCTGCGTCCGCGCCCGAGCTCCGACATCGGCACCACTGTGCTCTCCGAGCTCGATATGCTGGTGGGCAAGGTGCTCTGCTACCTCTACCTGAGCCCGGATCGTCTGGCTTCGGAAGGGGTATTCGCCATGGCCGAGCTGCAGGAAGAGGTGTTGAGCCTCGCCGACGAGAAGCAGCTGCTGCGGATGGTCAACAGCCGCTCCGGCGGTACCGATCTCGACAAGAAGAAGTTGCTCGAAAAGATCCGCACCTCCATGCGCCGTCTGCGCCGCCTTGGCATGATCACCGCTCTTGGCAACGGGGATAAATTCCGGGTCAACGAATCGGTGTTCCGTTTCGCCGCTGACGTGCGCTCCGATGAAGATCCGCGCGCCGTTCAGCTGCGGATGATCCAGGAGGGTGAAGCCATCTTCCACGACGACGAAATGCCGAGCAGCGACTCGCTCTTTGATGACATCGAGGCGGATCTCGATGAAGAACAACTGGATCTGGAGGTATAACCGGTGCGAGGCAAGTTCAAATCCCTGACCATGGTCAACTGGAACGGCTTCTTTGCCCGGACCTTCGATCTCGACCAGCTGGTTACCACCCTTTCCGGCGGCAACGGCGCGGGCAAGTCCACCACCATGGCGGCCTTTATCGCGGCGCTCATCCCCGACCAGTCACTGCTGCATTTCCGCAACACCACGGAAGCGGGATCGAGCAGCGCCTCCCGTGACAAGGGGCTCTACGGCAAACTGCAGCGCGGCCACTGCTATTCCCTGCTGGAAGTGATGAACAGCCGCGAACAGCGGATCTGGGTCGGCGTGCACCTCGAGCAGGTGGCCAACCGTGACAACAAGGTCAACATTACCCCGTTTGCGCTGGTGGATGTGCCGGAGAATCTGGCACCGACCGATCTGCTGCTGGAGAAGCTCGATGGCGGCAAGGGTCGGGTACGCGCCTTTACCGATCTGAAAGGGGCAGCCGCCGAGCTGGGGGCGCTGAAAGTCGCCAAATTCAATACGGTGACCGACTATCACAACTTCATGTTCGAGTTCGGCATCACCCCGAAGAAGCTGCGTGATCAAAAAGATCGCGGCAAGTTCTATCGCCTGATCGAAGCCTCCCTCTACGGCGGCATCTCCTCGTCCATCAGCCGTTCTTTGCGTGAATACCTGCTGCCGGAGAACTCCGGGGTGCGCAAGGCGTTTGCAGACATGGAGGCGGCCATCTATGAAAACCGCCGCACGCTGGAGGCCATCAAGGAGACGCAAGGTCAGCGGGATCTGTTCAAGAACCTGATCACCGAAACCACCCACTATGTGGCGGCTGACTATGTGCGCAACGCCGCCGAGAAGAGCCGCCTCTCCGAGTTGGCCCTCAAAGCGCGCCAGGAGCTGGCCGACAAGCGCCGCATTCTGGCCGAAGAGAAGCAGCGCGCCATCTATCTGGCCGACGAGGTGGAGCAGCTCACCAACCGCGAGAAACTGCTGACCGACGAGCTGGAGTCTGCCTCCGAGCATCTGGCCAAGGTGATGGCGGCCGTCAGTTTGCAGAAGAAGATCGAGATGTACCGTGCCGATCTGGCGGATCTCTCTGACAAATTCGAACAGCAGCAGGCGGTAGTGGAGGAGATCCACGGCCAACTGCTGGAGGTGGAAGAGCGCAAGGAGCTGGCACAGGCCGAGGTAGACAGTCTCAAGACCCAGCTGGCCGACTACCAGCAGGCGCTCGATATCCAGCAGACCCGCGCCATCCAGTACCGTCAGGCGGTGCAGGCTCTCGATGCTGCCCGCGAGCAGTGCGAGCTGCCGGGGCTGACCGCCGAACAGGCGAGCGACACTCTGCACCAGTTCCGCGCCGCCGAGCAGAGCCTCACCAGCCGGGTGCTGGGGGCCGAACAGCAATTGGCGCTGGCCAAGGCGGCGGTGGCCGAGCACGAAGCGGCGCTGGCGCTGTTGCTCAGCATCGCTCCGGAAACAGTACGCGAGGCCGCCTGGCCTACCGCCCAAGCGCTGCTCAAGCGTCACATCGAAGACAAGGCTCGCATCGCCCAGGGGCAGGGGCTGCGCGCCGCGCTGGCTCGCCTAGAGAAAGAGAGCGAAAGCCAGAAGAGTCTCTTCAAGCTGCGTGACGAGCTGCAGCAGGCCTCCGGCCAGCTGATTGCCAGCAGCGATGAGCTGGAGATCTTCCTCGAAGCCCAGCGCACCCGTCAGGAGGAACTCTCCGAGCAGCAGGCGGAGGTGAACCAGCGCCGCGCCAGCCTCGAGCATCAGGGCACCCAGCTGGGCCGTGACATTGCGGAGCTCACCAAGCTGGCGCCGCGCTGGCTGAAATCCTTTGAAAAACTCGAGCAACTGCGCGAGCAGAGCGGTTTGCCGCTCGCCACCGCCGAAGAGCTTTCGGCCGGTATGCAGACAGTGCTCGACAAGGAGCGCGAGTTCGAGCAGGAGAGCAATCGCATCGCGGCCCAGAAACAGGCGCTGGAGCTGCAAATTCGCAACCTGCAGCTGGGGGCTGGCGAGGCGGATCCCCGCCTTGCCCGCATCGCCGAGCAAGTGGGGGGCGTACTGCTCTCCGATGTCTACGACGACATCTCCATCGATGATGCCCCTTACTACTCCGCGCTCTACGGCCCTGCTCGCAGCGCCCTGGTGGTGCTCGACCTCGAAGGTGCCATCGAGCGGCTGAAAAAGCTGGAAGATTGCCCGGAAGATATCTACCTGATTCAAGGCAACCCAGACTCCTTTGACGAGGATCTGGTGGAAGCGGACGAGCTGGGGGACGCCGTGCTGGTGCGCACCAGCAAGCGTCAGGTGCGCTTCTCCCGCTATCCCGAGCTGCCGCTGTTTGGTCGCGCGGCGCGGGAAAAACGGATCGAGCAGCTCGACCTTGAACGCGAAGGGCTGATCGAGGGTTACGCCAAGGCTGCGTTTGAGCAGCAGAAGTACCACCGTCTCTACGGTCACTTCCGCGACTTTATCGGTCAGCATCTGGATATCGCTTTCCGCCCCGACCCCGAAGCCGAAGTGCAGGCCAAGCAGGCAGAACTGCGCGCGCTGCAAGGGGCCATCGGTGAGTGCGACAAGCAGCTGAGTGATGCCAAAGCGGCCGCCGCCCAGCTGACCCGCCATATCCAGCTGGTGCAGGGGATGCTGCCCTTTGCCCACCTGTTTGCCGAGACAGACCTGGCGGCCCGTCTCGAGGCGGCTCACGCCGATGTGGAAGCGCTGAAACAGGCCGAAGCCTTTATCGCCAAACACGGCAAGTCGCTGGAGAAGCTGGAAACCATGGTGCAGGTGCTGCGTCAGGATCCGCAGGATCTGGCCGCGCTGCAGGCTGCCTATGATGAGGTAAGCGACCTGCTGGCCGAGCAGAAGCGCCGTTGCTACGCCCTCGATCAGCTGGTGGCCCGTCTGCCTCACTTTGCCTATCAGGATGCGCAAGACCTGCTGGGCAAGGCGTCCGAGATGAGCGAGCGACTCAAAGAGAAGCTGAAAGCAGCCGAGCTGGCAGCCCGCACTGCCGGCGAGCAGCACAAGCAGATTGCCCTGCGCCACACCGAGGCGTTGCAGCTGCGTACCGCCCTCAACTCCAGCGTCGAGGCCAAGCGCCAGACCCTGACCGAGTTCGAGCAGGAGCTGGCGGCCATGGGCCTGACCCTCTCCGACGATATGGAAGAGAAGGCGCGCGCGCACAAGAAAGAGATCGAAGAGCTGCTGATCCGCACCCGTTCCCGTCGCACCAGCGCCGAGGCCCAGTTGCAGGTCACCAAGCGCGAGATCGAATCCCTTGGCGGTCGTCTCAAGCTGGAAGGCAAGGATTACTACAGCGCCCGTAAATCTCTGGTGGGCCACAAGGCGAGCTGGTCGCGGGTGGTGCGGCTGGCGCGGGAGACCGACGTCGAGAAGCGCCTCAACAAGCGCGAGCTGGCGTACCTCGACAGCGACGAGCTGCGCTCCATGTCGGACAAGGCCCTCGGCGCCCTGCGGGTGGCGGTGGCCCACGATGAGGCCCTGCGCGATGCGCTGCGACTGTCGGAGGGCAACCGCAGCACCGAGCAGAAGGTCGCTTTCTATGTGCAGGTCTACCGTTACCTCAAAGATCGCATCCGCAACGACATCATCCGCTCCGATGATCCGGTCGAAGCGATCGAGGAGATGGAGATCGAGCTGGCCCGTCTGGCTGATGAGCTCAAGCAGCGGGAAACCCATCTGTCGCTCTCCTCCCACGAGGTGGCGGCCAAGATCACCAACATTATCCGCCGCGAGCAGAACCGTATCCGGGTGCTCAACCAGGGCTTGCAGAACATCGCCTTCGGTCTGGTGCGCGGGGTGCGCCTCAACGTCAATATCCGCGAGGCCCACACCCGTCTGCTGACGGCGCTGGCCGATCAAACCGCCATGCACAACGATCTGTTCGCCGACAAGGAGCTCAGCTTCTCCGAGGCGATGGCCAAGCTGTTCCAGCGCCTGAACCCGCAGATCGAGCAGGGGGATCGCAGCTATCAGGTGATGGGCGACGTGCTGCTCGACTATCGCAACTATCTGGAGCTGGAGATCGAGGTGCAGCGCGGGGCCGATGGCTGGCTGCGTGCCGAGAGCGGCGCGCTCTCCACCGGTGAGGCGATCGGTACCGGTCAGGCCATCCTCTTGATGGTGCTGATCAGCTGGGAGGAGGAGTCCCGCCGTCTGCGCGGCAAGGATATCGCCCCGTGCCGCTTGCTGTTCCTCGACGAAGCGGCCCGTCTGGATGGCAAATCCATCGCCACCCTGTTCGAGCTGTGCGAGCGGCAGGATATGCAGCTGCTTATCGCGGCGCCCGAGAACATCAGCCCCGAGAAGGGCACCACCTACAAGCTCATCCGCAAGGTGCAGGGCAAGCACGAGCACGTGCATGTGGTGGGCCTGCGTGGCTTCGGCTTTGCCGACGACAAGCTGATTGCCTGAGAAGTCTCTGGCCCATCCCGTCACGGGATGACCGGTAACTAGTTGAAAGGGAGGCATTTGCCTCCCTTTTTACATGGAAGATATGGCAAAGTAGCGGCACCGTCGCTGCTGCCTGACAACAAGGCGAGTAACATGGTGAGTGCCTTGGAGCTATGGCAAGGTGAGAGCTCCCGCTTGCAAGTGTGTCGCCAGCGTCACCGGCCGCATCGAAGAAGAAAAATTGCGCATAGCGAAAAGAAGAAGAGAGGAGAGGGGAAAGGTGCAATATATCCAGAAAGGGCTGCTGTTATCTCTTTGCCTGCTGCTGGCCGCCTGTAGCAGCCGTTATGACGAGAGCCACGGCGGCAGCTGGCGCGGCTATAGCGAGACCGGTTACGCCAGCTATTATGCCGACCGTTATCACGGCAAAAAGACCGCCAGCGGCGAGATCTATCGCAACAACCTCAATAGCGCCGCCCATATGGAATTGCCCTTTGGCGTCATGGTGCGGGTTACCAACCTCGCCAACGGCAAGAGCGTAGTGGTCAAGGTCAATGACCGTGGTGCCTTTAAAAGCGGGCGTATTATCGATCTCTCCAAATCGGCTTTTAGCACCATCGGCAATATTCGCGACGGGATTATCAAAGTAAAAATAGAGGTGCTCTAGCAGTCCACTTGTTCAGTGGCGTGAACAGAGTGTCCGTTCTGTATGGCTATATCCTGCAAGTCTGCCCTCTTACACTGCTCCGTATCCAAGAGGTACACCCACTCGAAATACTTGAATGATTGATCTGATAACGGAGCAGATGAAGATGAATGAAGAGAAACTGGTGTCCATCGCAGTGCTTAAAGCTAGAGCCGGTATGAGGGAGCAGCTGCGCCGGGAGTTGATCAAGCTTATTGAGCCTACTCGGCACGAACCGGGTAACTTGGACTATGTGCTGTTTGAATTGCGAGATGAGCCAGGCACCTTTTACATGCGTGAGGCATTCGTCAGCCAAGCCGCGTTGGATAGCCATTGTCAGACTGACTATTTTCAGGCCTTTGCCTCGCAGGCTGAGTCTCTGCTTGCAGAGCCACTGCAGCTTATTTTCCTGGATGAGGTCAGCTACTCTTAATCCATTCGGGCCAGGGGGCCCGATTTTTTATTCATATCTCAAGTGCGAGATAAGATGCGTTTCAAGCAAGTTATCACGCCAGTCTTTTGCCAGCCTGCATCTACTAATCCTCTGATTTTTAATTACTCTCTCCTGTTTATATCCAAGATGTTTTCATCTTCCTGTTAACGGATGAGATATCCAAATGAGAATTTAATTTGGGCTCAAGTTCAGTGGTAGTGGTATAACCTGCTATCGCAGGAAGGCATACCAAACGATAGTGCTGACCATCAGCGCGTCGATATGAGGTGGGCAGGGAGGACGAGAATGGGTATTGAGCTTGTAGATGTACCGCAAAGTGAATTTGAGCAGGTCTTTACTGCCGTGAAACAGGGGATTTTTCCCTATGTTGAGTCGCTCTTTGGCTGGGATGACCAATTTCAACGCGAACGGCTAGCCAGCTCCTATCTGCCGCAATGGTTTTCGTGGATCCTGCATGGGGGAGAACGCATTGGTCTGTTATGTAGCAAGCCATATGAGGATGCCCAGCATGTTCATCTGCTGATTATTTTCCCTCAGTATCAAGGGCGGCAGCTTGGCGCTGCCGTGATGGAACGGCTTCATCAAGAGGCTGAGCGTGAGGGGAAATGCCGGGTCACCTTGTCCAGCTTCACAGACAACCATGGGGCGATACGGTTTTATGAGCGCCTTGGTTACAACGTGGTCGAAGAGGATCAAGAGTTTGTCTCCATGTCTCGGCCGTTGGGCTGTGACCTCGGATTGAAAAAAGTGGTTAATGGAGAGTTGTGATGGCAATTTTGAATATTTTGACGGCTCCCGACCCCAAATTGAGGCTCAAGGCCGAGCGGGTTGAGGATATCGCTGCCGTACAGGGGCTGATTGATGACATGCTGGAGACCCTGTATGCGACGGAAAACGGGATTGGTTTGGCCGCGACTCAAGTCGGGCGTAAAGAGGCGATCGTTATTATCGACTTGTCCGAGAGCAGGGATCAGCCGCTGGTTTTGATTAATCCACAACTGATAAGCGGTACTGAAAAGGTGCTTGGACAAGAGGGCTGTCTCTCCGTGCTGGATTACTACGCGGATGTCGAGCGTTACAGCTCGGTGGTGGTATCTGCACTGGATCGAAAAGGCAATCCGATCACCATCGAGAGCAGCGATTTTTTGGCCATTGTCATGCAGCATGAAATTGATCATCTGGATGGCAACTTGTTCATTGATTACCTGTCACCGCTCAAGCGGCAGATGGCACTCAAACGAGTTAAAAAATCTCTCAAGTCCGCCAGCTAATGTTTGCAGATAGTGGCTGGCCGTTTTAGTTATGTGGAGAGCAGGCAGAATGAAAGTGGCAAGATGGAATGTCAGGGCGCTGTTTGGCCGCAATAGCAAAGGAGGGCAGGGGCGTTATGGCTTATGTGCTGCGTTGCTGCTGGGAACATTGTGTGTCGCACTTCCCGTATCAGCCGATGAGGAGCAGTTGCCGGCCGAATATCGCCCATTTGTGCAGCAGTTGGTCGATGCGGCTGAAGCCCGGGATCATCAGGCCCTTGCCAATCAAATGAAATACCCCTTCAAGCAGGAGTATCCCATTCCCGCCATCAAAACCCCGGCGGAGATGATGAACCGATTTGGCGAGGTATTTGATGACGCCATATTAAAAAGCATCGCGACCTCCCGGGTCGGGCAGGATTGGCAGACCGTGGGCTGGCGCGGCATCATGTTGGGCAGTGGTGAGGTCTGGATGGATTTCGATGGCAAGGTGATCGGTATCAATCATCAGACTGCCCAGGCCGCCAAATTGAAAGCCGAACTTATCGCCAGGCAGAAGAGCGATCTGCATCCCAGTGTGCGGGAGTACAAGAACCCCGCGCTGATGTGGCAGACCGAGAAATTTACCATCCGCATCGATGAGTTGGACGATGGCCACTATCGCTACGCCTCCTGGGCCAAGGGCAAGACGCTCGCCGACAAGCAGGATCTGGTGCTGAAAAATGGCACAGTCAGGGTGGAGGGGTCGGGGGGCAATCATACCTACCTCTTCACGAGCGGCCCCTATCGCTACGAGTGCGTCGTCACCATACTGGGTGAGCGAGGTGTGCCATCGGGTGAGCTGGTGGTCTATAAAGACGACGTCGAGATAGTGCATCAACCGGTGATCAAGGTGCTGTGACAGCAAATCCACATAAAGAGAGATCAAAGAGCGGCCAGGTGCCGCTCTTTTGCTTTCGAAAATAGAGAGATGAGCTGCGCTAGGTTTGTGGCACCCTGACCCCTTTATCGAGATAGAGGCTGCTGTAGTGGGCACGGTGGGTGACAAACATCACCTGATGGCGGCTGCCGTCGGAGAGGATAATAAAATCCCCCGCCTGAGCGGGGCTCTGCAAGGTGATCTCCTGCTCGGGGGAAGTCAGGCGATCGACATCTTCCTTGAAGGTGAGGGTGTAAGAGTACATATGGCGCTCCACTGCTGGCTCATATCAAACACTCCGTTGAAGGTAGTTGCTGGCATGGGCGCGCGCGGCGCCCGATTGGCGCTGTTAGACCAAATATCAGCGATGAGAACGCGTATGGCTTCAGTCGGGTTGTTCTGCTGAGGTGCGCTTGAGGCGTTTACATCAAGGCCATTGGTTTCACAACGATGGTAAAGGGGCGAAAGGGGGATGAAAAAACCGCCTATTGGCGGTTTTTCTTATGCGATGGGCTCTACTTCAGGGCCTTCTTCAGCTTCTTGATCTTGCCTTCATGCTTGGCAATTTTCTCAAGACGAGCGGCGATCTTCTTCTTGATCTCTTTCTTGCTTGCTTTGGCCATCGGTGGCGCTCCTTTGCAGTGGGGACACATCAGGTGTCAGTGTGGGTCTTCCCTTTGACGTCCCAGAGTGCCACAGGGCTCCTTTGTGAACCAGCACTCTGTTGCTTTAATAGCCAGCTCGCTATAACTGCAAGGGGCTGAGCCAGCGCAGCAGTTGCTGGCCAACCTGCGGGCTGGAGAGCAGTGCCATATGGCTGGTGCGATAGACAATCAGGGTATGGGCAGGAAGAAAAGCCAGCTGATGGCGCGCTTTGTTGTGCTGACCGAGGGCGCTGCGTAGCGGCACCAGTCCATCGCCAATCAGCCGGTCGGCCAGCAGGCTGCGCTTGGTGGCAGTGGTCGCGGCAATGGCATAGCAGTTGACGCTGCAGGGCAAGGGGAGTGGGACGCGGGGATCGCGCAAGGGCACTGCGGGGTTGGGTGGGGCGAGCGTCTCGATCACCTTGCCGTGGCGCAGATCCTTGATGCCTGCACTGCGTAGCCGCGCCAGCCTGATGAAGGGCTCGCTGTAGGCGGTAGTGGGCAGCAACTGCTCCAGCCAGTGACCGGCATGTTCGAGCGGCGCGCCGTGGTGTGGTGTGCCGAGAAAGATCAGGTTGACAAGGCGTACAGGCCAGGTGAGCCCGGCCACGCCGGCATGGTGGCAGGCGCTGCGGGCAACCAGTCCCCCCATGCTATAGCCCATTATCGTTATCTCTTTGAGCTCTCCCGGCCAGTGGGCGAGCAGTTGCTCCAACAACATGGCAAGTTGCTGCCCGTTTTGTGCGATGGGCAGGCCCGAGTTGTAGCGCAAATAAAGAGGCTGATAGCCAAGCGCGTTGGCAAGTTGCTCCCCGTGATTGACCGGCTTGCCTTGGTGCTCGGTCTGCCACTGCAGATCGTTCATGCAGAGGCCATGGATCATCAGCAGCACCCGTCCCTCGCGGGGTAGATCCTCCGGCATTGCTTGCCAATCGAGGGGCTTGCCCTGATAGCGCAGGGTCATGGGGGTGGCGAGAGCATTGTGGTGCTCGACCAGCTTGTCCCCCAACACGCCGTTGAGCGTGGCGATCAGGGCCGCGCGTTTCGGGGTTTCGGGGATCTGGTGGGGCGGCGGTGTGGCTGGCAGGCGGCTGAGCAGATGGTTGATGCCGCTGCTTAGGTTGTTGGCGGTGCCATGTACCCCCTTGTAGACCAGCCCGGTGATCCCGGCTGTTTTTCCCTCATCCCGTCCCTTGAGCCCCATACCGCTCAGTACCGCCTGATGTACCGCTTCGGTGATCTCTACCGCGGCGGGCAGCGCCAGAGTCAGCAGTTGCGCCAGCTCGCGGATATCCGAAAGATGCCAGGAAGAGGATGGCGAGGGGTCTGTGGCGTCGGTCATGGCAAGCCCTTGTGAAAGCGGGTATCGCGTTGTCGTGCCGCGAAGAGCGCAGCGTATCTCTATATCAAACCAGCTTGCGCCCTTTGTGGCGGGTTTACCAGTAACGGGCCATGCATGGCGGGGCTGATAAGAACCGCTTGCGAAGCCGGTCACGGTAATGACAGGGAAAATCACCTCTACTTCGTCATATGAAGCCACATGGAGAGGTGAGGATGTCGCTGTTTGATGAGGTGCGGGTACAGGATTTGTGTGCACGGTTGTTCGATAGCCAGAACGGAAAGGGCTGCTCCCTTGAGAGTCGGCATGGCCGCGAGTTGAAGGATCTGTTGCAGGCAGTAGCCGGGATCACGCTGGTTGGCCGAGGTGCTCATTATGTGTTGACCGACGCGGGGCGGACTTATCTGACCGAACAACTGGCTCGGGCAGCGCCCCCCGAACCGGACAAGGGGGAGCAGCTGCAACGTCTGGGAGTGAGTTTGCCTGCACGGCTCAATCAGGCCTGCTTTTATGCCCTCTGGCATGGGGACAGCAAGCATCCGCGGTCAGCATCTCTTGCAGCGCCACAGCTTGCGGACTTGACGCTCACGCAGGATGAGGTGATCCGCATCCGCACCCTCGAACCGCTCTCACTGGTCGATCAGCACGGTCAGCAGCACGATATGACGGCTATGATGGCGCTGCTGGGGGAATTGGCGTTGCCGGAGCGGACTCTGGGCACGCTGGCTGCCATCGGCTGGCAAGGGGAGCGGGTCATTACGGTGGAGAACAAAGGGGCCTTTGTCGATTACCCGCTGCAACCCGGGCAACTGCTGCTCTTTGCCCCCGGTCGCAATACCACCCTGGCCAAACAGCTAATCCCGCTGCTGCCTGCGGGCGTGCAGTGGGCACATTTTGGCGATCTCGATCAACGGGGTATCGATATTGCCGTCGAGTTGGCACGTGAGCTAACTCGACGGGTCATGCTCTGGCTTCCCTGTGAGCTGCAACCTTATCTGGATCACTATGCCCGTCCGGTGCGCACCTTTGCGACGGACAGTGGCAAGGTGCCCTGGCGTGTGACGACGCAGGCTGATCAGGTTGATGGTCATGGCACGCCGGCAGGTGTTCCCTAGCTCGATAAACTGATCACAGACGGGACTTGGCTGGAGCAGGAGGTTTTGATTCTGGCCCCTCACTGGCGGAGCTGGTCATTGGAAGAGATGGGCAATCAGGGGTGAAACGGGGAGCCCGCGCTCCCCGTCATTTCGTGGTCAGCTGCTTACTTGGCGTTGATGGGCCCCTTGGTGCCGGCATCATTATCGACCCAGCCATCTTCACCCTTGATGCGGCGATCCCCCTGAATGGTGTATATGACCATGCCATCCTTGAACACCAGCGCGCCATCAGATTTCTTGGCATTGACCTTCTTGTCGTTGACCCACACCTGATCCTTGCCATCGATGCGGATATTGGCCACGGTGGCGCCGGTTTGGGGGAAGGTGGCGATCCAGTTGCCCGCATAGGGACTGGCGCTGGTTGCTGCGGTCGGAGCATTGCCAACACCGGCTGCGGCGTTCTCAGCCTTGGTTTTGTTGATATCGCAACCATTAAGCTCGCTCACCTGAGTGCAGCCCGAGCGCTCCAGCTTCTGCTCATAGCTCAGATTCAGACCGCCCTCCGCGGCCGGGGCGGCCGTGCCAAATCCCGCCTTGGCATTTTCCGCTTTGGTTTTGTGAATGTCACAGCCCTGCGCCTCGGTGACCTGGGTGCAGCCGGATCGCTCCAGTTGCTCGGCATATTTGGCACTGATGGCGTGGGCTGGGGCGATACCGAGCAGGGTCAGGGTGATGAGCAGAGCAGCATTCCTGGACATAGATAATCCCTCAAAGATGTAAGTCATGCAGGTTCATCCGCGCAGTTGCGGCAGTGAACGTCGGCCTCTCCTGAGCATCCGAGACAGATGCGCAGCTGGCGTATTCACGTTAGCACCTTGGGTCAACCGCGCCCAGCGATGTGGCTGGAAGATATGGTGAGAGGTGATTCGGGCGGGGAGCGCAGGGGAGGCGAGATAGCAGCAGTGTCAACGCTGGAGAGATCATTCCAAGAGAAAAGGTGTTGCGGGCATTATCATAATGATAACTACAGCCCCGACGATATCATTTCAGCCCCTGAAACTGACCTTTGATGATAATTCTCACCGATGCCGAGATATCGCCTCTGATTATTATCACCCGGCTATTTTATGGCTTGGCTGATCCGCTCACCTTTTTATTGAATAAACCGCTTAAATAGCCGCTGATTTTGTGGGTGGCATCACACACTTTTGCCATTTATTAATATCTGCCTGCATTTTATTGGTTTGGCACGGTTATTGATTGCCTCATATCGACGCTAACCGACGCGCTCACCCACAACCGGGATGCTGGTGACATCGTGAGTGAAAGGGGAGCTATCCATATCTCATCCAATGATTGGGGCGAACGATGAAAGCAGTTAACGAATTAATCAAAGAGATCAGAGCACTCAAATCCAACCTGCATGAAAAAGATTTTCTGCTGACCTGGGAGCAAACGCCTCAGGAACTGGAGCTGGTATTGAAACTGGCCGAATCCCTCAAGACCCTGCGCGCCGAAAATATCTGCACCAAACTGTTTAACAGCGGGCTCGGTATCTCGGTTTTCCGCGATAACTCCACCCGAACCCGCTTCTCTTACGCCTCTGCGCTGAACCTGCTCGGTCTGGCCCAGCAGGATCTGGATGAGGGCAAATCCCAGATCGCCCATGGCGAAACCGTCCGTGAAACCGCCAACATGATCTCGTTTTGCGCCGATGCCATCGGGATCCGTGACGACATGTTCCTCGGTGCCGGCAACGCCTATATGCGCGAAGTGGGCGCCGCACTGGATGAAGGGTTCGAGAAGGGAGTGCTGCCCCAGCGTCCGGCGCTGGTCAACCTGCAATGCGACATTGATCACCCGACCCAGTCGATGGCTGATCTCGCCTGGTTGCAGGAGCACTTCGGTAGCCTGGAAAACCTCAAGGGCAAGAAGATTGCGATGACCTGGGCTTACTCCCCCAGCTACGGCAAGCCGCTCTCCGTGCCCCAGGGCATCATCGGTCTGATGACCCGTTTCGGTATGGACGTGACCCTGGCCCACCCGGAGGGGTATGACCTGATCCCGGACGTGATCGAAGTAGCCAAAGAGAATGCCAAGGCATCTGGCGGCAGCTTCCGTCAGGTCACCTCCATGGAAGAGGCGTTCAAGGATGCGGATATCGTCTATCCCAAGTCCTGGGCCCCCTACAAGGTGATGGAGCAGCGCACCGAGTTGCTGCGTGCCAATGACCACGCCGGCCTCAAAGAGCTGGAGAAACACTGCCTTGAGCAGAACGCCAAGCACAAGGATTGGCACTGCACCGAGGAGATGATGAAGCTCACCAAGGGGGGCGAAGCGCTCTATATGCACTGCCTGCCGGCCGATATTTCCGGTGTCTCCTGCAAAGAGGGCGAAGTAACCGAAGGGGTATTCGAGAAATACCGTATCGCCACTTACAAAGAGGCGAGCTGGAAGCCCTATATTATCGCCGCCATGATCATGGCCCGTAAATTCTCCGCCCCGGCAGAAACCCTGGAAAATCTGATTAAAGAGGCACAAAAGCGGGTGAAATAAATAATGGCAGGGCAGGGTGAATATTCATCCTGCCCACACTGTCGAACCCATTATTTCGAGTTTTCTCCCCGTGGTATCTGAATAACGGATCTCCCGGCGAGGCAGCTCTTTATCAGGTAACGCCTAGTGAGGTAAGCATGTCCCAATTTTCGCTGAAGATGGATATTGCCGATAACCGCTTTTTTACCGCTGAGCCATCTCCGCTGTTTTCTCGCGCCGAAGCAAAAAAGGCTCGCGCTTTTCATAAAAAACTGGCCGGTTATGAACCGACCCCATTGTGCGACCTGAAAGATCTGGCCGCCTATATCGGGGTGAAAAATATATTGGTCAAGGACGAGTCAAAGCGCTTTGGCCTCAACGCCTTCAAGATGCTGGGTGGCGTTTATGCCATCGCCAACCTGCTCTGTGAAAAGTACGGGGTGGCCATCGAGGATTTCTCCTTCGATCTCATCAAACGCACCATCAAGGAGCCGATGACCTTCGCCACCACCACAGATGGCAACCACGGTCGTGGCGTCGCCTGGGCCGCCAAGCAGGTGGCCCAGCATGCGGTGGTCTACATGCCCAAGGGCTCGGCCCAGGAGCGGGTGGATCACATCCTCAATCTCGGTGCCGAGTGCATCGTCACCGACATGAACTACGACGATACCGTGCGCCTGACCATGAAGATGGCCGAAGAGCGCGGCTGGCACATAGTGCAGGACACCGCCTGGGAGGGTTACACCAAGATCCCGACCTGGATCATGCAGGGTTACTCCACCTTGGCCGACGAAGCGGTCGAGCAGATGCAGGATATGGGCATCAAGCAGCCGACCCACGTGCTGCTGCAGGCAGGGGTCGGGGCGCTGGCGGGCGGGGTGCTCGGTTATCTGGTGGACTGCTTCGGGGCGAAAAACCTGCACAGTATCGTGGTCGAGCCGGATCAGGCCGACTGCATCTATCGATCCGGCGTGGCGGGGGAGATGGTCAACGTGGGGGGCGACATGCGCACCATCATGGCCGGTCTTGCCTGCGGTGAACCCAATCCGCTCGGTTGGCCGTTGCTCAGAAGCTGCACCACCCAGTTTATCTCCTGCCACGACAAGGTGTCGGCGCTGGGCATGCGAGTGCTCGGCAACCCCCTTGGCAATGACCCCCGAATCATCTCCGGTGAGTCCGGCTCGGTCGGTACCGGCGTGTTGGCGGCGGTGCGTCACCACCCGGATCGCGCGGCGCTGATGGAACGTCTGGGGCTAAGTCGCGACTCCGTGGTGCTGATCATCAACACCGAAGGGGACACCGATGTGACCCACTACCGGGAAGTGGTGTGGGAAGGCAAACATCCTGCCTGCGAGTAACTCCGGCTGTGAGTAATCCCTGCGAGAGCAGAGACACGAATTGAAGCATTGATCGCGCCTCGCCAACGGGGCGCGGTAACGGGCACAGGGCGCTGCCGACGAACAGGCCGCGCACTCTCAGTTGTTATGGAGAATCACAATGAGCAAGCAAATTCCGTTTGAAATGGTGTTGGAGAAGGCCTACCAGTACAAGGCCGAAATGAGTCAGTTCCTGCGCGACATGATCGCCATCCCGAGCGAGAGCTGCGATGAAGAGCGCGTGGTGCTGCGCATCAAACAGGAGATGGAGAAGGTTGGTTTTGACAAGGTCGAGATCGATCCCATGGGCAACGTGCTGGGCTATATCGGCCATGGCCCTCACCTGATCGCCATGGATGCCCACATCGATACCGTGGGCGTCGGTAATCGCGCCAACTGGACCTTCGACCCCTATGAGGGGATGGAAGATCACGAGATCATCGGTGGCCGTGGCGCCTCCGATCAGGAAGGGGGCATGGCCTCCATGGTCTACGCGGGCAAGATCATCAAGGATCTGGGGTTGGAAGATCAGTACACCCTGCTGGTGACCGGTACCGTGCAGGAGGAGGACTGCGACGGTCTCTGCTGGCAGTACATCATCGAGCAGAGCAAGATCCGCCCCGAGTTCGTGGTCAGTACCGAGCCGACCGATTGCCAGATCTACCGTGGTCAGCGTGGCCGCATGGAGATCCGTGTGGAAGTGCAGGGGGTGAGCTGCCACGGCTCTGCGCCGGAGCGCGGTGACAACGCCATCTTCAAGATGGGCCCGATCCTCGGCGAATTGCAGGCGCTGAGCCACAACCTCGGTCATGACGACTTCCTCGGCAAGGGCACCCTGACCGTCTCCGAGATCTTCTTCACCTCTCCGAGCCGCTGCGCCGTGGCGGATAGCTGCGCCGTCTCCATCGACCGCCGTCTCACCTGGGGCGAGACCTGGCAAGGGGCGCTGGACGAGATCCGCGCTCTGCCAGCGGTAAAAGCCGCCGGTGCCGAGGTCTCCATGTACCAGTATGACCGTCCGGCCTATACCGGTCTGGTCTACCCGACCGAGTGCTACTTCCCGACCTGGAAGGTGGAAGAGGATCACATCACCGTCAAAACCCTCTCCAAGGCTTATCGCGAGCTGTTCAACAAGGAGCCGGTGGTGGACAAGTGGACTTTCTCGACCAACGGGGTCTCCATCATGGGTCGCCACGGTATTCCGGTTATCGGTTTTGGCCCGGGTAAAGAGCCGGAAGCCCACGCGCCGAACGAGAAGACCTGGAAAGAGCATCTGGTCAAGTGCGCCGCCATGTACGCCGTGATCCCCATGCTCTATCTGGCCGAGCTGGACAAGTAAGGGGGCTGCCGGGCGGTGACTCTCATCACCGCCCGGCTGTTGCAAGTGCCCCGTCTCGATTGAGGCGGGGCTTTGCTGTTTGAAGTGATGTTCGAGGTGGTGGGAATGAAACGGCTGATCAAAAACGGTGTGCTGGTCGATGCACAGGGGGAATATCGTCAGAATCTGCTGATCGATAACGGGGTGATCCGCGCCCGTGCCGCCGATATCCAGCCCGATGGCGAAACCGAGGTGATCGATGCCAGCGGCTGCTATGTAATGCCGGGTGGTATCGATGTCCACACCCACTTCAACATCGATGTCGGGATTGCCCGCAGTTGCGATGACTTTTTCAGCGGTACCCGTGCCGCCGCCTGTGGTGGCACCACCACCATCATCGACCACATGGGATTTGGCCCGGCAGGGTGCAATCTGCATCACCAGCTGGCCCGCTATCACGACTACGCAGCCGATCAGGCGGTGGTCGATTACAGCTTTCACGGCGTTGTCCAGCATGTGGATGACGCCATCCTCCACGAGATGGCCGCCATGGTGCAGGAGGAGGGGATCAGCAGCTTCAAGCTCTATCTCACCTACCAGTACAAGTTGGGTGATCACGACGTGCTGCGCGCCCTGGCCCGTCTCAAGGAGGTGGGGGCGCTTGCCACCGTCCATCCCGAGAACGATGCCGCCATCGCGGCGCGCCGGGCGGCCCTGCTGGCCGCCGGTCACCATGAACCCTGGTATCACCCGCAAAGCCGCCCACTGGAGTGCGAGGCGGAGGCCATCTCCCGGATGATCAATCTGGCGGGGCTCGCGGGCAATGCCCCGCTCTATATCGTCCACCTCTCCAACGGACTGGGGCTGGAGTATCTGAAATTGGCGCGCCGTCAGGGCCAGCCAGTCTGGGTGGAGACCTGCCCGCAATATCTGCTTTTGGATGATTCCTGCTACTACCGGGAGAACGGAGTCGACTATCTGCTCAGCCCGCCGCTGCGCTCGCGCCGCGAGCAGGACAAGCTGTGGGTCGGTATCGCTGCGGGCGACATCGACACGGTGGCGACCGATCACTGCAACTTCTCCCACGCCCAGCGCATGACCCTCTCGGGCGGCGATTTCAGCCGCTGTCCCAACGGCTTGCCCGGGGTCGAAAACCGGATGCTGCTGCTGTTTGCCCACGGGGTGTTGGGTGGGCGCATCTCGCCATCGCGCTTCGTGGCCCTCACCAGCGCCAATTCGGCCAAGTTGTTTGGCCTCTGGCCGCGCAAGGGCAACCTGCAAGCGGGGTCTGATGCCGATCTGGTGCTGATGGATCCCCGTGGCGAGACCCTGATCCGTCACGCCGCCCTGCATGACAACGGTGACTACAGCCCCTACGAGGGGATGCGCTGCCCCGGTCAGATCAGGATGACCCTGAGCCGTGGCGAGATAGTCGCCCGCGATGGCGAGTTTACCGGACAACGGGGGCATGGCCAGTTTTTGGCCAGAGCGCCCTTTGATCCGCTGCTGGGAGCCACGGCCCAAGAACAACCATCAGCACAGCGATAGACAGAACAACCGAGCCGGTATGACGCCGGCCCACCCTTATCATCGGAGAGCACAAGATGAAACAGCGTATCGTACTGGCCCTGGGGGGCAACGCTTTGGGCAACAACCTGCCCGAGCAGATGAAGGCGGTGCAGAGCACGGCGCACACTATCGCCGACCTGATCGCCCAGGGGCACGAGGTGGTGGTCACCCACGGCAACGGGCCGCAGGTGGGGATGATCCAGCAGGCGTTCGAAGTGGCGGCCCGCCACGAGCCAAAATCCCCCCATCTGCCCATGTCGGTCTGCGTGGCCCTGAGTCAGGGTTATATCGGTTATGACTTGCAAAATGCCCTGCGCGAAGCCCTGCTGGAGCGCGGTATCCACAAGCCGGTCGCCACTCTGGTGACCCAGGTGGAGGTGGATAAAAACGATCCCGCCTTCCTCGACCCGAGCAAGCCCATCGGCGGCTTCTTCAGCAAGGAGGAGGCCGAGACATTGATGGCCAAGGGCGAGCGGCTCAAAGAGGACGCCGGTCGTGGCTATCGCCGGGTGGTGGCCTCTCCCAAACCTATTGACATCATAGAGAAGGAGACCGTTTCCGCCATGCTGGCCGCCGGTCAGGTGGTGATCACCGTCGGTGGCGGCGGCATTCCGGTGCTGCGTGAGGGCAATCACCTGCGCGGTGCCAGCGCGGTGATCGACAAGGATTGGGCCAGTGCCAAGCTGGCGGAGCTCATCGATGCCGACATGCTGATCATCCTTACCGCGGTAGAGAAGGTCGCCATCAACTTCGGCAAGCCCGATGTGCAGTGGCTCGATACCCTGAGCGTGGCCGATGCCAACAGCTTTATCGCCCAGGGGCAGTTTGCCAAGGGCTCCATGTTGCCCAAGGTGGAGGCGGCGCTCTCGTTTGCCACATCCTTGCCGGGACGAAAATCCCTCATCACCCTGCTGGAGAAGGCCGCCGAGGGGATCGCTGGCAAGACCGGGACCGTGATCAGCCTGTAATCATGCGTACTGATCCACAGGGGCATCCGGCCCCCTGATAGAGTGTGGAGCCTTGGCACCACACTCAGTTTTATTGGGATAGCGGTGACGGATCATCACTGTCGATCGTGTTCTGCAGGCCAGATGAACCGCTCTGTGGGAGTGGCAATGGGGCTAGTTGGAGTGGCAGCCGGTTTTTGTGGATGGCAGAAACCTGTAGAGGCCGATACCGGCGAGCAAACCAATCATCGCCAGCAGCAGCCAGATGACTGTGGCGGGGCGGCTGCCCGCATCCCCCAACATAAAACCGATGAGCAGGTTGCCAAAGAGCGCCATGCAGCCGCCAGCGCTGGCATAGAAGCCGTAGTAGCTGCCGAGCTGCTCGGGAGGGGCGTATCGGGGCAGTTGGGCGGCAAAGAGCGGGAAGCAGAGAATGGAGCCTAAGGAAAGCAGGGCTACCTGCGTCAACACGCCTGCCGTCGGCCAAGGTGCCAGCAGCGGTAGAGCCAGGTAGCTCAAGCCCATCATCCCGATACCCAACCCCATGGCGAGCGGCACTCCCAGGTGCCTCTCTACCAGACGGGAGGCTGGCAGCTGGAGCAGGACGCCGATCACCGCCGAGAGGGTAAAGACGCCGCCGAGCAGGTGGGTGGCGTCCGGCAGACTCTGGATATGGGCGGGCAGGGCGAGATAGAGTTGGTGGAACAGGATCTGGTAGCTGCCCGCCAGCAGGGTAAACACGATAAAAGGGCGCTGGCGCACTATCTCTCTCCATTGGCGCAAAATGGCGCCACGCGGACTCTGGTGGCTCACCGGGCGTTTGGGCAGCACCCGGTATTGCAGCACGCCGAGCAGGGCGAACAGACTCGCCGCCAACAAGCCGGTCAGGGTATAGCTCTGCTGGGTCAGTGTCAGTCCGACCAGGGGCCCGAGCAGCATGCCCGCCTCGCTGGCGAGATTGTGCAGGGCAAAGGCGCGCTGACGCTGGCTCGGGTTGTGGCATTCGCTGGCAAGATACGCCTGGGCGCAAGGGGTGAACAGCGCCCCCGCAAAGCCGGTGAGGGCGGCGGCCAGCAGCAGGATGGGCAGGGACTCGGCCCAGCCGAGCAACACGAAGCCTATGGAGCGCACCAGGCAGCCCCAAACGATGGCGGGGTGATAGCCGATGCGATCCCCAAGGGTGCCTCCCAAGAGAAAGAGCCCCTGCTGGCTGAAGACCCGCATCCCCATGACCAGGCCACAGGCCCAACCGGCGAGACCCAGCCCGCTACCCATGTGCTGGGCGAGGAAGGGCATCATCATGTAGAAGCCTAGGTTGAAGGCCAGCCCGTTGGTGATAAGCAGGCGGGCTGCCGGGCTCATGCCCTGCCAGTCCCGCCAGTAGGAGGCGCTGTTCATCTTCGCCACCCACTAGCATGTCGGGAGGGGGCCGCCGGGGTTGTGCTGCGCTCTGTCATGACGCCTTTCGCACGGTTCTGAGGAAGGGGATGCCGCGCTGATCGTGGCTTATCTCCACCGGCACATGGTAGAGGCGCTCGATGAGGGCCGCGTCGAGCACCCGGGCGGGGGGGCCGAAGGCCTGCAGATCGCCGCCTGCCAGCACGATCAGCTGATCGGCAAACTGGGCAGCGAGGTTGAGATCGTGCAACACCACCAGGGTGATCCACTGCTGCTCGCGGGTCTGCCGACACAGGTGCTCCATCAGTTGCATCTGGTGGTGCAGATCCAGGGCGCTGACCGGTTCGTCCAGCATCATGATGCGGGGATCGCGCAGCAGCACCTGGGCAAACAGCACCATCTGCCGCTGGCCGCCGCTTAAGGAGTAGAGGGGACGATCCGCCAGATGGGCGATGCCGAGCGCCTGCAGGGCGCGGCCCGCCGCCAGAATGTCCTCGTCAGCCAGACGCATGGAGAGGCTGTCGAGGCGACCGAGTACCACCACTTCGATGACGCTCAAGTCCAGCTCCAGCTGGATGTTCTGGGGCATGTAGCCAAACTGCTGGCGCCACTTGGCCTGCGTCATCTGGCGGACACTCTGGCCCCCCAGGTGGATATCGCCGCCATCCGGGGTCAGTTCACCAAAGAGGGTGCGCATCAAGGAGGTCTTGCCGGTCCCGTTCGGGCCGATGATCACGTGGACCTGACCCGGATGCAGGGTGAGGTTGAGCTCTCGCAGCAGGGTTTGCTGGCCGAGGGAGAGGGTGAGTCGGGATATTTCAAGCACGTTTACGCCCCCTGCCGAGGATCAACCAGATGAAGAAGGGCACGCCAATCAAAGCGGTGACGATGCCGATGGGAAAGAGGGCCCCCGGAATGATGGACTTGGAGAGCACCGAGGCCGCCGAGAGCATGCAGGCGCCGCACAGGGCCGAGAGCGGGATAAGAAAGCGCTGATCCTCCCCCACCAACATGCGAGCGATATGGGGCGCCACCAGGCCAACGAAGCCGATGACACCGACGAAACTGGTAGCGGTGGCGGTGAGCAGGGCGACCAGGATCAGGGTCTTCATGCGCAACCTGTCCACGTTGACCCCGAGGCTGCGGGCGCGGGCCTCCCCGAGGCGAAGGCTGGTGAGGGCCCAGGCATCCCGGTAGATGAGCAGGGTGCAGATCAGGGTGACGGCGGCGGTGATGATCAGGGAGTCCCAGGTGGTGCGCATCAGGCTGCCAAACAGCCAGAACAGGATCTGCTGGTTGAGCTCGGGGGAGGAGAGAAACTGCAGCAGGGAGAGCAGGGATTGGAACAGGAACAGCAGGGCGATGCCCGCCAGGATCAGGGTCTGGCTGCTGACATGGCGCATCATGGCCAGGCCAAATAAAAGGCTCGCGGCAAACATGCAGAGGATGAAGGCGCCAGCCGGAATGGCAATCAGAGGAGGGAGCCCAAGACCGCCGGTATAGAGCGCCAGTGCGGCACCGAGCCCCGCTGCGGCAGCGAGCCCCAGGGTGTAGGGGCTGGCCAGCGGATTGTCCAGCAGGGTCTGCATCTGGACGCCGCCAAGACCCAGCGCAGCACCGACTACCAGCGCCATCAGGGCGATGGGCAGGCGCATGTCATGGACTATGGTGCGGGTCATGGGATCGGCCTGGGCGGGGGTGAGCAGGGCATCGACCACTTCGCCCAGTGGCAGCAGAGAGGGGCCGGTGGCGATGTCGAGCACCAGGGTAATGCACAGCACCAGGGTGAGCAGCAGGAGCCAGTGCCCGCGACGGCGCTCCCGTTGCCGCTGGCGGGCGAGGGTCTGCTGCAGGGCAGCCAAATCATTCATGATGACAATCCTGAAACGGGCGCCATGAGAGGCGCCCACAAGGGTGAAAGAGGGATGAAGAGGGCTCTGCTTAGACTGGCAGAGCCCGAACGACCAGATTCAGTTTGCCTTACCCGGCTTGATACCCAGCATAAAGGTGCCCTGGGGACGGATGGGCAGATAGCGCTGGTAAAAGCCCTGATAGGTGGCCAAGGGATCGAGATCCCGGAACAGATCCGGGTAGAGGGCCTTGGCCATGAACTCGATGAGAGCTGCATCCATGATGCTGCGGGTGGCACCGTGATAGACCGCATAGAGGCGCTCCTGCTGCACTGCGGGCAACTCGCTCCAGCCCGGGCGGGCGGCAAAGCCTTGCAGACGCTGGCGCACCGTCTCGGCTGACACATCCTGGCCAACCTGCATCGCCTCTGCGCTGCTCACGCTCTCGTAGCCCGCCATCAGGATGACCTCGGGTTTGCTCGCCAGCAGTTGCTCAGGATGGATGGGGCCCCAGCGCTCGACGAAGGGAGCCGCGACGTTGTCACCCCCAGCCAGCATGGCCATCGCGCCCCACATGTCCTTGCCATAGGTGTAGCTGTATTCTGCAGGTCCCTTGTCGCCCAGCTCGATATAGACCCGAGGGGGCTGGCGCTTCGCGTTGGCAACGCGGGAGGTGATGATGTCAATCTTGGCCTTGTATTCGTCGGCCATCTGTTGGGCACGAGCTTCCTGACCTGTCACCTTGCCCAGCAGCAAGGTGCTCGCAATGTGGCGCTCCAGGGTCTGGGCGTTGTAGTCGATGACCACCACCGGGATCCCAGCCTGTTCGAAGCGTGGCAGATCCGGGCCGAGGGCCTCATATTGCCACTTCGCCAGGATCAGCAAATCGGGCTTGACCGCCAGGGTCTTCTCGATGGAGAAGCTCTGATCCTGCACATTGCCAAGGTCAGGCACCTTGGCCAGTTGCGGCAGGCTAGCCACATAGAGCGACCAGATGGCGGGGCGGGACTTGACGAACCAGCCACGGGACATGCCCACCAGCCGATCGGCGCCGCCTTCACCGGCCACGGCCAGATAATCCTCGGGATAGAAACCGAGCACGATACGGCTGGCCGGAAGGCTGAGGGAGACCTTGCGGCCCATCACATCTTCTACTTCAACCAGGGGATTTGCCTGCGCCATCCAGCTCATCAGGGCGAGCTGACCGAGCAGCAGCAACTTTGCCAGGGGGTGACGAAACATCTTGTGAAAACCTTGAACGGATTTTGGGGTGAGAAGTATTAGCATTTGCGTTTAATGATGGCAATCGATTTTACCAGGGGTCAGATAAGGGACGTATATAGCGTGTTGGTCGTTCGAGGCCCACCTTGGCAAGGTTCTTCGCCAACGCCCCTCTTCAGGGGGCGTGCACGTTTGGGCTGTCGGCCCCCACAAGAGTAAGATGGCACTTTTCGGGGCTGGTTAGCCCGCCCTGCAGGCGCACAGGCGCCAAAAAGGCAGAGTAATGAGCACAAAGATCAATATGGCGGCGCTGGTGGGATTGATCCTGCTCACCGCTATCTGGAGTTACAGCTGGATCGTGATGAAGCAGGTGATGCTCTACGCGGGGGCCTTCGAGTTCACCGCCCTGCGCTGCCTGTGCGGATCTCTGGTTTTGCTGCTGGTGCTGGCCCTGCGCGGCCGCCGTTTTCTTAAACCCACCCCGTTTCGCTATACCTTGGCCATCGCCCTGTTCCAGACCTGCGGCATGGTGGGGCTGGCCCAGTGGGCCCTGATCAGCGGCGGGGCGGGCAAGGTGGCCATTTTGAGTTACACCATGCCGTTCTGGGTGGTGATCTTCGCGGCGCTCTTTCTCGGCGAGCGGATGCGCAAGCTGCACTATCTGGCGGTCGGAGTGGCGGCCTGCGGGCTGCTGCTGGTGATCCAGCCCTGGTTGCTGCATCTTGAATCCCTCAAGAGTGCCCTCTTGGCGATCCTCTCCGGCATCTGCTGGGGGATCAGCGCCATCATCGCCAAGCGGATGTATGCCCGCCATCCCGGGGTGGATCTGATGTCCCTCACCACCTGGCAGATGATCTACGCAACCGTAGTGATGGCGCTGGTGGCGGCGCTGGTGCCGGAGCGCCCCATCGACTGGCAGCCCTACGTGATGGGCGCGCTGGCCTATAGCGCCATCTTCGCCACCGCCATCGCCTGGAGTCTCTGGCTGTTTGTGCTGAAAAAGCTGCCGGCGGGTATTGCCAGCCTCAGCACCCTGGCGGTGCCGGTAACCGGCGTGCTGCTCTCCTGGTGGCTGCTTGGGGAAAATCCGGGGCCGGTGGAGGGGAGCGGCATCGCCCTTATCGTGCTGGCATTGTTGGTGATCAGTCGCAAGGGCAAGCGCTCAGTGGTATCGGTGGCGGGGGAGACCCGCATCAAGCACGGCTGAGCCGATTGCCAGCGAAGAGATAAAAGGGCCCGCCATCATGGCGAGCCCTTCTGGTTTTAAGAACACTCTCTTATCTGCGCTTGGCCAAATGCATCATGGCTTCCAGCACGGCGCCGCCGATGGCGCGTGCCTTGTCAGAGACGGTGGTGGCATCGGCGCGCTCGCCACGCGGGTCGATATCGCCAATCTTGAAGCCGACGGTCACCTCGATGCCATCGCTGAGCAGCCCCCGCACCATGCCAGAGAGCGGCGCGATAATGGGGGCATCCCCTACATGGGCAATCACATCCCCCTCCTGCACCAGATCACCGAGCTTGATAATGCTCTTCATCACTCCGGCGACGGGCGCGCGCACCACCCGGCGGGCGGAGTGCCCCTCGATCACTCCGGGAATGCCTGTGTTAGGCTGGGCGGGGCCCTGATAGATGACCCGGCCCAGATGGTGGCCGCGGTTGGTCTCAATCACCGCATCGCAGTCGCGCCCCGCCTCAAACCCCGGGCCAAGGGCCACCGTGATGGGTGCCATCTCCTTGTGGGTGCCGAGGTTCTGCTTGGCGAGGATGGCATCCACCAGATAGCGGGGCTTGAGCTCGGCGAGGGTGGCGCAGTCGGGGTCAACCAGCAGCGGAATGATGCCCCGATCCAGCTGCTCGAACGCTTGCTCAACGCTCTCGACCCGCTTGGCGCACACACCCTCGACACTGGTTTCACCATCGAACATCCCTTGCGCGAAGGCGACGGTGCGGCGGATCACCGTGGGTTTGTCGAGATCCAGCATCACCACCTTGAAGCCGGCATTGTGCAGGCGCAGCGCCACGCCGGTAGCGATATCGCCGGAGCCGCGCATCACCACCAGTTGATCCCGCTTGAGGCGCACGTCATCCTGCATCAGCCCACCCGATTTGCCGTTTTTCACCTGCAGCAGCTCGGCGAGAATGCTGATGGCGATCTCCTCGGGGGTTTCGGCACCTATGTTGTAACCGATAGGGGCGTGCAGCCGCTGCAACTGCTCCTGACTCACCCCTTGCTGGCGCAGGGCCTGGGTGAAGGTCTGTACCTTGCGTTTGCTGGCGAGCAGCCCCAGATAGGCGAGGGGACGGTTTATCAGCCGCTCCAGCGCCTCCTTGTCCTGATGGTTGGTGGCGATGATAACGAAGTTGGCAGGTTCGATGGCCAGTGCCTCGATCACCGCGCTGATGGTGTCGGCCTGTTTGAGATGGGTGCCGGCGGGGAAGTGATCGGGGTTGAGGCTCCCTTCAAAGCAGTCGCCGACATGGATATCAAAACCGAGCGGTGCCGCAGCATGGGCCAGCGCCCGGTTGACGTGACCGGCGCCGATCAATACCAGACGGGGGCGCAGGCCGTAGACATCGATATAGACCGACATGGCGCCACCACAGTCCGACCCGACCGCATGTTCGCCGTTGCGGGCCATCCGGCCGTGAAAGATGCGCGGCTTGCGCTCGGCAATGGCCGCCACGGCCTCTTCGATCACCAGCCGCTCGATCATGCCGCCGCCGATGGTGCCGAGGATCTGGCCATCGGCCATCACCAGCATCTGGGCCTGATGGCGGGGGGTGGAGCCCCGGCTCTCGATGATCTGGGCCATGGCAAACGGCGTGTTCTCCTGTTCCAGTCGGGCTGCGTGTGCAAACAGATTCATAAGGTACCTCTTCTTATCCTTAAACCATCATGGGCGAGGCGCTGTGCCTCATCCTGAGCGAAGTAACCGAGTGCGAGGCGAATGGGTTGTGGTTCGCGAACCGCCCCCTGCCAGATGGCGTGGATCTCGGGGTGGCGGGTATGCAGCTTTATCAATTCATCGAGCCACGACGCCTCATTTTGATAATCCCCATTGATAAACCAGATCCGGCGCGCCCTGGCCGGGGTGCCCTTGAACAGCCCCTCGGGGTGGGAGAGCAGTTTGTGAAACAGCGCCCAGTCGAGGGGGTCACCGGCCTCTATCCCGCACAGGGCCTGGAATTCGGCCCAGCGGTGGATCTGCTGCGGGTCGGCCTTGGCCCCCACCATGGCGCCGCCCGTCAGGGCGATCACCCAATCACTGTGCTGAGGAATGCAAGGTTCGTGCAAAGCGGGCACTTTCAATAACTTGTGATGGGCGCCATCCGCCTCGACCAGGATAAGATCGAAGCGCTGCTGCCCCTTGATGAGATCAATCTGCTGAGGTGTGGGGCCCGCCACCTTTCCGGTGCGCTCGTCGAGATGGCTGAACAGGGCAACCAGCGCCGGGCCATCCGGTAGCACCTGACAGCGGGTAAGTTGACGAACGGGATCCGTCTCGATAATCAATTCCCGATAGTGTGACGGGGCAGGCAGAAACATCCGGGTGGTGGTGGTAATTAGCACCCTTTTACCCTGTTGATAAAAATATTCCGCCAGCCAGAACAGGGTGCTGGTTTTGCCACCGGCCCCGCAGAGGCTAATTAAGGTAGTATGGCTATCAATATTTTTGGTGAGCGAGTTTAATAGCGGATCTATATCTGGAAATTCGACAGCAACAACGTGTGGGTGCGACATAATGACGACCAAAATAAATATCGAAGGGAGTGGGAAACAACGTTGCCAGGAACAAGAGCAGTGTGACTGTATAATAACGGCGGCGGGTTTATCTTCCCGAATGGGGACCTGGAAAATGATGCTACCTTATTGCCAGGGGACAATGCTTGATGCAAGTCTCAAAAATGCCCTGGCTTTTTGTCAGCGGGTTATTCTGGTGGTGGGCCATCGTGGCGAGGAGCTTCAAGCCCGCTACGGATCACGGCCGGATATTGTTGTCGTCCACAACCCCGACTATCGGCAGGGGCTGGGCAGCTCCATCCGCTGCGCCCTGGCGGCCAGCGATGCTGACTACCTCTTTATCAGCCACGGGGATCTCCCCTGTATCCCGCGCGATGTCTATCAACAGCTCTGGCAGGCACGGGGTTGTGAGGCTCTCTTTCCCACCTGGCAGGGGGAGGCGGGCCATCCGGTGTTGCTGCCAAAATCCCTTGCCCGCGAGCTCGCTGCTGCCCCGGTGCAGTCGTCGATACGGCGCTGGTTGCAAGGGCATCCGCACCGTATGGTGCCGGTCGACAGCGCCGCCATCCTGTTTGATGTGGATACCCCGGAGCGCTATCAGGCGCTGCTGGGTGGCATTCTTGAAAATGAGAGCGAGCCCACGAAATAACCCAGTTTAAAAAGATAACGGGGAGATAAATGGCGTATCAAAGTGATATTTCTCGCACTTAATCTGATAGGGCGAGTTCTTTTTGAACTGCTCATTAAGTAAATTCCAGAGTGATTGATAACTACTCGCAATACCCATAATGGTGGCATCGTGAATTCTCTCCATTAATTGGAGCTGCCTCACGCTTTCACCCTAAAAAATAGTTTTGTAGCTCGTTTTGCAACTGTAGTGGCCTGATTGTTGCTCCTCTCCTTGCCAAGGGGGAACACCCGTGCGGGATACCCCATTTATTCATGCTGCCAATGGGCAGAACAGCTGCAAGGAGATAGCCATGGGCGATATTATGCGACCCGTTCCGTTCAAGAATCTGCTGACCCGTATTTTTGCGGAATATAAAGAGAGTCAGAGCATTTTCGGTATTCCCGCTGCGCAATTCTATCGCAAACAGGACGAGCGCAAGATCAAGGTGTTCGGTGAAACCTGCGAGACCCCCATTGGCCCGGCAGCCGGCCCCCATACCCAGTTGGCCCAGAACATCGTTACCTCTTGGCTGACCGGCGGGCGCTTTATCGAGCTCAAGACGGTGCAGATCCTGGACCGTCTCGAACTGGAAAAGCCCTGTATCGATGCCGAGGATGAGTGCTTCAACACCGAGTGGTCCACCGAGTTCACTCTGCCCAAGGCATTTGACGAGTATCTTAAAGCCTGGTTTGCCCTCTACCTGCTGGAGGAGGTGTTTGACCCGCGTCTTGAAGGGGAGGCCAAGTCTTTCATTTTCAACATGAGCGTGGGTTACAACCTCGATGGCATCAAACAGCCACCGATGCAGCAGTTCATCCACAGCCTGATGGATGCAAGCCAAAGTCCGAAATTTGCCGAGTACCAGCAGGTGGTACGTGACATCGTGGCCGACGAGCAGTTTATCGCCGAGCTGGGACTGGGGGCGCGGCGCGATCGCCTGCAACAGCTGGTGGAGCGCATCCCGGCCGAGCTGGTGCACGGCGTCACCCTCTCCACCATGCACGGCTGCCCGCCGAACGAAATTGAAGCCATCTGCCGCTACATGCTGGAAGAGAAGGGGCTCAACACCTTCGTCAAACTGAACCCGACCCTGCTGGGCTACCCGCGGGTGCGCGAGATCCTCGACACCTGTGGCTTTGATTACATTGGTCTGAGCGAAGAGTCGTTCGATCACGACCTCAAGCTGGATCAGGCCAAAGGGATGCTGGTTCGCCTGATGGCGCTGGGGGCCGAGAAGGGGCTCACCTTCGGGGTGAAACTCACCAACACCCTGGGCACCATTAACCGCAAAGGGGCGCTGCCGGGGGATGAGATGTACATGTCCGGCCGCGCGCTGTTCCCGCTCTCCATCAACGTGGCGGCCGTGCTGTCCCGCGCCTTCGATGGCAAGCTGCCCATCTCCTACTCCGGTGGTGCCAGCAAGTTCAACATCGCCGAGATCTTCGAGACCGGTATTCGTCCCATCACCATGGCTACCGACCTGCTCAAGCCGGGCGGCTACCTGCGCCAGATCGAGTGCCTCAAAGAGATCGACGCTTCTGACAGCTGGGGCATGGCTCAGGTGGATGTGGCGAAGCTGGAGGCGCTTGCCGCCAAGGCCCTCACCATGGATTACACCCAGAAGGAGTGGAAGTCCGACGATCGCATCGAAGTGGGTGGCGGCCTGCCGCTGACCGACTGCTACGTAGCGCCCTGCGTCACCGCCTGCGCCGTGCATCAGGATATCCCCGAGTACATTCGTCTGATGGGCGAGGGAGAGTATGTGGCGGCCCTTGAGCTGATTTATCAGCGCAACGCCTTGCCCGCGATCACCGGCCATATCTGCGATCACCAGTGCCAGTACAACTGCACCCGCCTCGACTACGACAGCGCGCTCAATATCCGCGAGTTGAAAAAAGTGGCGCTGGAGCGCGGCTGGGAAGGGTACAAGGCGCGCTGGCACAAACCGGCAGGCAGCGGTGACAAGCACCCGGTTGCGGTAATAGGTGCAGGCCCGGCCGGTCTCTCCGCCGGTTACTTCCTGGCCCGTGCCGGCCACCCGGTCACCGTGTTCGAGCGCGAAGCGGATGCCGGTGGCGTGGTCAAGCACATCATCCCCGAGTTCCGCATTCCGGCCGAACTTATCCAGCATGACATCGACTTTGTCGCCGCCCACGGGGTCAAGTTCGAGTTTGGCTGCGATCCGGCGCTCACCGTCGACAAGCTGCATGCCCAGGGCTTTAGCTATGTTTTCGTTGGCATCGGTGCCGACAAGAATGGCGGCATGCGCCTCGAAGGGGGACATGATCGGGTCTACAAGTCCTTCAACTTCCTGCGCAGCTTTAATCAGGGCAAACCGCTGCCACTGGGCCGCCATGTGGCGGTGATCGGCGCCGGTAACACCGCCATGGACTGTGCCCGCGCCGCCCTCAAGGTACCTGGTGTCAGCGATGTCACCGTGATCTACCGCCGCAGCGAGAAAGAGATGCCCGCCTATCGCGAGGAGTATCTGGAAGCAGTGGAGGATGGGGTGCGTTTCTGCTTCCTCACCAATCCGGATCGCTTTGACAAAGATGGCAAGCTCACCGTGCGGATGATGGCGCTGGGGGATCCTGACGAGCAGGGCCGCCGCCGTCCGGTGCCCACCGAGCAGACCGAAGTGATGCAGATGGATGCCCTGATCACCGCCATCGGCGAGCAGCCTGACTGCGAAGTATTGAAAGCGATGGGCATTCCTCTTGGCAGTGATGGCTGGCCCGAGGTGGATAGCCAGACTGGCGAAACCAGCCGTCGCAACGTCTTCCTGATCGGTGACGTGCAGAGCGGCCCGTCCTCCATCGTCGGTGCCATCGGTGGTGCCCGCCGCGCCGCGGATCTGGTGCTCTCTCGCGAGCATATCGCCAGCCAGCAGAGTGAAGTGACCATCCAGCCGTCGGGCAAGGATGAGATCTACCGCCGCAAGGGGAGCATCGCCGTCACCCTGGTCGACAAGAGCGAGCGGGAGGCCTTCGTGGCGCAAGAGGCGCACCGCTGCCTCGAGTGCAACTACCTCTGCAGCAAGTGCGTGGATGTCTGCCCCAACCGGGCCAACGTCGCCATCGCGGTGCCGGGCTTCAAAGATCAGTTCCAGACCTTGCACCTGGATGCCTACTGCAACGAGTGCGGCAACTGCGCCCAGTTCTGCCCGTGGCAGGGCAAGCCCTATCAGGACAAGGTCACCATCTTCAGCCTGCCCGAGGACTTCGACAACAGCCGCAACCCCGGTTTCTATCTGGCGGATGGGGGTGAGCTGCGGGTGCGTCAGGGTGGCGAGACCTATCGCCTGACCATAGACGCCCAGAGCCGGATCAAGGATGCGCCTGCGGCCCTTGGCGATATGTGCCGGATCATCAGCCATGTCCATGATCATCACCACTACCTGCTGGGGGCCGTCGAGGCCTGAGCGAACCACGAATAAGCGAAGGAGCAAACCATGTTTATTCTGAAGAACGTCACCGCCGTCCAGCTGGAGCCGACCCGGGTACTGGAAGGGGTGGATATCGCCATCGAAGGCACCCTTATCAAAGCGGTAGGGCCCAATCTGCGGGCCCTCTACCCGGAGGCCAACTATCGGGAGATGGGGGGCAAGTTGGTGATGCCGGGCATCGTCTGTGCCCATAACCACTTCTACTCCGGCCTGTCGCGGGGGATCATGGCCAATATTGCCCCCTGCCCAGACTTTATCTCCACCCTGAAAAACCTCTGGTGGCGGCTCGATCGGGCCCTCGATGAAGAGTCCCTCTACTACAGCGGCCTCATCTGCTCGCTGGAAGCGATCAAGAGCGGCTGCAGCGCGGTGATTGACCACCACGCTTCGCCCAACTTCATCAAGGGTTCCCTGAATGTATTGCGCAAAGGGTTTGTGGAGGCGGGTCTGCGCGGCATGACCTGCTTCGAGACCACGGATCGCAACGGCGGTCTCGCCGAGCTGCAGGCCGGGGTGGAGGAGAACATCCTGTTTGCACAGGCCATTGATGCCGCCAAGGCCAAAGGGAACGAACCCTATCTGGTGGAGGCCCATATCGGCGCCCACGCCCCCTTTACGGTACCGAACGAAGGGCTGGCCATGCTGCGCGAAGCGGTACAGGTCACCGGTCGCGGGCTGCATATCCATGTGGCGGAAGACCGCTACGACATGGCTCACGGTCACCACCACTATGGCAAGGAGCCCATCGCCCGGCTGGACGAGTTTGGCCTTATCGACAGCAAGACCCTGATCGCCCACGGCATCTACCTGAGCCCGGCTGACATTGAGCTGCTCAACAGCCGCGATGCCTTCCTGGTGCACAACGCCCGCTCCAACATGAACAACCATGTGGGCTACAACATGCACCTGCCGGAGTATCGCAATCTGGCGCTTGGCACCGATGGTATCGGCTCCGACATGCTCGAAGAGCTCAAGTTCGCCTACTTCAAGCACAAGGATGCCGGCGGCGCCCTGTGGCCCGACAGCTTTGCCCGCTTCCTGTGGAATGGCAACACCTTGCTGGAGCGTAACTTCGGCGCCAAATTTGGCCGCCTGGAGCCCGGCTACAAGGCCGACCTCACCATTTGCGACTACGACGCACCGACCCCGCTGGCGCCGCGCAACCTCGGGGGCCATCTCGCCTTTGGTATGGGCTCGAACAGCGTCAACAGCGTGATGGTGGAGGGGCGCATGGTCTATCAGGATCGCGAGTTCGCCTTTGACGCCGCGCCCATTTACGAGCAGGCCAGCAAGGTGGCGAGCCGCCTGTGGCAACGGATGGATCAGCTGGCCTAAGGCCATCTTCCACAGTTTTGGACCGGATTGCCCGCCCTGTGGATCTCCCCGGCGGCGGGCAGCAAGAGTAAGGACGACACATGATTGAGCAATTCTTCCGACCCGAGCAACTGGGTCAGGCTTTGGAACTCAAGGCCAGCTTCGGCAACGACGCTGTCTACATGGGGGGCGGCAGCAAGCTTAACGCCGCTCCGACTCGCACCGACAAGAAGGTCGCTATCTCGCTGGACAAGCTGGGACTGAACCAGATTGAGCAGCAGCACGGCCAGCTCCATATCGGCGCCACCGTCACCTTGCAGACCCTGAAAGATGATCCCCGTACCCCGGCCGCCCTGTGCGACGCGCTGGGGTTTGTCTACTCCCGCCATCTGCGCAATCAGGCCACCCTCGGCGGTGAAATTGCTTGCCAGCAGCAGGACTCCCCCTTGCTGCCGGTGTTGCTGGTGCTCGAAGCCGTGGTGGTGCTGGAGAACAACCTGTTGCAACCCATCGACGCCTATCTGGCGGGGCAGCGCAAGGAGCTGGTGCTGGGGGTGGTGTTGCCGGAGCCCGCGCTGCGCTGCGCCGCTCGCCGCATCAGCCGTAACGCCGACGGTCTGGCGGTGATGACCGCCGCCGTGGCCCTCGATGCCCTTGGTGAGATGCGGGTCGCCGTTGCTGGCGTTACGCCGCAACCGATGCGCTTGCGTGATCTGGAGCGCCGCGATCTGCACGATGCCGCGCTGGAGGCCGCCGTGAGCGAGCTGATTGCGCCCCGTGAAGATCTGGCGGGCAGCATAAGTTACAAGCGGTATATCACCGGCGTGGTAGTGGCGGATCTGCTGGTGGATTGCCAGCAGCAGGAGGTGCAAGCATGATGGAACTCAACTTTACCCTGAACGGTGCCCTGCGCACCGTCATCTGCAAGGCCGGTGACAATGCCCAGCGGGTGCTGTTCAACCAGTGCCGGATGCACTCGGTGCGCAACAGCGACGACGGTTTTGGCTTTGCTGGCTCCGACGCCATTCTCTTCAACGGCAAGGTGATCAACGCCTCCCTGCTGATCGCCGCACAACTGGATGGAGCAGAGGTGCGCACCGCCGAGTCGCTGGGCAGCTGGAACCAGCTCAGTCTGGTACAGCAGGCGATGGTAGATGTGGGCGTGGTGCAGTCCGGCTACAACGATCCGGCTGCGGCGCTCATCGTCACCGACCTGCTTGATCGCCATCCCGAGCCTACCCGTGATCAAATCGACGATGCCCTCTCGGGCCTGTTTCACCGCGATGGCGGTTATCAGCAGTTCTATCAGGCCATCGAGCTCGCTTGCTCACGGATGAAGGATCCCGATTACCTGTGCCAGATCGCCCCCGAGTTTCGCGACGATCTGCGCCATATCGGCAAGAGCTGCCCAAAAGTGGACGCCGCCAAGATGGTGCAGGCCAAGCCCTGCTACGTGGAGGATCGGGTTACTGAAGATGCGCTGATCATCAAGATGCTGCGCAGTCCCCATCCCCATGCGGTGATCACCAAACTCGATGTGAGCCGCGCCGAGGTGCTGCCGGGCGTCGTGCATGTCATCACCCACCTCAACTGCCCGGATGTGTTTTACACCCCGGGTGGTCAGAGTGCTCCCGAGCCGTCACCGCTGGATCGCCGCATGTTCAGCCGCAAGGTGCGCCATGTCGGTGATCGTGTTGCCGCCGTGGTGGCCGAGAGTGAAGCTGTCGCTCAGGCGGCCCTCAAACTCATCGAGGTCGAGTATCAGGTGCTGCCAGCGGTCATGAATATCGATGAGGCGATGGCCCCCAATGCACCGTTGGTGCACGACGAGCCCATCGTCTACATGGCTGGTGCGCCTGCGGATCTCGAGCAGCAGAACGCCTGCTCGGTGCGCCGCGGCGACGAGCACATGATCATCAACTTCCCCATCGGCTCCCGCCCGCACGAGAACCTGGCCGCCAGCGTCCATGGCCAGATTGGTGACGTGGCCAAAGGGTTTGCCGAGGCGGACGAGATAGTCGAGCGCACCTACGAATCGACCCAGGCCCAGCAGTGCCCGACCGAGCCGCACATCTGCTTCACCTACATGGATGGGGATCGTCTGGTTATTCACGCATCCACCCAGGTGCCGTGGCACGTGCGCCGTCAGGTGGCGCGCATCGTCGGTCTCAAGCAACATCAGGTGCATGTGATCAAGGAGCGGGTAGGGGGCGGCTTTGGCTCCAAGCAGGATATCCTGCTGGAAGAGGTGTGCGCCTGGGCGACCAAGGTTACCGGCCGTCCCGTTACCTTCCGCTACACCCGTGAAGAGGAGTTCATCAGCAACACCTCTCGCCACGTGGCCAAGGTGAAGGTGAAAGTGGGGGCCAAGAAAGATGGCACCATCACCGCCATCGACATGGATTTTCGCGCCAACACCGGTCCTTATGGCAACCACTCATTGACGGTGCCGAGCAACGGCCCGGCGCTCTCCCTGCCGCTCTATCCGTGCGACAACGTGCGCTTTACCGTCAACACCTATTACAGCAACATCTGCCCGACCGGCGCCTATCAGGGCTACGGCGCGCCCAAGGGCAACTTTGCCCTGACCATGGCCATTGCCGAACTTGCCGAGAAACTGGGCATCGATCAGCTCGACATGGTGGAGCACAACCGGGTGCATGAAGGGGATATCCTCAAGGTGCTGGGTGCCATCGGCGAGGGCAAGATGCCGACTTCGGTGCCCCATGCGGCCAGCTGTGCCCTCGAGCCCATCCTCAAACAGGGCCGCGAACTTATCGCGTGGGATAGCCCCAAACCCGCCGACGGGGATTGGCGCATCGGCCGTGGCGTCGCCATCATCATGCAAAAATCGGGGATCCCGGATATCGATCAGGCCAACTGCATGGTCAAGCTGGAATCGGACGGCACCTTTATCGTCCACTCCGGTGGCGCCGATATCGGCACCGGCCTCGATACCGTGGTCGCCAAGCTGACCGCCGAGGTGCTCGGTTGCCCGCTCAGCGATGTGCATGTGATCTCCGGCGACACCGACCACGCGCTATTCGACAAGGGGGCCTACGCCTCGTCCGGTACCTGCTTCTCTGGCAATGCGGCCAAGATGGCGGCCGAGAACCTCAAGGCGAAGATCCTGTTCCACGGCGCCGCCATGCTGGCCGAGCCGGTCGAAGACGTAGAGCTGGTTCACCCGGGCATAGTACGCGGCAAGCTGGGGGAGGTGAGTCTCGCCAAGCTGGCCCACAAGGCGGAGACAGGCACCGGCTTCGGCATTCTGGTGGGCACCGCCAGCTACATCACCTCTGAGCTCGCCTTCCCGTATGGCGCCAACTTCGCCGAGGTGGCGGTCAACGTCAGAACCGGCGAGATCCGCCTCGACAAGTTCTACGCCCTGCTCGACTGCGGTACTCCCATCAACCCGGAGCTGGCCCTCGGCCAGATCTACGGGGCGACCATGCGGGCCATCGGCCACACCATGACCGAGGAGATCTGCTATGACAGCAAGGGCATTCCGCTCACCCGGGATCT
This sequence comes from Aeromonas sp. S13(2024), assembly GCF_041402405.1. Classification (NCBI taxonomy): domain Bacteria; kingdom Pseudomonadati; phylum Pseudomonadota; class Gammaproteobacteria; order Aeromonadales; family Aeromonadaceae; genus Aeromonas; species Aeromonas sp. S13(2024). The sequence continues at coordinate 192,589 of NZ_JBGLRA010000002.1, read as the reverse complement.
GAAGAGCTATGGCGCGCCCAAGATTGGCGACATTCCGCGCGATTTTCGGGCCTTCCTGGTACCGAGTGATGACAAGGTCGGCCCTTACGGCGCCAAGTCCATCTCGGAGATCGGGGTGAACGGCGCGGCGCCTGCCATCGCCACCGCCATCCACGACGCCTGCGGTGTCTGGCTGCGCAAGTGGCACTTCACGCCGGAGCAGATCCTGCGCGAACTGGGCAAGCTGGAGCAAAAAGTGTCGGCATAACAAAAGAAAAGGTGAGGGGCGGGCGCCAGCTCGCCCCCAGCGCCTGACGGCGGAATGAGTACTCCGCCTACATTCTGTGTGATGGGACAAACACGATGTCTAAAACAACACGCAAGCACTCGGATCTCATTTACGAGCTGGAAGACAAACCCCCGTTTTATCAAACCCTGATGGGCGCAGTGACCCATCTGCTGGCTATTTTTGTTCCCATGGTGACCCCGGCGCTGATCGTCGGCGGCGCCCTGGGCCTCTCCACCGAGACCACCGCCTATCTGGTTTCCATGGCGATGATCGCCTCCGGCATCGGCACCTGGTTGCAGGTGAACCGTTATGGCCCCATCGGTTCGGGGCTGCTCTCCATCCAGTCGGTCAACTTCTCCTTCGTGACCGTGATGATCGCCCTCGGCGGCGCCATGAAAAAAGATGGCATCCACGAGGAGCTGATCGTCTCGACCCTGCTCGGGGTCTCTTTTGTCGGCGCCTTTCTGGTGATGGGCTCCTCCTTTGTGCTGCCCTACCTCAAGCGGGTGATCACTCCGACCGTGAGCGGGGTAGTGGTGCTGATGATTGGTCTGAGCCTTATTAAGGTGGGGATCATCGACTTTGGCGGCGGCTTCTCCGCCATGAGCAGCGGCACTTTCGGCAAATACGAGCACATCGGGCTGGGGCTTTTGGTGCTCTGCGTCATCGTCGCTTTCAACTGCAGCCGAAGCCCGTTGCTACGGATGAGCGGAATCGCCATCGGCCTGATGGTGGGCTATGCGGTGGCCCTGATGCTCGGTATGGTGGATTTCTCCGCCCTTGAAAACCTGCCGCTTATTACGGTGCCTATCCCGTTCAAGTACGGTTTCTCCTTCGATTTTCACGCCTTTATGTTGGCGGGCACCATCTATCTGTTGAGCGTGCTGGAGGCGGTGGGGGACATCACCGCCACCGCCATGGTCTCCCACCGGGATATTCAGGGCCCCGAGTTTCAAAAACGGCTCTCCGGCGGCGTACTGGCGGACGGGTTGGTCTCGGTCATTGCCTCGGCCCTCGGTTCCCTGCCGCTCACCACCTTTGCCCAGAACAACGGCGTCATCCAGATGACCGGGGTGGCCTCACGCCATGTGGGCAAGTTTATTGCCGTCATTCTGGTGCTGCTGGGGCTCTTCCCGGTGGTGGGGCGCTTCTTCACTACTATCCCGTCACCTGTGATGGGGGGCGCCATGGTCATCATGTTCTCCATGATCGCCATCGCCGGTGGTCGCATCATCATCAGCCACGGTTTCGATCGGCGGGAGACCCTGATTGTCGCCACCTCGCTGGGCCTTGGGCTCGGGGTTTCCTACGACCCGAACGTCTTCAAGGTGCTGCCGGCGGGTATCTACATGCTGGTGGAGAACCCCATCTGCGCCGGCGGCATCACCGCCATCATCATGAATCTGGTGCTGCCGCAAAGCCGCAAGCGCAAGGCAGCCGTCAGGGATGCCGAGGCGGTGGAGGTGATCCAGTTGAGCGACAAGCCGGATGTGATCTTTACCGCCCGCAGTGCGGGCCAGCCATCGGCCAGCAAGGGTGAGGGGTCACCAGTGCCCGGGCAGGCGGTGGCACCACAAGTGGAACGGATCTGACGGTTAAACTGGCAAAAAACGTCAACAGAACAAGAAAAACAGGGAAACGGTTATGAAAAATGACAACTCTGTCAAAGCGGTACGCGGCAGCTTCTTCGATATCACCCGGGTGGTGGATCAGCCCGAGGAGATTGAGTCCAACGCGCGCCTTATCGAGGATGGCCTGCTGATCATTCGCAACGGCTGCATCGACTGGTTTGGTGAGTGGGAGGAGGGCAAGGATCGCATTCCGACCGAAGTGCGGGTGCGGGATTACCGCGGCAAGATGATAGTGCCGGGCTTTGTCGATACCCACATTCACTATCCCCAGAGCGAGATGGTGGGGGCCTATGGCGAGCAGCTGCTGGAGTGGCTCAACCGCCACACCTTCCCGGCCGAGCGGCGCTACAACGATCTCGAATATGCCCGCGAGATGTCCACCTTCTTTATCAAGCAGCTGCTGCGCAACGGCACCACCACGGCGCTGGTGTTCGGCACCGTTCACCCCGAGTCGGTAGACGCCCTGTTCGAGGCGGCGAGCCGCATAAATATGCGGATGATCGCGGGCAAAGTGATGATGGATCGCAATGCGTCCGATTATCTGCTCGATACCGCCGAGAGCAGTTATGTGCAGAGCAAGCAGCTTATCGAGCGTTGGCACGGCAATGGTCGCCTGCTCTATGCCATCACACCACGATTTGCACCCACCTCGACACCCGAGCAGCTGGCGATGGCGCGGCGACTGCGCGAAGAGTTTCCCACCACCTATCTGCACACCCATCTGTGCGAGAACAAGGACGAGATCGCCTGGGTCAAATCCCTCTTCCCGGCGCACAAGGGCTATCTCGATGTCTATCACCAGCATGGGCTCACCGGCCACAACTGCGTGTTTGCCCACTGCGTCCATCTGGAAGAGCAGGAGTGGGATTGCCTGAAGGAGACCGGCTCCACCATCGCGTTTTGCCCCACCTCGAATCTTTATCTCGGCAGCGGCCTGTTCAAGCTGCACAAGGCGTGGCGCAAGCAGGTGAAGGTGGGGATGGGCACCGACATCGGCGCGGGCACCACCTTCAATATGCTGCAGACCCTCAACGAGGCCTACAAGGTGATGCAACTGCAGGGCGAACGGCTCTCGGCCTATCAGGCTTTCTATCTGGCGACCCTGGGCGGCGCCCATTCGCTGGGGCTCGACGAGAAGATCGGCAGCTTTGCGGTGGGCAAGGAGGCGGACTTCGTGGTGCTCGACCCGGTCGCTACCCCGCTGCAGCAGCTGCGTTATGACAACTCCACCACCCTGCGGGACAAGCTCTTTGTGCTGTTGACCCTGGGGGATGACAGATCCATCTACCGCACCTATGTGGATGGCCAACTGGTGCATGAACGGGGGTAGGGCTTGTAGTGGGCTGCCGCGGCGCAGCCCCAACGAATACGGCGGCTGGCGTGCCCCACAGGGGCGCCAGTCTTGCCGCACCACAGGGGATCTCCCCGCATAGAACGTGAAATGGCCCGGTTTTTTTGACCAGCAAGGCAAACGTTTGAGTCAAGGCTGCCTGCCCTGGTCTGTCTGTCGCATCTTCTGCCACCATCGCCTGTTTCTCATCAGACTGGCGCTCGGCAGACCCGCAGATCCTGTCGCCATTTCGTCATGGAACATTCAGGCGCGTGTGAAGGAGTTGGGTATGACCCAAGCAAACAGCAGGACAAACAGCGTGGAACAGCTGGCCAATGATGACGCCAGCCAGAGCGCAGCAAAGCAACAGCCGCTCACGGCTCTTGATCGCTACTTTATGATCAGCGAGCGGGGCAGCAACGTCAGACAGGAGGTGCTGGCGGGCCTCACCACCTTCCTTGCCATGGTCTACTCGGTGATAGTGGTGCCGAGCATGCTCGGCAAGGCGGGCTTTCCCCCCGGCGCCGTGTTTGTCGCCACCTGTCTGGTGGCGGGGTTCGGTTCGCTCTTGATGGGGCTCTGGGCCAAGTTGCCGATGGCCATCGGTTGCGCTATTTCCCTCACGGCGTTTACTGCATTCAGTCTGGTGCTGGGGCAGCAGATCCCCATTCCGGTGGCGTTGGGGGCCGTCTTCCTGATGGGGGGGCTGTTTACCGCCATCTCGGTGACCGGGGTGCGTAGCTGGATCCTCGACAACCTGCCGATGGGAATTGCCCACGGTACCGGCATCGGGATTGGTCTCTTCTTGCTGCTTATCGCCGCCAACGGGGTGGGGCTGGTGATCAAGAACCCGCTTGAGGGGCTGCCGGTGGCGCTGGGGGCTTTTACCTCGATGCCGGTCATCATGTCTCTGATCGGTCTTGCGGTGATCTTCGGGCTGGAGAAGCTGAGAGTACCGGGGGGGATCCTGCTGGTGATTATCGCCATCTCCATCTTCGGCCTGATTTTCGATCCGGCGGTGAAGTATCAGGGATTGTTCGCCCTGCCGAGCCTCTCGGACGATCAGGGCAAGTCCCTCATCTTCAGCCTGGATATCATGGGGGCCCTCTCGCCGCTGGTGTTGCCCAGCGTGCTGGCGCTGGTGATGACGGCGGTATTCGATGCCACCGGTACCATCCGCGCCGTGGCGGGGCAGGCCAACCTGCTCGATAAGGATGGTCACATCATCAACAGCGGCAAGGCGCTCAGTGCCGACTCGGTCAGCAGCATCTTCTCCAGTCTGGTGGGGGCGGCGCCAGCTGCCGTCTATATCGAATCGGCCGCGGGCACGGCGGCGGGGGGCAAAACCGGCCTGACCGCTACCGTGGTTGGCGGCCTGTTCCTGCTGATGCTGTTCCTCTCGCCGCTCTCCTATCTGGTGCCGGCCTATGCCACTGCACCGGCCCTGATGTATGTGGGGCTCTTGATGCTGAGCAACGTCACCAAGCTCGATTTCGATGACTTTGTCGGGGCCATGTCCGGGCTGGTGTGCGCCGTCTTTATCGTGCTCACCTGCAACATTGTCACTGGCATCATGCTCGGCTTCAGCTCGCTGGTGATCGGCCGCATCTGCTCGAAGGAGTGGCACAAGCTCAACGTCGGCACCGTGGTCATCGCCCTGGCGCTGGTGCTCTTTTATGCTGGGGGGTGGGCTATTTAGGGATAACCCGCCCGTTTGGGGTCGCTCTGGCGGCCCCATTTTTATATCTGCGGCGCTCTGACCGTCAACGCTGGTTACCATGCCTTAGCCGCTAGTGCCATCGCGATACCATTTTGATAAATCCCCCTACCAGATTGATAGGCTCTAGCCCTTGTTGTCCTCGCTCTGCCGCTTTTTTCACCGCTGATGTGCCCCGTTTGCTCAGGGGCTGCCCCTGGCTTGTCGCTGCGAGCCAACAAAAGCGGGCTAGATGGGATCCCCTTCACACTTCTCCCCATTCTCCTGACGATGGCGGGAAACAGGCGCATATCTTGCTGTTTTTTATGCCGGTTCCAGATTTTTCCATTCGAAAAAGGACTTGCATATGTCCATAGGATTACCGCTCAAGCGGGTGGATGCCGAGGCCAAGGTGACCGGCAGCGCCCGCTATACCGATGACAACATCATGCTCGGTATGCGCCACGCCAAGTACGTGCGAAGCAATATCGCCCATGGCAAGGTGCTTGCCATCGATGCGACCGAGGCACTGGCCCTGCACGGGGTCGAAGCCGTGTTTACCCATGAGGATGTGCCCACCACCTGCTTTCGCACTGCCGGTCACGCCTGGTCCCTCGATGAGGCGAAACGGGACGTGAAAGACCGCCGTCTGCTCACCGACCATGTACGCCACTTCGGCGATGGGGTCGCCATAGTCGTAGCCCGTGATCCGCTCACTGCCGAGAAGGCTGCCGCCCTGGTCAAGGTGACTTACGAGCCGCTGCCGGTGATGACGGATGCCGAAAGCGCGCTGGCCGACGATGCCTATCCCATTCATCCGAGTGGTAATCTGCTGCGGCAAAGTCAGCTTCGCGCCAATGACCCGGAGCAGGCCATCGCGGCGGCCGATCTGCAGTTTCAGGGGCACTACCGGACGCCGGTGGTGCAGCACTGCCATCTGGAGACGGTGACCTGCTACGCCTACATGGATCAACCGGACCACATCATCGTCGTCAGCAGTACCCAGATCCCCCAGATAGTGCGCAGCCGCGTGGCCAAATCCCTCGGTCTGCCCTGGTCCAGCGTGCGGGTGATCAAGCCCTATATGGGCGGCGGTTTTGGCAACAAGCAGGATGTGCTGGAAGAGCCGATGGCGGCGTTTTTGAGCTACAAGCTCGGCGGCGTGCCGGTCAAGGTGACTCAGAGCCGGGAGGAGTGCTTTTTTGCCTCCCGCACCCGCCACGGCTTTGCCATCGATGGCAAGATGGGCCTCAACCGCGACGGAACCCTCAAGGGCTATCAGCTCGACGTGCTCTCCAACACCGGCGGCTATGCCTCCCACGGCCACTCCATCGCCAGCGCCGGGGGCAACAAGATCAGCTACCTCTATCCGCGCAGCGCCTTCGGTTATGACGCCAAAACCTTCTACAGCAACCTGCCCACCGCCGGTGCCATGCGCGGTTACGGCGCACCGCAGGTGATTTTTGCCCTTGAGTGCATGCTGGATGACGCCTGTGCCGAACTGGGGCTGGATCCACTCGATGTGCGTATCGCCAACGTGGCGCGGGAAGGAGATGTCAATCAGGTCAACCAGAAGACCATCTACAGCGCCGGGTTGCCGGACTGCCTGCTGCGTGGCCGCGAGATGTTCGAGTGGGATCGACTCAAGGCCGAGTGTCTGGGGCAGGATCCGGCGAGCCGGGTGCGGCGCGGCATCGGGGTGGCGTGCTTTAGCTACGGCTCCAATACCTATCCGGTGGGGGTCGAAATTGCCGGCGCCCGCATGCTGCTCAATCAGGATGGCACCGTCAATCTGCAGATCGGCGCCACCGAGATAGGGCAGGGGTCGGACACCGTCTTTGCCCAGATGGCGGCCCAGACGTTGGGCATTCCGTTTGAGCAGATCCGGGTCATCTCGACTCAGGATACCGACATTACTGCCTATGATCCTGGCTCGTTCGCCTCGCGTCAGAGCTATGTGGCGGCCCCCGCCATCCATCAGGCGGCGCTGCAGTTGCGGGCCCGCATTTTGTCGCTGGCGGCCCAACTCTGCCATCAGGATGTAGGATCGCTGACCCTGATCGACGGCTACGTGGTGCTGGCCGGTGCGCCGGAGAAGGTGTTGATCAGCGTCGCCGAGGTGTCGGTCAACGCCTACTACCACCTCACTATCGGCGGCCAGATCACCTCCGAGGTCTCCCACAAGACCACCACCAATCCGCCGAGCTTTGGTTGCACCTTTGTCGATCTCAGCGTCGATATCGATCTCTGCAAGGTGACCATCAATCGCATCATCAACCTGCACGATGCGGGCAAGATCCTCAATCCGCAGCTGGCGGAGGGGCAGGTGCACGGCGGCATGGGGATGGGGATCGGCTGGTCCCTGTTCGAGGAGATGATCATCGACGCCAAGAGCGGCGTGGTGCGTAACCCCAACCTGCTCGACTACAAGTTCCCCACCATGCTGGATTTGCCGGAGCTTGAATGCGACTTCGTGCAGACCTACGAGCCCCAGTCGGTCTATGGCCACAAATCCCTGGGGGAACCGCCCATCATCTCGCCGGGCCCCGCCATCCGTAACGCCATCCGCATGGCGACCGGTGTCGCCATCAACGAGCTGCCCATCACCCCCAAAACCCTGTTCCGGGAGTTTGTCGCGGCGGGTTTGATTGGCGAGGGATCAGGGGAGGAGCAACACCATGTTTGATATTGCCCGTTACTACAAGGCGCACAACGTGGCTGAGGCGGTCGCCCTGCGTCAGGCCGACCCCGAGGCGCGCCTCTTGGCCGGTGGCACCGATGTGATGATCCAGCTGCATCACCTCAACGCCGCCTATCGCCATATCGTCGATATTCACGACTTGCCCGAACTCAAAGGGGTGAGCGAGCTGGCTGACGGTTCTATCCGCATCGGCTCCGGCACCACTTTTACCGAGCTCATCGAGAACGAACTGGTGCAGCGCCGCCTGCCGATGCTGGCCGAGGCGGCCGCTACCATCGCCGGCCCGCAGATCCGCAACGTCGCCACCTATGGCGGCAACATCTGTAACGGCGCCACCAGTGCCGACTCGGCGGCGCCTACCGTCGCGCTGGAAGCCGAACTGGAAATCGCCGGCCCCAATGGTACCCGCCGCATCCCCATCGCCGGCTTTCACACCGGCCCGGGCAAGGTGGCGCTGCAACCGGCGGAGATCCTGGTAGCATTTCACTTTGCGCCGGATTCTCACCCCCATGTGGGCTCCCACTACTTCAAATACGCCATGCGCGATGCCATGGATATCGCCACCATCGGCTGCGCCGCCTACTGTCAGATTGAGGATGGCCACTTCAAGGGGCTGCGGCTGGCCTACGGGGTGGCGGCCCCGACCCCGATCCGAACGCCGCACGCGGAAGCTGCGGCCGAAGGGCAACCCCTGAATCGCGCCACACTGGCCGCCATTGCCGAGGCGGTGGTGGCCGATGTGGCGCCGCGCTCCTCCTGGCGGGCGGAGAAGGAGTTTCGCCTGCACCTTATCAAAACCCTGGCGCAGCGGGTGGTCGCCTGCGCAGTCGAACGTGCCGGAGGGAAGATCCTATGATGCAACCGCAAAGCTGTCCCGCCGTAGAGATCCAGTGCGAGATCAACGGCAAGCCTTACTCCTATGCAGTGCCGCCCACCATGTCGCTGCTCCACTTCCTGCGCGGGCAGGGGCTGATCAGTGTGAAAGAGGGGTGCAGTGTGGGTGAGTGCGGCGCCTGTACCGTGCGGGTGAATGGCACTGCCATCGACAGCTGCCTCTATCTGGCGGTCTGGGCCGATGGCAAATCCATTCGCACCGTGGAGGGGGAGCGCAAAGGCAATGCGCTTTCCGACGTGCAGCAGGCCTTTATCGACGAGGGGGCGGTGCAGTGCGGTTTTTGCACGCCTGGTCTTGTGATGGCGAGCGCCGCCCTGCTCGACAAGACCGAGCGCCGTCCGCTGACCGATGCGGAGATCCGCCGCGGGCTGTCGGGCAACCTCTGCCGCTGTACCGGTTATCAGAACGTGGTACGGGCGGTGAAGAAGTGTTGCAAAGGGTGATAGTTCGGGTGCCGTGAGTGGTGCGTGCTGTTGTTTGAAAAAGGAAACAAGCCGCCCAAAAACACAGGCCCGCCTCGAGAGAGGCGGGCCTGCTGCTGAGTGGGGCCAGGAGACATCACACTTTTGGCTGGTCGATCACCAATTTGCCATCCTTGACCGGAATGGTTGCACCGGGGGCTTGCTTCATGCGGATCACCCCCTCCTGACCGGAGAGGCGATAGGTCACGTCATAACCAATAGTGTTGACGCTCGTATCCTGCACGGTCTTGCAGCGCTGCTCGGTGGTGGTGTAGGTATCGCCCGCCTGCATATTGCCCTGCACCTGATTGCCGGCATAACCCCCTGCGACCGCCCCGGCAGCGGTGGCCACCTTCTTGCCACTGCCGCCACCAAACTGGTGGCCGACCACGCCACCCAGCGCCGCGCCCACCACGGTGCCGAGGATCTTGTGTTCATCCTGTACCGGCTTGCGGTGGGTCACGGTGACGTTGCGACACTCCTGTCGGGGAGTCTTGATGGTCTCGGTGATCGGCTTGCTGGCGATCACCTCGGCAAAGGTGGGCTGGGGTGTAAAGAGGGAGCCGCTAGCCGCCGCCGAGAGTGCCAGGGCCGAGGCGATACCAATACCGATACCTGCCATCATGGATCTGTTCATCTTGTTCTTCTCCTGCATACCCATACGGGCTGTTCCAATCTGGCGCCATCTTGTCACAACCGGTTGGCCGGACAAGGCGAGGGGGATAGGCCTGCGACAGGTGTTGGCAAGGTCAAAAAATAGCCACCATGAAAAACTGTCTGGCTTTGGCGACAACGGACTAAAAGTGACCGGTTTCCGGCGCATGGCCAGCTTTGCCAGCGTGATAAGGAGCAATTCGAGTCGCAATTTGCAAGGCGGGAGGTGAGCAGAATGCCAGAGTGGCAAGGCGTTGGCGGTGGCAGGTCAAGGGCGAGGTCTTGAACAAGGACTCTGTTCGTTGAGATGGCCACGCAAGTAATTGATAAATGGCTCCAGCCCCATCGGATGTTGGCCGATAAGAGATCACGGCAAGCATTTTGCTTTGATTGGGTGAAGCAAAGGGTGAACGGGTCGGCAGACAACTGCGTAAGATCTCATATGAAGATGTTCACCCGAGATAACCGGATCAACGAGGGGGAGATATGTCAATGTTACCCAGCTGGATCACCCCAGCCATCCAGGCCAACATCATCACGGTGCAGCAGGCCGAACGTCTGCTCTCATCCCTCTACCGACCCCTTGCTGAACAGGGGGAGGAGCTACCGGCCGATATCGCCGACATCAGCCTCAAGCTCTACTGCTTCCGCCAGCAGGGGCGGGTGCGCCACTAAGGCTGACAAAAGAACACCCCGCGCCAGGCACGGGGTTTTGTCACTCATGTATCACAGGCCCATCAGGCCAACATCACTTGCACCACCAGCATCAGGGCGCCAAATCCCAGCACAAAACCCACCATGGGCAGCACGAACTTGACCCACTTGTTGAACTGGATGCCGAGCATCTGCAAAGTGACCAGCACCAGTCCGGTGGGGGCCAGAAACAACATGGCGTATTGCCCCCAGTTGTAGGCCGACACCACGATATAGCGGGGGATCATCACAGTATCTGCCAGCGGTGCCATGATGGGCATGGAGAGCACTGCGAGCCCCGAGGAGGAGGGCACCACCAGCCCCAACAGGGTGAACACCAGCATCTGCGCCACCGCGAACACGGCGCCATGCATGCCGGAGACCAGATCGGAGGCGTAGGCCAGAATGGTGTCCGAGATCATCCCCTGATCCAGCACCAGATTGACCCCCCGCGCCAGTCCGATGATGAGCGAAACGGCCACCAGCTCCGACGCCCCCTGAGTAAAGGCCTCGACCGCCTCTTTCTCTTTCAGGCCCGAGATAAAAATGATGATGATGGCGATGGTCAGGAAGGAGGCCGCCATCTGCGGAAACCACCAACCGGCCATGGAGACGCCCCACACCATCAGCGGGAAGGCGAGGATAAACAGAGTCAGAATGATCTTGCGGCGCAGGGTGAAGGGCACCCCTTCGTCCATAGAGCCCTCTTTGAGAAAACGGGCGCGAAAACTCTCTCTGTCCTCATAGGTGTAGGAGAAGGCAGGGTTGGCCTTGATCTTCTTGCAGTACCAGTAGAGATAACCGATCACCACCAGGGTGCCCACCAGACAGCCAATGGCGCGAAAGATCAGCCCCTCGGTAAAGGGAATGCCGGCGGCATTGGAGGCGATCACCACCGAGAAGGGATTGATGGTGGAGAAGGTGGTTCCCATGGAGGCGGCGAGGAAGATGGCCCCTACGCAGACGATGGAGTCATAGCCGAGCTCCAGAAAGATGGGCACCAGTATGGGGTAGAAGGCGACCGCCTCTTCCTCCAGTCCGCAGGTGGTGCCTCCCAGCGCCATCACGAAGCAGACCAGCGCCACAAACAGGAACTCGTTGCCCCGGGTCTTGTGTGAGAGGGCGACCAGCCCCGCACTGAAGGCACCTGTCTTGTTGATGACGCCGATCAGCCCCCCGAGCACCAGAATAAAGACGATGATATCCGCCCCCTCTATGGTGCCCTTGACCATGCTGACCGCCACGTCACCGAGCCCCTTGGGTGCTTGCTCCAATCGGGCATAGGTGCCGGGAATGGCAATGGGCTTGCGGATGGTGCCGTTGGTAAATTGCTCCACCGCAATATTGATATTAAGTTTTGCCAAGGCATCCTGGGTTGCGGGAAGTCGGCTTATTTCCCCCTGTGGGCTATTGACCATCAGGCTTTCACTGGCTGGATTATAAGAGAGCTTGGCATAGGCGCCCGCCGGAATTATCCAGGTCAGTGCAATGGCCAGTAACATAATAAGAAACAGAATGGTAAATGCAGTAGGGAATTGTCTGCGTGGTGTGGTATTCGGCACGGCACACATAAAATGCTCCTTGATAAAGCAGGTTTGGGCTCGGCGGAATATCGGGTCGATAGGGTTTCTGCGTCATACATCCAAGGTACGCAAAATCACTGTAGATTGCGTAGTGATTGGCGAGAAATCTGGCCTGATATTGAACATCCGGTGGATTGTTTCACGTTGTAACCGTAACCCGCGCGCGGCTTGATGAACATGGTGCCATGCTCGCTTTATGGGATGGCTCACAAAATTTATTTGTCATGGATTTAATGACTGGGGTGAAATAAATGGCGTTATGCAATAACTATTTCAGCTTTAATTTAACGTGCTTTGCCTTAAATAAATGGCATGAAAATAGTGCGTGCCGAGATGAATGAAATGACACATAAAGCAGCTTTGACGGAATAATATTCCACTATCGTCATTTTTCGTTTTTCGCCAAAAACAGCCTGTGAAAAAAATGGCACGCTTTCCCGTAATGAAATGTTTTTTTGCAACGAAAACAGGTGCCCCTGTTGGCAGCAGGCTGCCCCTGTCTAAGACGTTTTGCTAATACCTGCCGCTGCAGGCTCGCTGTTAGGCTGTCATCCCCATAAGAGACCAGTGACGTGCAGGATGCCCATGTCGCTTGCTGATCTCTGAATCATCCCGAAACTGCCCGTTTTGTGCCACCTGTGAGGAAGGAATCCGATGACAGTGCAGAACATCTATGAGCGCGACCTTGCCAAAACTGCCGCCAATTTTGAAGCCCTGACCCCCATCAGCTTTCTGGGGCGGGCGGAGCGGGTCTATCCCGACTATCCGGCGCTGATCCACGGCCCGCTGCGCCAGAGCTGGGGTGAGACCGCCCGCCGTTGCCGCCAGCTTGCCTCGGCTTTGCGGCTTCGCAGCATCGGGGAGGGGGATACCGTCTCCATCGTTGCGCCCAATATCCCGGCGATGTTTGAAGCTCACTTCGGGGTGCCCATGAGCGGCGCCGTGCTCAACACGATCAATACCCGGCTCGATGCAGAGTCGATGGCCTTTATCTTCCAGCATGCCCAGAGCAAGGTGGTGCTGGTGGACAGGGAGTTTGGCCCTGTGGTGCGCAAGGCACTGGATCTGCTGGAGCGCCAACCGCTGGTCATCGCCATCGACGATCCCCTTTACCGGGAAGGGGCGCTTGTCAGTGAACTGACCTATGAGGCCTTTATTGCCACTGGTAACGGCGATGAGCCCGGCTGGCTGCCCCAAGATGAGTGGCAGGCCATCTCCCTTAACTACACCTCCGGCACTACCGGCAACCCCAAGGGGGTGGTCTATCACCATCGCGGCGCCCACCTCAACGCCATCAACAACGTACTCTCCTGGGAGCTGCCCAAACATCCCGTCTACCTCTGGACATTGCCGATGTTTCACTGCAACGGCTGGTGTTTCCCCTGGACGCTGGCGGCCACCGCCGGGGTGAGCGTCTGCCTGCGGCATGTGCAGCCGGCCGCCATTTATGAGGCGCTGCACGAGCACAAGGTGAGCCATTTTTGCGCGGCGCCCATCGTGCTCAATATGCTCAACAATGCCGATCCGGCGCTCAAGCAGGGGCTGGATCACCCCATTAAAGTGATGACCGCTGGCGCTGCGCCCCCCGCCACCGTGATCGCCGGTATGGAAGCGATGGGGATCGCCGTGACCCACGTCTATGGCCTCACCGAAACCTATGGCCCCTGCGTGTTGTGCGAGCCGCAAAGAAGCTGGCAAGGTCAGGATGCCACGGCGCTCTCCCGCCTCAAGGCACGCCAGGGCGTTGCGTCGCCTCTGCAGGGGGAGATGCGGGTCATCAATCCGGTCACTGGCGAGCCGGTAGCCAAAGATGGCAAAACCATGGGGGAGATAGTGCTGCGCGGTAATGTGGTGATGAAAGGCTATCTGAAAAATCCGGCGGCCAGCGCCGAGGCGATGACGGAGGGGTGGTTTCGCAGTGGCGATCTGGCGGTATGGCACCCGGATGGTTATGTGGAGATCAAGGACAGATCCAAGGACATCATCATCTCCGGCGGGGAGAACATTTCCAGTCTGGAGGTGGAAGATGTGCTCTATCGCCATCCGGATGTGGACGAAGCGGCGGTGATCGCCATGCCCGATGAGAAGTGGGGGGAGGTGCCCTGCGCCTTCGTGAAATTGAAAGAGGGGCGAGTGACTACCCAGGCGGAGTTGATCGCCTTTTGCCGGGAGCAGATGGCCCACTTCAAGGCCCCCAAACGCATCATCTTCACCCCGCTGCCGAAGACCTCGACCGGCAAGGTGCAAAAATTCGTGCTGCGCAAACAGTTGGGGTAGCCGCCTGTTCGTAAGGAGCCAGCACAGCCATTCATAGGAGGGAGATACAAGAGGTCTGGAGGGCTGCTGGCCCTCCCGTTGTGTGGCTAGGGAGCCTTGCAGGCGACGCAGTTGCGGCCGCTCTGTTTGGCCTGATAGAGCATCTGATCGGCGCGGGCGTAGAGGCTCTCCATCAGCTCCCCTTCGCCATTTTCCACCAGTCCGGCGCTGATGGTGATAACCAGCTTCTCCCCATCGGGCAGGGGCAGTGGGCTTTGCATCACCTGCAGGCGCAGCCGCTCGGCCAGGGATGCGGCGGCCGAGAGGGTGGTATTGGGCAGTAAAATGGCGAATTCGTCGCCGCCGATACGAGCCAGCACATCTTCGCTGCGCAGCACCGATTGCATCACCCTGCCCAGATGCACCAGCGCGCTATCCCCCGAGGGGTGACCGAAGCGATCGTTGATGCACTTGAACTGATCCACATCCAGCACCATCAGCACCGAGGTGAGGTGGTGGCGCATGTCCAGACTGAGGTTCTTTTCGCACAGTTCGAAGAAGAAACGGCGGTTGTAGAGACCGGTGAGGCCATCGCGCACCGACTGCTGGTGCAGCTGCTCCTTGAGCTGGTGCAGTTCGGTAATGTCGGAGGAGATACCGATCAGGGTGGGGGTGCCATCCCCCAGCAGAAAGGGCACCTTGACCGACCAGTAGTAGTGCTGATTGCCTTCGGGATCGGTCAGCATCTCTTCCCCGGCTTGCAGCTCACCGGTTTCGAATACCCGGTTGTCCAGTCGCCACAGCTGGCAGGCGCTGGCAGCTGGGATCACCTCGTCATCGCACCGGTTGATGATCTGCTCGGCAGGAAGGCCCAGCAGATCGGCGACCTTTTGGTTGACGTAGAGAAAGCGGTGCAGGCTGTCCTTCATATAGATATGGGCATCCACGTTGGCGAGGATGATCTCCAGCAGCTGATGCTGCTCCGCCATGCGGGCCTCAATCAGCTTGTGTTCGGTGATATCGGTGGAGATGCCGCACAGGCCGATCAGGTTGCCATCCTTGTCATGGATGGGCTTTTTAACGGTCCAGTAGCAGCGCTTTTCCCCAGTGGATTTGAGGTAGTTGATCTCCTCCTGGGCGATGGCGAGTTGCTGCTCCAGTACCAACCGGTCGTTGCGTTGAATGGTGTCGGAGAATTCGAGATCAAAAAAGGCCCGATCATCCTGCCCCTGCAACTCGGCGAGGGTGCAGCCAAAGAGATCCAGCACCGCCTGATTGGCATAGGTATAACGGCCCGCCAGATCCTTGGTAAACATGTAGGCGTCCGTCTCGTTGAAGATGGCTTTGAGGTGATCCAGCTCATGCTGTAACTGGATAGAGAAGGGTTCATCCTTCATGGGGCTAGCCATCCTTGGGTCGCTACGATGGGTCGGTTGAACAAGACGCGCAACAGAGATCAACAGCTTTAAATAAAGCACCGAACAGGTCAGGTTTCGCGTTTATTTCCGCAAGTTCTGCGCCATGTCACACGGTTGTCATCGTTGGCGAGCTCAAAGGCAATCAACCGAGTCTGTGGCTGTACAGATCACCGTGTTCCTCCCTTTATCGGCCCGGCATTATTGGTTAGCAGCAGAGAAATTAATCAGCAATCAAATACGCCAGCCCGAGCGGCAGAAAGGGCAACAAACAGGTCTTTAATCAAACTATTTTCACTGTGCTCCTGATATCATCCTCAGCAACGCAATATGGAGAGGTACGAGATGGCAGTGGCACCGTTTAATTGGGATGACGTAGTTCAGTGGGACGGGCCGGGGGCCATTGCGGGTAGCGAAGAGATCTTGAGTGCCGACCGGCTGGATCGCGCCCGCTATGCCGAATTTCTGACCAACTACCTCGCCGCCGAAGGCAAGCAACGCAACTATGTGCTTAACCTCAATGCCGAATGGGGGGCAGGGAAAACCTGGTTTATCAAGCGCTGGTATATGGAGCTGAAAGCGCACTATCCCACCGTCTATATCGATGCCTGGCAGCAGGACTTTTCCGATGATCCCTTATTGACGGTGATTTCATCGATTATCGATCAATTGAGAGATGCAACAGGAAATAAGGTAGCAATACCTGATAGCATCAAGTCCAAACTATTGGGTTTACTCAAAGTGGGCGGGAAATTGGCGCTCAATTCAGCCATTAAAAAAGCTGGATGGGAAGATAGTGACTTTTCTGTGGAAGGCGAAGATGCAGATAAGCTGGTTGATACGCTTTGTAGCAATCACAAAGAGCGTTATGAATCTATTCAGTATCTTAAACAAGAGATCCGGCAATGGGTTGAGGGAGCTGTTGGTTTAAGTGAAGGAGAACTGGATTATCCCGCATTTATTTTGATAGATGAGCTTGATCGTTGTCGTCCTTCTTATGCCGTAGAAATGCTGGAGACTATCAAGCATATCTTTGATATTAAGGGCGTGGTGTTTGTGTTGGCAACGGATACTGAGCAGTTGCAGCATGCTATAAAGGTCATTTATGGCGATGGTTTTGATGCAGAAAGCTATCTTGGACGATTTTTTCATAGACGCTTTACGTTAAGCACTATATCTCGGCGAGAGTTTATTCAACAGGCGTTATCATATAAAAAGCAGCAGTTCGATAACGTTAATGTATGGCCTGAGGTCACTGATAGCGAAGTGTTGGTAAATATATTGACAGCTGTCTGTGATCATTTTTCATTGAACTTAAGAAAAACAGAGCAAGTGCTTGATAGAACTATCGCTTCCATCGTTAATTACCAAGGTTGCACATTAAATCTGATTTTTCTTGTTTACATGTTCTCTCTATGCGAGAAAAATAATGAAGATTATCGCGCTGTAGTGGATGGCAAAATGCCTAAGACAGATAACCATCCTACTTTGAAAGGTTTTAATAGTCTGACAAGTGAGTATGAAGAACAACATTTTCAATGTTTTATAAAAGCAGGGAGTGCAATAGGAAGTTATATTAAGGATGCCGATGGTGAACGATATGCAAATCCATTTAAAGATAATGAATATATGGTTTCCTTGAGAAACATTTTAGTCATGTCTTATGAGGGGCTATTGAAGCCGACTTTAGATGATGAATATTCATCTCGTTTTATCTCGTTAACAATAGATTGTGTTAGGCGTATGCGGAATTTGACTGTAGAAGAAAATACTATTTTGGCAGAAAAGGAACTGTCACTATTGGAGCGACGCTTAACAACGTATAAAAATTTAGTTGAGCTAGCCGTGCATCTTGACTAAATAAAGCCGGGATAACCCGGCTTTACTATCAACTTATTTATTATGCCGCTTATAAAGCCGCTGAACGACATCCTGTAATCCCAGCCCTTCGTTTTGCAGCAGCACGGTCAGGTGGTAGAGCAGATCGGCGGATTCGTTGATGAGCTCCTCCCGATCCTTGGCCATGGCGGCCAGCGCCACTTCAACACCTTCCTCACCAACCTTCTGGGCGATGCGCTTGGTGCCCTTGCCATAGAGGCTGGCGGTGTAGCTGGTGGCCGGATCGGCCCCTTTGCGGGCGGCCAGCACCTGCTCCAGCTCAGCCAGAAAACCGAGTGGTGGCAGCGGGTGGCCGTTAAAGCAGGAGGTAGTGCCCTTGTGGCAGGTGGGGCCGACGGGGTTGGCGGCAATCAGCAGGGAGTCCTGATCGCAGTCGGTGCTGATGGCCACGAGTTGGAGCACATTGCCCGAGCTTTCACCCTTGGTCCAGAGTCGCTGTTTGCTGCGGCTAAAGAAGGTGACCTGACCGGTAGTCTGGGTCTTCTCCAACGCCTCGCGGGTCATAAAGCCCTGCATCAGCACCTCGCCGCTGGCGGCATGCTGTACGATGGCGGGGATCATGCCATCACACTTTTCCCAGTCGAGCCGCTCCACGAGCGGGATCTGGTTTGCAATCTCTTGATTATTCACGGATGGCGACTCCTTCGGTTTTCAGCCAGCGTTTCAATTCGGGAATGGGGATAAGGCCCTTGTGGAACACAGAGGCGGCCAGCGCCCCGTCCACATCGGCGAGGGTAAAGGCATCGCGAAAGTGCGCCATGGCACCGGCGCCGCCGGAGGCAATCAGCGGCACCTTGCAGACGCTGCGCACCAGCTTGAGCTGGTCGAGATCATAACCCTGACGCATGCCGTCCTGATTCATCACGTTCAGCACGATTTCGCCCGCGCCGCGCTTTTGCACCTCCTGCACCCAATCGAGGGTGTGCCAGGCGGTGGTGCGGGTGCGGCTCTCGTCACCGGTAAACTGTTTGACCTGATAGTGGCCCGTTTCGGCGTCGAAGTAGGAATCAATACCCACCACCACGCACTGCACGCCAAAGCGCTCGGCCAGTCGGCTGATCAGAGTCGGATCGGCCAGCGCCGGAGAGTTGATGGAGACCTTGTCGGCGCCAAATTCGAGGATCTGGCGGGCATCTTCGACGCTCTTGATGCCACCGGCGACGCAGAAGGGGATATCGATCACCTCCGCTACCCGGCTCACCCAGCTCTTGTCCACTACCCGGGCATCGCTGGAGGCGGTGATGTCATAGAACACCAGCTCGTCAGCGCCCTCTTCGGCGTAGCGACGGGCCAGCTCGACAATGCCGCCCATCACCTCATGGTTGCGAAATTGCACCCCTTTGACTACCACGCCATCTTTCACGTCGAGGCAGGGGATAATGCGTCTTGCCAGCATCAGTTGCCTCCTGTGGTAACGGCCGCGGGCGCTTGCCAGCAGGCGATGGCGTCACCCACCGAGAACTTGCCCTCCAGCAGGGCGCGGCCAAGGATGATCCCCTTGACGCCGGAGCCCTTGAGCGCCTCGATATCCGCGATGCCGCCAATGCCGCCGGAGGCTTGAAAGGCGACGCTCGGGTAGCGGGCGCAGAGATCCCGATAGAGCTCGACGTTGGTGCCAGCCAGGGTGCCGTCACGGCTGATGTCGGTGCAGAGCACATGCTTGAGCCCGGCGGGGAGGAAGCGCTCGATCAGTGCCTCGATGGTCACACCGCTGTTCTCCTGCCAGCCCGCCACTGCGATATGGCGATTGCCCTGCTCATCGATATTGACGTCCAGCGCCAGCACGATCTGCTCGGGGCCATATTTCTCCATCCAGCTGGCCACCAGATCCGGGGATTTGACGGCGGTGGAGCCAATCACCACCCGGCTGGCGCCGGCGGCCAGCAGATCCGCCACATCCTGTTCGGTGCGCACGCCGCCACCGACCTGCACCGGTGCTTCGGTGGCCGACAGCAGTTGGGTCAGCAGGGGCAGCTGGCGCGCCTTGGCATCCTTGGCACCGTCCAGATCCACCAGATGGAGCTGCACCGCCCCCTGGGAGACATATTCATCGAAGCGGGCCTGCGGGCTGCTGCTGTATTCGGTCTTCTGCTCGTAGTCCCCTTGATAGAGGCGAACCACCTGACCGTTGATAAGGTCAATTGCGGGAATGATCATGCTAGTCACAGCTCCAGAAAATTTTGCAGCAAACGGGCACCGGCTGCGCCTGAGCGCTCCGGGTGGAATTGGGCGCCAAAGAAGTTGTCACGGGCCACAATCGCGGTAAACGGCTTGCCGTAGTCACAGGTCGCCAGCGTCGCTTCGGTCACCTCCAGCGCATAGGAGTGCACGAAGTAGAAGTAGCTGCCGCTCGGGATCCCCTTGAGCAGAGGATGGCTCTCATCATGCTCAATCTGATTCCAGCCCATATGGGGCAGGCGCATGCTTGACTGGTGTAAGGTGCCCACCTCCATCAGCCGGATCTTGCCCGGCACTATGCCAAGGCAGTCGATAAGCCGCTCTGACGAGTCATCCGTACCCATGCTCTCTTCGGAGGCCTCTGCCAGCATCTGCATGCCGAGGCAAAAGCCCAGCAGCGGCTGCTTGGCGGCGCGAATAAGGGGCACCAGCCCCCGTTCATTGAGGTTTTTCATGGCGGCTACCGCGGTGCCGACGCCGGGCATGATCAGTTTGTCCGCCTGCTCGATATCGGCGGCCTGGCTGGAGACCAGCGGCTGCACGCCGAGGCGCTCGAACGCCATTCTGACCGAGGCCAGATTGGCGCAGCCAGTATCGATAATGACCAGCTTCTGCTTGCTCACATCCATCACAGCACTCCCTTGCTGGAGGGAAGCTCGCTCCCTTCCACCCGGATGGCCTGACGCAGGGCGCGGCCAAAGCCTTTGAATAGAGCCTCCACCTGATGGTGGGTATTGCCGCTGCCCACTTTCATCTGCAATGTGATGGCCATGGCATCCGACAGCGAGCGGAAGAAGTGGGGCACCATCTCGGTGGCCATCTCGCCCACCTTGTCGCGGCCAAAGCCACTCGGGCAGTCAAACACAAAGTAGGGGCGACCGCTGAGATCCAGCGCTGTGCTCACCTCCTGCTCGGTCAGCGGGCGCGCATCGATCACTGCCTGCACCTCGTCCATCGCCAGCACAAAGCCGAAGCGGCCGATGCCGCGCTTGTTGCCAAGGGCTTGACGCAGCGCCTGACCCAGCGCCAGCCCAACGTCTTCCACCGTGTGGTGATCGTCGATATGCAGATCGCCGCTGACGTTCAGCTTGAGCTGGAAACCGGCGTGGGTGGCAATTTGATCCAGCATGTGATCAAAGAAGCCGATGCCGGTGGCGATCTGGTTGCCGCCGCTCTTGTCTAAATCCACTGCCGCCTGGATGCGGGTCTCTTTAGTGTAACGTTCTACTTCGGCAACTCGTCCTTTGGAGAGCAGCTGATCACGGATGGCGAGCCAGTCGTGATCCTGCGGGTGGTAGCGAATACCGCCAATGCCCATATTCTCGGCCAGCTGCAGATCGGTCTGGCGATCGCCAATCACGAAGGAGTTGGCAAAGTCGATGCGACCGGAGGCGAGATAATCCTTCACCAGCCCAAGGTGGGGCTTGCGACAGCTGCAGCCATCGGTGGGGAAGTGCGGGCAGATCAGCACCTGCTCCCACTTCACCCCTTGGGATTCAAACAGGTGCATCATCAGGTCGTGGGGCGGCTGGAAGTTCTCCAGCGGCAGGCTGGCGGTGCCCAGCCCATCCTGATTGGTCACCATCACCAGCACGTAGCCGGCGGCCTGCAACTCGCGCAGCACCGGAATGACCATGGGCTCGAAGCGCAGCTTGGCGAGGCTATCCACCTGCTTGTCGGTCACCGGCTCTTCAATCAGGGTGCCGTCGCGGT
Organism: Aeromonas sp. S13(2024); assembly: GCF_041402405.1. Classification (NCBI taxonomy): domain Bacteria; kingdom Pseudomonadati; phylum Pseudomonadota; class Gammaproteobacteria; order Aeromonadales; family Aeromonadaceae; genus Aeromonas; species Aeromonas sp. S13(2024). The sequence goes on along the minus strand of NZ_JBGLRA010000002.1, from coordinate 171,216 downwards.
CGATAAACAAAAACGGGGTCTTCATCGCTACATCCTTGTCTTACAAAGTGGGAGAGGGCAGATCACGCAGTACCGCCAGCACGGCATCCATCTCGCCCTGATAGCCGATGGTGACGCGAATGCTGTTGTCCAGACCCGGCTTGCTGGAGAAATCCCGCAGTATGATGCCGGCGGCCTTCATGGCGGCAAAGACGGTGGCGCCATCCACAAAGCGCACCAGCACGAAGTTGCCCTTGTCTTCGAATACCTCTTTTACGCAGGAAAGTTCGCCGAGCGCGGCCTTGAAGGCGGCTTTTTGCTTGTTGAGCTCCACCACTCGCTCCTGCATCAGCTCCAGTCCCATGGGGGAGAGGGCCTGCGCTGCGATCTGTGCGATGGGCTCGGGGATGGGATAGGGGGCGATCACCTTGGCCAGCATGGCGATCACCTCTGGGCTTGCCAGCGTAAAGCCGCAGCGGATCCCTGCCAGTGCAAAGGCCTTGGAGAGGGTGCGGGTCACCACCAGATTGGGGAAGCGGGCCAGCAGGTCCACCACGGACGCCTCTGGGCAGAACTCGATATAGGCCTCGTCCACCACCACGATGGCGCGATCCCGCGCTTTTTCCAGCAAAGCGATAAGGCCGTCGCGCCCCACCAGATCCCCGGTGGGGTTGTTGGGGGAGCAGAGAAACACCAGCTTCACATCGCCAAGGCGATCGGCGATAGCGGGCCAGTCGGGCTGGCGGCTGGCGGTCAGCGGCTGCTCGACGATGCCAACGCCACAGGTTTCGGCGCTGATGGCGTACATGCCGTAGGTAGGCGGGCAGATCAGGATCTGATCTTCACCCGCTTCGCAGAAGGTGCGGATCAGCAGCTCGATGGCCTCGTCGGCGCCGCGACTGACCAGCACCTGCTCGGGGTTGACCCCGGCGTAGGCGGCATAGCTGTTCACCACCTCGGCGGGCTGGCACTCGGGGTAGCGGTTGAGGCGGCTCCCCTCGATGGTGAAGGGATAGGCCTGTGGCGCCTCGTTGGCGTTGAGCCAGACGTGGCCCTTGCCGCCGATACGGCGGGCGGATTGATAAGGGGTTAGGGCCCGCACCACGCGGCGCGCCAGATTGGCAATGCTCATGACAAATCCTTCTGCTGTGCTGTTGGTTGGGGCGCGGCGGCCAGGGCGTTCAATCTCAGCGTCACGGCGTTCTTGTGACCATCGAGCCCTTCGGCCTGAGCGATGCGTTCGACAATGGGGCCAAGGCCGCGAATACCCTCGACGCTCAGCTCCTGCACCGTGTAGCGGCGCTGATAGTCAGCAAGGCCCAGGCTCGAGCAGGTACGGGCATAGCCGTAGGTGGGCAGAGTGTGGTTGGTGCCGCTGGCGTAATCACCGACCGACTCGGGAGTCCATGCCCCCAGGAAGATGGAACCGGCGTTCTCGAGTTTATCCAGCAGGTCGCGGGGGGCCTGGGTCTGCACAATCAGGTGCTCCGGCGCGTAGGCGTTGGAGATGGCGCACGCCTCGGCCAGATCGTCACAGAGGATCACCAGACTGCTGCCGAGCGCCTGGGCGGCGATATCGCGGCGGCTCAGCTTGGTCAGCTGGCTTTTAATTTCCCCTGCGATGGCATCGGCCAACAACGGCGAGGTGGTCACCAGCACAACTTGGCTGTCGGGGCCGTGCTCGGCCTGGGAGAGCAGATCCGCTGCCACGAAGGCGGGGTTGGCGCTCTCGTCGGCAATCACCAGCACCTCGGAGGGGCCGGCTGGCATATCGATGGCAGCGCCGCGCCAGTCGCGGGATACCTGCCCCTTGGCTTCGGTCACATAGGCGTTGCCCGGGCCGAAGATCTTGTCCACCTTGGGAATGCTCTCGGTGCCGTAAGCCATCGCCGCGATGGCCTGCGCGCCGCCGATGGCAAACACCTTCTCGACGCCGCAGGCGCGGGCAGCAAACAGAATTTCGTCGCTGGCGGGGGACGGGGTGCAGAGCACCACTTCACGGCAACCGGCGATAGCCGCCGGAATGGCCAGCATCATCACGGTGGAGGGGAGCGGTGCGCTGCCCCCCGGCACATAGAGGCCGACCCGGCTGATGGGCTGGGTGCGCAGCTCGCACACCACACCTGGTTGGGTTTCCACTCTTACCACCGGCTGTACTTGTGCGGCATGGAAGGTTCGAATGTTTGCAATGGCCGCTTCGATGGCATTTTTGATGTCGTCATCCAGCAGCGCGCAGGCGGCTTCAATCTCGGCCTCGCTAACGCGCAGCTGTTCACGGGGGGCGCGCTCGAAGCGCTGGCTCAGCTCGCGCAGGGCCTCATCGCCACGGCTGCGCACAGCGGCGATGATATCTCGCACCACGGCGCCGATATCCGCCTCGTCACTCAAGGCCGGTCGGGTCAGCACGTCGGCCTGCTGGGCGGGGGAGAGGGTTTTCCAGATCAGGGTCTGCATGATATCCCTTCCTTATTCCATCATTTTTTCGATGGGCAGCACCAGAATGGAGCTGGCACCCAGAGCCTTGAGCTGCTCCATGGTCTCCCAGAACAGGGTCTCGCTGGAGACGACGTGCAGCGCCACCTGATTGGTGTCACCGGCCAGTTGCATGATGGTGGGGCGCTCGGCACCCGGTAGCAGATCGGTGATGGCATCGAGCTTGTCTTTGGGGGCGTGCAGCATGATGTACTTGCTCTCGCGGGCCTGCTGCATCCCCTGAATGCGGGGCAGCAGTTTGTCGATGAGCTTCTGCTTGGCATCGGACAAGGGGTTGGGGGCCTGTACCAGTACCGCCTTGGAGCGGTAGATCACCTCCACCTCTTTCAGACCGTTAGCCTCCAGGGTCGCGCCGGTGGAGACCAGATCGCAGATGGCATCGGCCAGACCCGCGCGGGGGGCCACTTCCACCGAGCCGCCCAGCATCACGCTCTTGAAGCCGAGCCCCTTTTCGTCAAAGAAGCGCTTGAGCAGCCCGGGGTAGGAGGTGGCGATGCGCTTGCCGGCCAGGCTCGCTGGCCCTGTGTAGGTCACATCTTCCGGCACCGCCAGCGAGAGGCGGCAGCCACCGAAGTCGAGCTGCTTGAGGGTTTTGACCTCGAATGGCAGGCCCTGTGAGGCGCGAATAAGCTGCACCTCTTCCAGCACGTTTTCGCCGATGATGCCAAGGTCGACCACCCCTTCCATCACCAGACCTGGGATGTCGTCATCACGCACCCGCAGGATATCGATGGGCATGTTCTCGACATGGGCGATAAGGCGCTGCTCGCGCAGGTTTATTTTCAGGCCACAGCTCTTGAACAGGGCTTGGGAGTCCTGGCTCAGACGACCGGACTTTTGCATGGCGATACGTAGACGTTGTGTTTCCATTGCTCGATTTCCTTCTAGTCAAAAACGAAAAAACCCTCGGAAGTGGGTGCTTCCGAGGGTTTATGAATCTTGCGGTCCTTTTGGAAGTCACCAGTTAAGTGTCCTCCAGCAGTCAACCTCCTGAAAGACTAGTCGGGATGATGATGGTGGTGATGAGTCTTCAGGGTGGTGAACTTCATGTAATCAATCCTTTACAAAATAAGATGTCGTAATTGACGCCTGATTTAAACTACCTGCCTTGACAGAAAATGCAACCCGAAATTGTGATTTGATCGATTAAAGTGGCGAAAACGGTTTTCTGGTCGATAACTAGACAATAACCCCTGCAGGAGTCGCCATCATGCCCAGCCAGGACCTGTTGTTCCCCATTTTGCCCCGGGCGCCTGCCGCGCCCGGCAGCGAAGAGATCAAGCGGGAAGTGAACCAGATCAGCAAGAAGCATCAGCTGCGCAAGACCAGCACTGACAACAGTGACTCCCAGCAGCGCCAGCAGGCGTATAGCACGCCCGCCAAGCGTGATCAGCCCAAGGCGGAGGGGGGTGATCACAAGCCGGATCCCGAGCATCAGATCGATCTGTTCGTCTAGGCAGATTATCTGTCCCGCTTTTGCCGCGCTTTTGGCATAATGGCCGCTTTTGCTGCGGGACGCCCTTTTGACCATCCAGACCCTGTTCAAGCCAGATGGCCCTCTGGCCAGCCATATCGACGGTTTCAAAGCCCGCGCTCCCCAACTGGAGATGGCCGAAGCGGTCGCGCGCGCCATCAAGAGTGGTGGCCGTCTGCTGGTTGAGGCAGGAACCGGTACCGGCAAGACCTACGCCTATCTGGTGCCTGCGCTGGAATCCGGCAAGCGGGTTGTGATCAGCACCGGCTCCAAGAACCTGCAGGAGCAGCTCTTCTATCGGGATCTCCCGACCATTACCGGCGCGCTCTCCTACACCCCGCCGGTGGCCCTGCTCAAGGGTCGCAGCAACTATCTCTGCATCGAGCGGATGAACCGGCTCTTGAGCGAATCCCATCTGCAAAAGCCTGAAATCCTGAACGATCTGGTGAAGGTCAAATCCTGGTCCACTGCTACCGATAACGGCGATGTGGGAGATATTCCGGGATTGCAGGAGAACGCCGAGATCCTCGCCCACGTCACCAGCACCAACGACAATTGTCTCGGTCGCGACTGCCCCTATTACGACGACTGCCATCTGGTGGTGGCTCGACGCCGCGCCATGGATGCCCAGGTGGTGGTGATCAACCATCACCTCTTCTTCGCCGATATGGCGGTGAAAGACACGGGATTTGGTGAGTTGGTGCCGGAGGCGCAAGTCTATGTGTTTGATGAAGCCCATCAGTTGCCGGAGATCGCTACCAACTACTTCGGCAAGTCGGTAGGCAGCCGAACAATTCAGGATCTGGCGCAGGATATCCAGCTGGCCTATCGGGCAGAGGCGCACGACATGGCCCAGCTCGGCAAGGCGGCGGACCGGCTCGCTATCGCCAGTCAGGATTTGCGTCTTGCCTTCGGAGTGGATGGCGGTCGCGGCAATACCCGCGACATGCTGCGCCAGCCGCTTTGGGGGCAGGCTTTGGCTCGTCTCAACGACGCCATCGGGCTTTGCTACGAAGTGCTCAAACTGGCTCTCGGCCGGGGTGAGCAGCTGGATCACGCCTTCGAGCGCATCAGTGAACTGCGCACCCGTCTTGGCGAGGTGCTGGCGGTTAACCAGACCGGTTTCTCCTACTGGTACGATTGCTCACGGCTTCATTTCACCCTCAATCTGACGCCGCTGTCGGTGGCCGAGCGATTCAGTGCCGAGGTGCAAAGACCGGAAGTGGCCTGGGTCTTCACCTCCGCCACCCTGACGGTGGATATGCGTTTTGATCACTTCAAGGCCGAGCTGGGGCTGGCGGATAGCGCCGAGCTTATTCTCGACAGCCCGTTCGACTATGGCGAGCAGGCGCGTCTCTGTGTGCCCCGTTATCTACCGGAGCCCAACGCCTTTGGCCGTGGAGAGCAGCTGGCCAATCTGATGATCCCCCTCATCAACAAGACGCCAGGGGGCTGTTTCTTCCTCTGCACCAGCCATCAGGTGATGCGTCAGGTAGCCGAGGTGCTGCGCCGGGAGATTGGCCGCACCGTCTTGCTGCAGGGGGAGGACAACAAGCAGCGGTTGCTCAAGGAGTTTGTCGAGAATGGCCGCGCCGTATTGGTGGCTACCAGCAGCTTCTGGGAGGGGATCGACGTGCGAGGGGCGGCGTTGTCGTGTGTTATCATCGACAAGCTGCCGTTTGCCAGCCCCGATGATCCGCTGCTCAAGGCGCGGGTGGATGATTGCAAGCTCAAGGGGGGTGATCCCTTCGCCGAGCTGCAGTTGCCCAAGGCGGTGATTGCCCTCAAGCAGGGGGTGGGGCGGCTTATTCGTGATCGCAGTGATCACGGGGTACTGGTGATCTGTGATCCACGCATGGTCAACAAGCCTTATGGCGCCACCTTTATCAAGAGTCTGCCCGCCATCCCTCGCACCCGGGAGTTGGGAACGTTGGGGAGTTTTTTCGATCGCACTGAACGCGGTGAATAAGTGTGCCGCCAGCTAACAGATTTGAACAACGGGTGAGCATATCTCGCTTGCCTGTTATGTAATTGACTGATTTTATAGAGATTGGAAAGCATGAACGAGTTGAAGATCCTGGCCGTTGATACCGCCACCGAAGCCTGCTCCGCCGCCTTGCTGGTGGGTGACAAGCTGTTCTCCCGCTGGGAGGAGGCGCCACGGGATCACACCCGAAAAATCCTGCCCATGGTTCAGGCTGTGTTAGAGGATGCCGGGATAAGTTTGAGTGACCTTGATGCCATCGCGTTTGGTCGCGGCCCGGGCTCCTTTACCGGCGTGCGGATCGGCATCAGTGTGGCGCAAGGTCTGGCGTTTGGTGCGGGTGTGCCTCTGATTGGCATCTCGACCCTGGCTGCCATGGCGCAAGGAGCCTATCGACTGGATGGCGCCCAGCAGGTGCTGACCGCCATCGATGCGCGGATGAACGAGGTCTATTTCGGCCGCTATGAGCTGATTGATGGCCGCATGCAGCTGGTGGGTGACGAGGTGGTGAGCGATCCCGTGGCGTTGGTTGACGCCGGTGGCAAGCTGGCGGGCCCTGTGACCTGCGTCGGCACCGGTTTTGAAACCTATGGCGAGACCCTGAGTGGTCTGGCCGATGAGCTGGCGGAGAGTCAGGTGCGTTTCCCGGCGGCAGAAGACATGTTGCCGCTGGCCCGCGCCGCCTGGCTGGCGGGGGAGGCGGTACCGGTTGAACAGGCGACGCCGGTCTATTTGCGTGACAAGGTGACCTGGAAAAAACTGCCGGGTCGCGAATAAGGGCAGGAGCGCTGACGTCATGTCGCTCTTGCCGCTCATCAGCTGCAACACAAGCGGATGGCCCGACGGGCCACGCTGGCAACAGGAGAGTGACATGATGCGTAATAGCAGAAGCGACATGATGAAACGCGGGATGGTGGTCGGGGCGCTGGCTCTGCTGCTCGGGGCCTGCAGCTCGGTCCCCAAAGAGCTGGCCTATGAGCCAGAAAACCAACTGGTGGCCTATCAGCCCGCCCTTGGCGGAATGGAGGGCAAACCGGCCCGCTGGAGCGGCGTTATCTCGGCGGTGCACAACAAGGCGGAGCAGAGCGTCATTGAAGTGGTCTACTTGCCGCTCAAGTCCAACGGTGTGCCGGAGCAGACCGAGGAGAGCCCGGGCCGTTTTCTGGCCATCATGAAGGGTTTTGTCGATCCGACCCTCTACGCCAAGGGGCGCAGCCTGACGGTGCTGGGCACCATAGGCAAACCGGTTGATAGCCAGATTGGCGAGCACAAGTACCGCTTTTCTGTGCTCAATGTGACGGGCAGCAAGCTGTGGCCGCCAGTCAAAGAGGTGGAGGTACGCTATATGGACCCCTACTTCTATGACCCCTTCTATGATCCCTTCTGGCCGAGACGGCCGCTGCGTCGCTAAGGCTTGCCATGATCAAGAGCATCAAAAGCACTCTGCACGAACGTCTGCTCACCTTGGCAGATGGTCGGCAGGTGGCCCTGCTTGAGAATCAACTCGCGGATCAGGCTCAGCAGGGCAAACCCCTGCTGATTGCGCTGCACGGCTGGCTCGACAACAGTGCCAGCTTCTTGCCGCTGGCGCCGCATCTGGGAGATTTTCACCTCATCTGTGTCGATCTGCCGGGGCACGGTCACTCCGATCACAAGACCACCCCTTATGTTTTTGTCGACTGGCTGGACGATCTCTACCAGATCGTGCAGGCGGCGGGCTGGTCACGCTTCACTCTGCTCGGTCACTCCCTCGGGGCGTTGATCGCCTCGACCTATGCCGGGGTGTTTCCCGAACAGGTGGAACGGCTGATCATGCTGGAGGGGCTGGGCCCGCTCAGTCAGCCCGATGAGGAGGTACCTGCCCAGCTGCGACGTGCGATTTTAAACCGCAGTCGCACCCGGGAGCGCAGTGCCAACGGCTTTGCCTCCATCGATGAAGCCGTGGCTGCTCGTTGCAAAGTGGCGGATATCACGCCGCAGTCGGCGCGTCTTATCTGTGAGCGGCAGCTTGAGATGAGGGCAGGGCGCTGGCACTGGCGCAGCGACCCCCGCTTGCGGGATCTTTCGCCCCTTAGAATGAGCGAAGGGCAGGCTCGTGCATTGATGGCGGCTATCCGTTGTCCTGTGCTGTTGATTCAGGGGGAGCAGGGCTTTGCTGCGCTTGAAGCCCAATGGCAGGCCCGTCAGGATGCCTTCCAGCAGATCGAGCGGGTCATATTGGGTGGAAACCACCATTTTCATATGGAAAATTCGGTTGATACGGCCGTTTGTATCGTAAAGTTTTGTCAAGTTCGGTAGAATCGCCAGCTTTCAATAATTCCAGGTTTGTTTTCTCCCTCACATTTTTCTGTTGTTAATTTGCTGTTAATTGATGTTGCGCTGTGTAAATATGGGCGGCATTAGAGCATCAGCTTAAAACAACCGATTAAAATGGATGTGAACCGGGACGGAGGCAACACAGTGAGCGCACAGGTGCTAGTTATGCAGGAGAAGTTTGTGGAAAAAGTCTGGCTGAAACGTTATCCGGAAGGGGTCCCCGCCGAGATCAATCCAGACCAATACAGCTCCCTGGTCGAGATGTTCGAATCCTCGGTGACCCAGTTTGCCGATCAGCCCGCCTTCGTCAACATGGGCCAAACCATCACCTACCGCCGACTGGAAGAGCAGTCCCGCGCCTTTGCTGCCTATCTGCAAAACGAGCTGAAGCTGGAGAAAGGGGATCGGGTTGCGGTGATGATGCCTAACCTGCTGCAATACCCCATCGCCGTGTTCGGCATCCTGCGCGCCGGCATGATCGTGGTCAACGTCAACCCGCTCTATACCCCGCGCGAGCTGGAGCATCAGCTCAAAGATTCCGGTGCCAAAGCCATCGTCATCGTCTCCAACTTTGCCCATACCCTGGAAAAGGTGGTCTACGACACCCCGATCAAGCACGTCATCCTGACCCGGATGGGGGACAATCTGGGGCTGGCCAAGGGCACCCTGGTCAACTTCGTGGTCAAGTACGTCAAGAAGCTGGTGCCGAAATACAATCTGCCCCACGCCACTACCATGCGTCAGTCCCTCTCCAAAGGGCGTTTTCTGCAGTACATCAAGCCGGAGATCACCAACGACGATCTCGCCTTCCTGCAGTACACCGGTGGGACCACCGGCCTCTCCAAAGGGGCCATGCTGACTCATCGCAACATGATTGCCAACGTCGAACAGTGCCTCGGCGTCTACGGCCCCATGCTGGAGCGTGGCAAGGAGTTCGTGGTCACTGCGCTGCCGCTCTACCACGTTTTTGCCCTGACCGTGAACTGCCTGCTGTTTATGCGTATCGGCGGTTACAACCTGCTGATCAGCAACCCGCGCGACATCCCGGGGTTTGTCAAAGAGATCAAGAAGTACCCGTTTACCTGCATTACCGGCGTGAACACCCTGTTCAATGCGCTGGTCAACAATGAAGAGTTTCAGGGGATCGCCTTTGACAAGCTCAAGCTGACCATCGGTGGTGGCATGGCGGTGCAGCGCGCGGTCGCGGAGAAGTGGAAGACGCTGACCGATACCCCGCTGCTGGAAGGCTATGGCCTAACCGAGTGCTCACCACTGGTGAGCGTCTGCCCCTACGATCTGACCGACTACAACGGTTCCATCGGTCTGCCGGTCTGCTCTACCGAGATCCGTCTGGTGGATGACAACGGTCAGGTGATCCACGCTCTCGGCACCCCCGGCGAAATGCAGGTGCGCGGCCCGCAGGTGATGGTGGGCTACTGGCAGCGCCCCGAGGCGACAGCCGAAGTGATGCAGGATGGCTGGCTCTGTACCGGTGATATCGCGGTGTGCGACGAGCAGGGCTTCTTCAAGATCGTTGACCGCAAGAAGGACATGATCCTGGTCTCCGGTTTCAACGTCTATCCGAACGAGATCGAAGATGTCGTTGCCCTGCACCCGAAAGTGCTGGAAGTGGCCGCCGTTGGCGTGCCGCACAAGGTCTCCGGCGAGTTGGTGAAGATCTTTGTGGTCAAGAAAGATGCAAAATTGCAGGAGGACGAGATTATTGCCCACTGTCGCAAACATCTGACTGCCTATAAGGTGCCGAAACTGGTAGAATTTCGTGACGAACTTCCCAAGACCAATGTGGGCAAGATCCTGCGCCGCGTACTGCGCGACGAGGAGATTGCCAAGCAATAACCGGACTGCGGCTGCAGAATCTTCTGCAAACCAGCACCGTCGTTATGCAAAACCGTGGGTCATCCCACGGTTTTTTCTTTTTGGCCCTGATCAACCGCGCAGGCACAGATGCACTATCAACTTATCACTCAGCAAGACGAACTTGAGCAGTATCTCGCTTCTCTGGCCGACGTTCCCCTGGCTATCGATACTGAATTCGTTCGCACCCGTACCTACTACCCCCAGCTTGGCCTGTTCCAGATCTATGACGGCGAGCATCTGGCGCTGCTGGATCCGCTGACGCTGGATCTCTCCGCCCTCTGGCAACGACTGGGCAGGGAAGGGCAGATCGCCATCCTGCACGCCTCTGGCGAAGATCTGGAGCTTATCCAGCATCAGGCGGGCCACCTGCCCAACCAGATGCACGATACCCAGCTGGCTACCGCCTTTCTCGGTTACGGGGTCTCGGTCGGCTTTGGTGCGCTGGTGAATGAATTCCTCGGGGTCGAGCTGGAAAAAGATCAGGCGCGCACCGACTGGCTGGCCCGCCCGCTTACACCGCGTCAGCTCGAATACGCGGCAGCGGATGTCTTCTACCTGATGCCGCTCTACGAGAAGGTGATGGCCAAACTGCGGGAAAGCGGCAAGTTTGCCTGGTTCGAGCAGGAGTGCCAAAACCACTCCGCCCGCAAGACCCAGGGTAGCGATCCACGTCAAGCCTATCTCGAAATCGTCAACGCCTGGCAACTGGGTCGCCGCGAGCTCGCCATTCTGCGCGAGCTGGCCGCCTGGCGCCAGCAAGAGGCGGTGCGCCGGGATCTGGCCCTCAATTTTGTGGTGAAAGAGCTGCACCTGTTCAAGGTGGCGGAGCGTCGTCCTGCCTCCCTGCGGGATCTCAACGAGCTCGGCCTCTCGCCCATCGAGATCAAGATCCACGGCAAGCGGATGCTCGATATCGTCGCCAAGGCGCAGCAGAGCGATCCTGACAGCTGGCCCGAGCCCATTCGTCGGCTGGTGGACTTCCCCCAGTACAAGGCCGAGCTCAAGCGCATCAAGGCCATGGTGGAAGAGAAGGCCAAGGCGAGCAATATTCCGCCCGAGCTGATTGCCAGCAAGAAGATCATTCACCAGTACTTCACCTGGAGCTGGCGGATGAACGACGAAGAGCGGGCCCGCAGCGACAAACCGATGCTGCTGCAAGGGTGGCGTCATGAGCTGGTCGGTCACCTGCTGGCACAATAAGCCACCAGACGGTTGCACCTATAAATCAATCCTCACCCCCGGGTGGGGATTTTTATTGGGCGAAAGAGACAAATGGGCATGCTGAAATGTGGAACGCAGGTGGGACATGGCTGGTCGGATGGCAGGAATCGAGAATGAAAAAGAGAGCAGAGAAGGAAAGGCAGCGGCTAACACCGCTGCTTTTTTTGATCACCAGATAGGCTGGGTCAGGTAGGGGTTGCTCACCTTCTCGCGACCGAAGGTGGAGCTGGGGCCGTGGCCCGGGATAAAGACGATCTCGTCACCCAGCGGCAGCAGGGTGTCGGTGATCGACTTGATCAGCGTGCCGTGATCGCCACGGGGGAAGTCGGTGCGGCCGATGCTGCCGGCAAACAACACGTCGCCAACCCAGGCGAGTTTTTCGGCCTGACTCAGCAGCACGATATGACCCGGGGTGTGGCCGGGGCAGAAGTAGACCTCCAGCTCGCACTGGCCAAGCTGCACCTTGTCACCCTGCTCCAGCCAGCGATCCGGCGTGAAGGCGGGGGTATGGGCGAAGCCGAACATCTGGCTCTGCTGGGGCAGCATGTCGAGCCAGAAGGCGTCCTCCTTGTGGGGGCCGGTAATGGCGACGCCGGTCTTTTCCCGCAGAGCGGCGGCGGCACCCACATGATCCAGATGACCGTGGGTCAGCAGGATGTGAGTCAGGGTCAGGCCGCGCTTGGCGATGGCGGCCAGCAGTTTTTCCGCTTCGCCGCCCGGATCGATCAGGGCCGCCTGATGGGTCTCGTCACACCAGATGAGGGAGCAGTTCTGGGCGAACTGGGTGACCGGGATCACCTCGAATTTCAACATAGAGTTCCTCTCTTGGGATGGGTCAGCCGCGCAGCGAGCTGGCATGCTGCTCGGCGAAATAGTCGAGACAGGCCTGTTTGTCACCGCGGAATACGATGCGCTCCTGCTTGTTGCCAAGCTGGTAGAGATACATGGGGTCGTAGTAGCGGGTCAGCAGCAACGTGATCCAGGCCAGATGCTGCGCGGTATCGCCGCTCTTTTCCTGCTCGGTGAGAGCGGTCTGCATCAGGGCATCCAGCTCACGATGGGCCTGATCGCCGAGGCGGCGCTTGAGACGGGCCAACGCATCGGTGAGGTAGGCGGCAAACAGCGGCCACCCGGCTTCCTGGCCATACATGGCTTGATAGCGCAGCCAGAGATCGTGCACGTAATCTTCGCGGATCTGCTCGGCCCGATCGATTTGCGGAACATCTACCACCACCAGCGGTGCCTGACTCATGGCCTCATGGAGGGAGAGGGGCAGGCAGCAGCGGCCGATCAGGCGACTCTCATCTTCGACCACGAAGGCATGCTCGCCCTGATGGCGGCGCTTGAGCAGTTCGATGGCCATGTTGTTTTCAAAGTTGATGTTGCTGGGCTGGCCGCCGGGCAGCTGACCAAACGACGAGCCCCTGTGATGGGCGTGTCCTTCCAGATCGAGCGCCTGGGCCACATGGTCCAGCATATGGGTCTTGCCGGAGCCGGTCATGCCGGTCAGCACAGTCCAGCGGCACTCTGCAGAGGCCTTGTCCTGGGTGTCGATCAGGAAGCGGCGCAGCTCCTTGTAGCCACCGGCGACGCGGGGGCGAGTCACCCCGGCATCAGCCAGCCACTGTTGTACGGTTTGCGAGCGTAGGCCGCCGCGAAAGCAGTAGAGCAGGGCATCGGGCTGCTGGCGCAACTGCGCCAGCCAGCCTTCGAGTCGTTCGGCACGCACTGCTCCCCCCACCAGCTTGTGTCCAAGCTCAATGGCGGCGGCCTGACCCTGCTTCTTGAAGCAGGTCCCCACCTGGGCGCGCTCATCGTCTGTCATCAAGGGCAGGTTGGTCGAGCAAGGGAAGGCCCCCTCCTTGAACTCGATGGGGGCGCGCACATCAATCAACGGCACATCGCCTAAAAAAATCTGGGCGTAGTCCGTGGCCAGTGGCAATTCACTCATTGGACAATCTCGATAAAGCGGGAGCCCTCAAGGGGCTTGATCTGACCGATGGGCGAGAGTTCTAGGCCAGCTTCTTGCGCGATGGCGAGCAGCTCGGCTTCGCTCTCTTTACCCACGGCGACCAGCAGGCCGCCGCTGGTTTGCGGGTCGCACATGATGTTGCGGGTGCGATCGTCCATGGCATCCAGCTTGTGGCCGTAGGAGTCGTGGTTGCGCAGGGTACCGCCCGGAACGCAGCCCTCACTCAGGTAGTAATCCACCTCATCCAGCAGCGGCAGCGCCTTGAAGTCGAGGCGGGCACTGACATTGGATCCTTCACACATCTCCAGCAGATGGCCAGCCAGACCAAAACCGGTGACGTCGGTCATGGCGTGCACACCCGGCAGCTCGGCAAAGCGCTGGCCAATCTTGTTGAGGGTGCACATGGCGTTGGGGGCCAGCTGCTCGTGTTCAGGTTTGAGCTTGCCCTTCTTCTGGGCGGTGGTGAGGATACCGATACCAAGGGGCTTGGTCAGATAGAGGGTGTCACCCACCTTGGCGGTATCGTTCTGCTTGATGGCGTCAAGGGGCACGATACCGGTCACCGCGAGGCCGAAGATGGGCTCGGGGGCATCGATACTGTGGCCACCGGCCAGCGAAATCCCCGCTTCATGGCACACCTGACGGCCGCCGTCGATCACCTGCTGGGCCACTTCGGCGGGCAGGGTATTGATGGGCCAGCCGAGGATGGCGATGGCGACGATGGGCTTGCCGCCCATGGCATAGATATCGCTGATGGCGTTAGTGGCGGCGATGCGGCCAAAGGTGAAGGGGTCATCGACGATGGGCATGAAGAAGTCGGTGGTGGAGACAATGCCCTGACCGTTGCCGATATCGACCACGGCCGCGTCATCTTTGCTGCTGTTGCCAACGATCAGGGTCGGGTCGTTGAAGCCCGGGATCTGGCTCTTGAGGATGGTGTCGAGTACCTTGGGAGAGATTTTGCAGCCGCAGCCAGCGCCGTGGCTGTATTGGGTCAGACGAATGGAAGACATACTTACCCCTTTTATTTGCAAACAGAGCAGAGGCTCTGTGGAGCCGTCTTGGTCAATGGGCGGCCTTGTAGAGAGAATGACAAGAAGCCGCAAATATGGGTGGCCTCGGTGCCAACAGGGGCAGCGATGACTGGCAGTTATGAAAGACCGCCAGGCCGGACGGGGAAGAAAAGGGCGACAAGGTGCGCCAGCGCAGCCCCGCCAAGGGCCACAGGACGGGGCATTATGCCACATTTGCCCCTTGGGGTTCGAACAGGAATTCACATAAACAGCAGGGAATTGCCCGCACTTGCCTGTCATCGGTCTGGATCCGGCGCTGGCTGATTGATTGCAGTACAGATGCAGCAAAAAGAACGCCAAAGAGACCAAAAGCATGCAACCGCCGATCTACAACAGGAGAGCTTAGTGACCACCACATTTTTGGTTAACCACCCCATCACCACGACGCAGTTTGCGGCGTTGTTGGCGCAGACCTCGTTGGGGGCGAGACGGCCGCTGGAGCATCCTGCTACCCTGCAGGGCATGCTGGATCACGCCAATTTGTTGATCACCGCCTGGCAGGGCGAGACCCTGGTCGGTGTGGCCCGCTCGGTGACCGATTTTCATTTTTGTTGTTACCTCTCGGATCTGGCGGTAGCCGAGTCAGTGCAAGGGCAGGGGATTGGCAAAGCCCTTATTCGCGAGACGTTTTTGCAATTGCAGCCGGGCTGCAAGCTGATCCTGCTGGCCGCGCCGCAGGCGGTGGCGTACTACCCCAAGCTTGGATTTAGCCAGCACCCGAGTGCCTGGGTGATGAGCAATCTGGATGAACTGGTACTGGATGAGTTGGCATAAAACCGTCAACTCATCCAGACAGGGCGAGATTAGCTTATCCGGCTTGCTCCAGCGCCGGTTGCCGTGACTTGCCCCAGCGGCGCAGGCGCCGTTGCAGTGGCCGCTCCAGCAGGTTGTAGCTCAGCGACGAGAGCCCGATCAGCACCGCCAGCATCAGCAAGGTGGCCACCACCCCCAGCAGCGGGTTGGTCTGGCCATACCACCACTCGGTGAGCCCCGGCGCCAGATAGTGGATGAGCTCGCAGCCAGTGAGCAGTACCAGCGCATGGAGCAGGTAGATGGAGTAGGAGAGATCCCCCAGCCAGTTGGTGAAGGGGTTATCCAGAAGGTGCAGCAGCGGGCTTTGACGCTCCCCTTGGGCGGCACAAATCCAGATCAGCAGCACGTAGGAGCTGATCAGCAGCAGTGTCAGTGGTGGCGTCATGGTGAACTGCATCAGCGCGAAGGGCAGCACAAAGGCGACCGCAGCGGCAGATCATGCTTCATCATGGGCGAGCCTTTCGCGGCCTTCACCCTCGGCAGCAGCCAGAGGCCGAGCACAAATTCACTCACCCCGCGTCCCACTGCAAGCGCGCCGCTGGTGACATCCAGGGTGCCGCGACTGTGCACGATAAAGGCCAGCACCGTCAGCGCCAGTAGGGGGGCGAGATGGCTCCAGCGACTGCGGGTCACCGCCAGCGGGATCAGCAGCGGGAACAGCAGGTAGCTTATCCACTCTACGCTCAGGGACCAGGCGGCGAAGTTCCAGGTCAACCCGTGATCGGTTACCACCTGCAGCAGCAGTAAGGCGCTGGGCAGCGCTTCGGCTGGCGTGAAGGGGGAACCGAAAGGCGGCATCCCTTCCCACTCCCACATCTTGAACAAGGGGCCGGCATAGAAGCCTACTCCGTGCTGCGCCTTGTAAAGTTCCCAGCCGACCAGCAACAGCAGGGTTACCAGGTAGAGGGGGTAGACGCGGGTCAGCCGCAGCCAGAGAAAGCGGCCATAGCCCACGGTGCGGGGCGTGCGGGTGAAGGCCTCGCCATAGACATGGGCCAGCACCACGCCGCTCAAAATAAAGAACAGGTCGACCCAGAGGTAGCCATTCTCGATGAGTTGGGTGTGGCTTGCGATCGACTCCATCCACTGGGGAAAGAGCAACAAGCGGGCATGGAACAGCACCACCATCAGGGCAGCGATGCCCCGCAGCGGCGTTAACAGCGGCAATGATTGATTCATAACGGGATCCCTTGTGATGTTCAGCTTGGCCTGACATCGATTTTTGTTGTTGTACCGTCCATCAATCCTGATAGGACGGTTGCCCCGGCTTGGCTGCCGCAGGCGGGATCACACTACGGAAAAGAGAGTCATACGGATGTGATTTAAATCATAAATGTGCAGTTATTGTGCAAAGTAATTTAAACAGAGAAGAAGTGGGGCGCTGGCAGCAAAAGAGGAGGAGAAGGAACGCGAATAAAGCAGAGAGGGTGGTCATCGGGGCGAGCGTCAGGCTCAGGTTTATACGGCGCGATGCAAAACAATCAGGCCCGCAAGGGGCCTGATTGATCACGAGGGAAGATGACGACCGTTCAGCGGGCGCGTACCACCAGTCCCTTGAGGTAGAAGCCTTCCGGATAGGCGGTACCGATGGGGTGATCGGAAGCCTGGGAGAGCAGCTCCAGGATCTGGGCATCGCGACCGGCATCGAGCGCCGCATCGGCAACGATCTTCTGGAACAGGCTCTGCTCCATCAGGCCGGAGCAGGAGTAGGTCAGCAGCACGCCACCCGGTGCCAGCAGCTGGAACGCCAGCATGTTGATGTCTTTGTAGCCGCGGCAGGCACCCAGCAGCTGTGCCTTGCTCTCGGCGAACTTGGGTGGATCCAGCACGATGACGTCGAACTTCTCGCCCTTCTCGCGATATTCACGCAGCAGCTTGAACACGTCGTGACGGACAAACTGGGTGTTGCTGGTATCCAGCCCGTTCAGCTCGGCGTTCTGGCGGGCGATATCCAGCGCATTCTGGGAGAGATCGACGTTGACCACTTCCTTGGCGCCGCCCTTGAGGGCATAAACGCCAAACCCGCCGGTGTAGCAGAAGCAGTTGAGCACCCGCTTGCCTTCGGTGTACTTGGCAGCAGCCTGACGGTTATCCCGCTGATCCAGATAGAAACCGGTTTTGTGGCCGTTACGAATATCCACCAGGATCTTGACGCCACCGTTCTCTTCGATGACCACCGGCTCGTTCGGGGTCTCGCCATAGATGACGCCGGTGCGCTCTTTCAGCCCTTCCTTCTTGCGTACCGCCACGTCGGAGCGCTCATAGATGCTGCACTCGGGGTAGAGGGTACGCAGTGCTTGCGTTATCAGCTCGCGCTGGAACTCGGCACCGGCAGAGAGGATCTGGCACACCAGAAAATCGGCATAACGGTCGATGGTCAGACCCGGCAGGCCGTCGGATTCGGCGGCGCAGAGGCGATAGCCGGTGAGGCCCTGGCGCTTGATCAGCGGATCGCGAGACTCCTGCGCATATTTGAGGCGACGGATAAAGAAGTCGAGATCGACGGTCTCATCCTTGTCGAAGGTCCAGACCCGGGCACGGATCTGGGAGCTGCCTGACCAGGCGCCACGGGCGAGCCACTTGCCATCGTTGGCATAGATCTCGACGGTATCGCCGTCAATGGGGTTGCCCTGAACCCGCTCAATCCCCTTGGAGAAGATCCAGGGGTGGCGACGCAGCAGGGATTTTTCGCGGCCTTTGACGAGATAGATGGAAGCGCTCATGGATGTTTGCCGATGGTAGAAAGAAAAGGGGCCACATTCTATGTGCAATAGTGCGGCTAAGCCAGCCTTTGCTGGTATATGGCAGAGTGACGAATTGTACAACTGGACAACGCCCGAGTGTTGCATATGCAAGATTTGCAGAATCTCAATGTTGGCGTTTCACGCTGTTTATCTTATATGCCACAGTTGGTTGTGCTTGTTTTTTGTTCAGCGCTGGTCGCTATGTGTGCGCAATGTAGTCAATAAAGCGTTTTAACCTTACTTTATAGTGATTTTCGCTAAAGAGTCATTTGATGATGTCGATAGTGGGGGAGACCATTTTGAATCTTTCCTGTATCGAGCTGTCCATGTCCCTCTCCATCGCTACCAATATTTCTGCCCTCAATGCTTCTCGCCATCTTGGTCAATCATCCAACATGCTTGATTCGGTATATCGACGACTCTCATCCGGCTTGCGCATCAACAGTGCCGCTGATGATGCTGCAGGCTTGCAGATCAGTAATCGCCTCACCAGTGAAGTGAACGGGACCAACACCGCTATTCGCAACGCCAATGATGGGATCTCGGTGATCAACGTCGCCGATGGGGCGCTTGATGAGTCGGTGAACCTGATGCAGCGGATGCGCACCCTGGCACTGCAGTCGGGAAGCGGTGCCAATACGGCAGAGGATCGCGTAGCCCTGAATGCTGAGTTCAAGCAACTGCAGTTGGAGATGGACCGGATTGCCACAGGTACCCGGTTTGCCGGACAGGACCTGCTGGCGGGGAGTTACGAAGGTATCTTCTTGGTCGGTGCCTATGCAGGACAGAATACCGTCATTACCGATCTCAATGCCCAGACCAAAAATCTGGGGGAGATGGAGTGGCGAGCGCGCAGTCCGGCAGGAAGCAAGCCTAGGGCGTATGACATTGCTGATCTCAAGCTTTCATCTCAGCCTATCACCCTTAATGGCGTCACTTTTGACAAGGACTATTCAACCCTGGAAGCGTTCGTGGCAGATATTAATGGCACCACCTTTCCCAATAATCAGGGGCCGGTACAAGCGCAACAACTGCCATTTTCAGTCGCCTCCGCGGTTGATTTATCCGCATTACCCTCCTATATCGATGTGGCGGGTCACTCTGTGGATTTGACCACAGGCATTGATATGACTGGATGGGATCCGGTCAATCCGACAGCAAAAAATAGTGCCATCATGGCAACCGTGGTTCAACGCATCAACAGTACTGCGCAATCGGCAGGTCTAGGTTTTTATGTGAGTGCCTCCAACAACAGCAATCCCGCCAGCAATGCGTTGACCATGCATAGCGCTCAGGGCAACAGCCTTGCGCTGGCCAATGGCACAACCCCCCCTCCGCAGCCAGCACCACCGGCGCCTCCGGTGATCAGTAGTTCCTCTCTGAGCTCTCTGTTACCCGATGTTACATCGACGACGTATATCGGTCAGATGGAGCTGCGCTCATCAGGCGACAAGTATTCCAATATTGATATGCAGGGATCCAGCTTGCATGCGCTTGGTTTTTATCAAGAGGACAAGAAGAAATACACCGTTGATAACATTGATGTCCTGAGTTACGACAACGCCAGCAGGGCCATCAAAACCCTGGATGTGGGTATGAAACAGCTGGGTGTTCAGCGTTCTCGGCTCGGGGCCCAAGCCAACGCGCTGGATTCACGGGTACGCAATCTGGCCAATGCCAATGAGAACCTCAGCGCTGCCCGTTCAAGGATCCGGGACGCCGACATGGCGGTAGAATCGGCGCGTTTGGTCAGCACTCAAATCTTGCAGCAGGCGAGCTCTTCGATTTTGAGTCAGGCAAACAGTCGCCCCAATGCGGCCCTGAGTTTGCTGCAATCCTGAGCGGGGCTGCCAGCCAGCATAGCAATTGGTCGCTATCATTCATGGTCACTATCCATACAGACAAAGAGGCCACCCAATGGGTGGCCTCTTTTCTTATTGCTTCTTGTTGCCGGATGCTATTCGGCAGCGTCAGAGAGTGATCCCCTTGAGTGCCAGGGTCAGCTCGCTGGCGGTGGCTTTCAGCCCCTGCGTACCGGCTACCGAGGCGCTGGCGGATTCTTCCACCTGCGCCGCTTCATGGCGCACTTGATCGAGATTGTGGGTGATCTCGGCGGCGACCGAGCTCTGCTCTTCGCTGGAGGTGGCGATCTGGGTGCTCATCTCCAGTACCGCATCGCTGTGGTTGCTCAGCTTCTCGATATCAAGCCCCACCTCGCTGATGAGCTGCTGGCTGCTGGCGGCGCGCCCCACGGTTTTCTCCATGATCTCATTCAGCGCGCCGGTACCGGTCTGCAGCTCTTCGATCATCTGCTGGATCTCCACCGTCGCCTGCTGGGTACGGCTGGCGAGGGTACGCACCTCATCAGCTACCACCGCAAAGCCGCGACCCTGCTCACCGGCCCGTGCCGCTTCGATGGCGGCGTTGAGGGCCAACAAGTTGGTCTGCTGGGAGATGGCGTTGATGACGTTGACCACCTCGTTGATCCGGTTGGCGTTGTGGGTGAGCCGCTCGACCGCGCCGGAGGCGTTGCCAATCTCGTCGGCCAGGGTGCGGATCGCCTCTATGGTGCGGGCTACCCGGTTGGCGCCATTTGCCGCCTCTTCGCTCGATTGGCGGGTCTGCTGCAGGGTATCGTTGGCATTGCGCGCTACTTCGCGGATTGCCGCCGACATCTGTTCCATGGCGGTGGCCAGTGAATCCATGTGCTGGCGCTGGGAACGCGCCATGGTCTCGCCTTCGCGGGCATGGTCACGAAACTCGTCGGCGGCCATGGTCAGCGCTTCGGCAGACTCCTCCACCAGTTTGACGATCTGGTGCTGGCGGTCGGTAAAGCGGTCGATGCTGCCCGCCAGGGTTGAGAACTCATCCCGCACCGGGATGAAGTTGAGTCGGAAGGTGAGATCCCCATCCGCCACGGTTTGCAACGCCTTGTTGGTGGAGTAGAGCGCACCGGAGACAAAGGTCATCATGTAGTGGATCACCAGCGCCATCAGGGCGGCCAGCGCGCCGATGAGGAGCAGGGTCGAGCCCTGACCCTCCCACATGGAGAGGTTGCCGGTGTCGAGATCACCGGTGACGTAGCCTGCCTGACCCGCTGGCGCGGTAAAGAGGTAGTGATCTCCTTGCTGCTGCAACCCGCTGCTGCCATGCCGGGTCAGACGCAGATCAGCAGGCAACACCAGAATGGGTTGCTGGCTGACCAGCTGCGCCGTGGTCTCGACCCGTTGCTGCAACTGCGCTACCCGCAGGGAGATCTCCTGCTGATGGCTGGCCGCCAGCATGTACCAGCTGAGGAAGGCGATGATGAAGAGAGGTAACCAGAACGCGATATGGAATTTTTCACTGATGGTGAGGTGAATGAGATAGCGGTCAACCCACCGGAATTTAACTTCTTTCATAATGGAGCTGCATCCTGCAGAGATAGAGTGTCGGGCACATTATCGTCTCGGGAAATTTTTTCTTAAGCGGAAGGTGTGAGAAATGGGAGAGCAATCGTTTGTCATTCGGGTGTGGGGGCAGGTGCAGGGGGTGGGATTTCGCTATTTCACCCGTGAGCGGGCGCTGCAACTGGGTTTGCGGGGCCATGCCTACAACCTGGAGGATGGCTCGGTGGAGATCCTCATCAGTGGCCCCGCGCAGGGGGTGCAGATGATGTTGGGGTGGCTGGAACATGGCCCGCGCACCGCCAGAGTGACCCGGATGGAGTATGAAGAGGCGCTGCCGCCCACCGGTCAGGGCTTTCACACCAACTGAAAGGGCGGAGATGAGATGGACGCTGACAAGGAAGGTCTGTTGCTGACTCAGGCAACAAGCTGGGTCGCCCGTTATCAGGAGGCGGCGCGAGCGGTGCGCGAAGAGGCCAGCGAACCGGCCGTGCATGGCTACCGTATCGCGGCGCGCCGCTTGCTGGCGCTGCTCGCCCTGTGGCGACCACTCGCCTATCATCCCGAGCTGGAGCGGCGTCTGCTGCGCTCGGTCGGGTGGCTTTCGGCGCTGCGGGATGCTCAGGTCTACGCCGAGCGTTTTGGCAAGCCGCCTGCCAGCACGGGCAATACCCACAAATCGGCCTGTCGTGTACCCCTGTTGTCGCGGCGACTGGCCCGCTGGCTTGCAGCGGTGGCGCAGGTGCCGGATGCGCGGGCATTGGCATCGCTCTATCAGCAGCATCTGGCCCTGCGCCTTGATGAGGCACAGAGCGCTCTCGATGAACCTATTCCCTGCGTTGGGAAATCTGCCAGCTCCCGTCAGCAACAGTTGCGCCGCTGGCATCGGCTGCGCCTCGAGATCAAGCAGGCCCGTTATGGCGTGGAACTGTTGCTGGATCTGGGGAGTGGAGATCCCGGCTGGTTGAGCACCCTGACTCACTGGCAGGAGCGACTCGGCCAGTTGCAGGATTGGCGGCAATGGCGGCGGAGGTTGCGAGCAGAGCAGGGGAATACCCGCAAGCAGACGAAACTGCGGCAGCAGTTGAAGGGGAAGATCACCACCCGATTGCGTCAACTGGACTGCCAGCAGGCGGAGCTGGTGGCGCTCAAACTGGCGATGCAGGCAGGCCACAACATGAATGACATGCCAAGTCGGGTGATCAGCTATTCAGAACAAAATGTATCGCCCGCCAAGTCAAGCGGTGGATAGCCCCAAGGCCGCAATCTGGGAAAGTCATCCGCGACCAGCATCTACAAAAACTATCCAGGCCAAACAGGTGAGATAAAAAAAAAGAGAGGCCGTTTGGCCTCTCTTTTCTATCTGGCTGTGGTCGCAGTCAGCGATGTGCTTACTTGACGCGCATGCCAGGCTGGGCGCCTTCTTGCGGCTCCAGGATCCAGAGATCCTTGCCGCCCGGGCCTGCGGCCAGCACCATGCCTTCGGACATGCCGAAACGCATCTTGCGCGGCGCCAGGTTGGCCACCATCACGGTCAGCTTGCCTTCCAGATCTTCCGGGTTGTAGGCGGACTTGATACCGGCAAACACCTGACGGGTTTCGCCGCCGATATCCAGTTGCAGCTTGAGCAGCTTCTCGGCTTCCGGTACCGCTTCGGCCTTCTTGATCAGTGCGACGCGCAGGTCAATCTTGGCAAAATCGTCATAGGTGATGGTTTCGCTGATGGGGTCATCAGCCAGGGGGCCGGTCACTTTCGGTGCCTGCTCCTTGGCCAAGTCTTCCTTGGATGCCTCGATCATGGCTTCAATCTTCGCCGGCTCGATGCGGGAGAAGAGGGCCTTGAACGGCGCAACGGTGTGATCAACCAGCGGCATCTCGATGCCATCCCAGCTGAGGGTTTCGGCCAGGAAGGCTTCGGCACGTTCGGCCAGCAGAGGCATGACGGGCTTGAGGTAGGCCATCAGCACGCGGAACAGGTTGATGCCGACAGAGCAGACCGCCTGCAGCTCGGCATCTGCGCCTTCCTGCTTGGCGATAACCCAGGGAGCCTTGTCGTCCACGTAGCGGTTGGCCTTGTCGGCCAACGCCATGATTTCACGGATGGCGCGGCTGAACTCGCGGCTCTCATAGGCTTCCGCAATAGCGGTACGGGCGTTGGCGAATTCGGCGTAGAGTTCGGGCTCGGCGCAAGTGGCAGCCAGCTTGCCGCCAAAACGCTTGGCAATAAAGCCGGCATTGCGGGAGGCGAGGTTAACCAGCTTGTTGACCACGTCGGCGTTGACGCGCTGCACGAAATCTTCGAGGTTCAGGTCCAGATCGTCGATGCGGCTGTTGAGCTTGGCGGCGTAGTAGTAACGCAGGCACTCCGGATCCAGGTGGTTCAGGTAGGTGGATGCCTTGATAAAGGTGCCCTTGGACTTGGACATCTTGGCGCCGTTGACGGTCACATACCCGTGCACGTTGACCTTGGTCGGCTTGCGGAAGTTGGCACCTTCCAGCATGGACGGCCAGAACAGGCAGTGGAAGTAGGCAATATCTTTACCGATGAAGTGGTAGAGCTCGGCGTCGGAGTCCGCTTTCCAGTAGCTGTCAAAGTCGATGTCACCTCGCTTGTTGCACAGGTTCTTGAAAGAGGCCATGTAACCGATGGGGGCATCCAGCCAGACGTAGAAATACTTGCCCGGGGCACCGGGGATTTCGAACCCGAAGTAGGGGGCGTCACGGGTGATGTCCCACTGCTGCAAGCCGCTTTCGAACCACTCCTGCATCTTGTTGGCCATCTCTTCCTGAATGGCGCCGGAGCCGCGCACCCACTCAGAGAGCCATTTTTCAAACTGCGGCAGGTCGAAGAAGAAGTGCTCGGAGTCCTTCATTACCGGAGTCGCGCCGGAGACGGCAGATTTCGGATCGATCAGCTCGGTCGGGCTGTAGGTGGCGCCGCAGCTGTCGCAGTTGTCGCCATACTGCTCCGGAGACTTGCACTTGGGGCAGGTACCCTTGACGAAACGGTCCGGCAGGAACATGGATTTTTCCGGATCGAACAGCTGGGAGATGGTGCGGCTCTTGATAAAGCCACCATTTTTCAGGCGGCCGTAGATCAGCTCCGCCAGCTCGCGGTTTTCGTCGCTGTGGGTGGAGTGATAGTTGTCAAAGCTGATGTTGAACCCGGCGAAGTCGGCCTGGTGCTCCTTGGAGACAGCGGCAATCATCTCTTCCGGGGTGATCCCCATCTGCTGTGCCTTGAGCATGATCGGGGTGCCGTGGGCATCATCGGCACAGATGAAGTGCACCTGATGGCCGCGCATTCGCTGATAACGAACCCAGATATCGGCCTGGATATGTTCCAGCATGTGGCCAAGATGGATGGAGCCATTGGCATAGGGGAGGGCGCAGGTTACCAGCATTTTACGAGGATCAGTTGCCATATTACGTTCTTGATGTGCTTGTTGGGATGATAGAGTGCCGTGCATGTTACCCGAATTGGGGGTAGCCTGCCTAGGGTTGTGGCTATGCCAACCTTGGCAGCACCTGCCGTTATGATGGCAGGCAAGCCACTGATTTGTGTGCGGTAACCGTTCACCTCAAGATAATGACAAGATAATGAGGAGTTAATGGTGATTGATTCAGTAAAACAGATCCTCGCCGAATTTAAGCCAGCAGGCTGGCACAAGGATCTGGTGGATGCCGGATTCGTTCGTGAGATCATCAATCAGGGTCAGGGGCTTACTATCCGGCTGGTCTTGCCGTTTGCCGGTCTCTCGCTGCTCGATCAGCTCAAAGAGAACTACGATGCCAGGCTGCGTAGTGCCACCGGCGCTGCCCGTATCGACTGGGCATTGGAGATTGACGTCGCCAGCATGCCGCGGGCGCAGGGCCTCAATGCCGTGCAGGGCATTCGCAACATCATCGTGGTTGCTTCCGGCAAGGGCGGGGTAGGCAAGTCCACCACCGCAGTCAATCTGGCGCTGGCCCTGCAAAAAGAGGGGGCGCGGGTCGCTATTCTCGATGCCGATATCTATGGCCCTTCCATTCCCACCATGATGGGCACCCTCAAGGAGCGCCCGGTCAGCCATGACGGCAAGCTGATGGAGCCGGTGATGGCCTGCGGCCTCAAGAGCAACAGCATCGGCTATCTGGTCTCCGAGCAGGATGCCACCATCTGGCGTGGCCCGATGGCGAGCAAGGCGCTGGCGCAGATCCTCCATGAGACCCGCTGGGGCGAGGTGGATTATCTGGTGGTAGACATGCCGCCGGGCACTGGCGATATCCAGCTCACTATGGCTCAGCAGGTGCCTACCTCGGCGGCAGTGATCGTCACCACCCCGCAGGATGTGGCGCTGGCCGATGCCCGCAAGGGGATCGCCATGTTCAACAAGGTCAATGTGCCAGTGCTCGGTATTATCGAGAACATGAGCTACCACGTCTGCAGCGCCTGTGGTCATCATGAGCCGCTGTTTGGTACCGGTGGCGGCCAGAAGATGGCAGAGCAGTATCAAGTGGCACTGCTTGGTCAATTACCGCTGCACATCGATATCCGCCAACACATGGATGATGGCTGTCCGACGGTGTTCGGCGCACCGGAAGGAAGCCTGGCTCAGGCCTATTTGAAGCTGGCGCGCAGGGTAGGGGCTGAACTCTTTTTCAGCGCAAAACCGATTGCGACCCCCCTCTATGCCATGGCGCTGGATGAATAATCGGCGGTCGGTCACTTGAAAGGGAATTGAGGGTGGGCATGACCCACCCTTTTTTATATAATGGATCGGTTTAAACCATCCCCACTGCTCTTCTCTTTTAGGTATTTGTCATGTCTGATACTCAACATTCGTGTGTGATCATCGGTATTGCGGGCGCATCTGCGTCTGGCAAAAGTCTTATAGCCCAGACCATTTATGAAGAGCTGGTGGCCGAACTGGGCGCAGGTCAGATTGGTGTGATCACCGAAGATTGCTACTACCGTGATCAGACCCACCTGACCATGGAAGAGCGGGTCAAGACCAACTATGACCACCCCAACGCGCTGGATCACGACCTGCTGGTACAGCACCTGAGCCAGCTGGTCAAAGGTGACGCGGTTGCCATTCCCCAGTACTCCTACACCGAACACACCCGGATGAGCGAAGTGACCCCGTTTGCCCCGCGCCGGGTGATCATTCTGGAAGGGATCCTGCTGCTGACCGACAGCCGTCTGCGGGATCTGATGGATGCCTCCATCTTCATGGATACCCCGCTCGACATCTGCCTGCTGCGCCGTCTGGTGCGTGATGTGCAGGAGCGTGGCCGTACCATGGACTCCGTGCTCAAGCAGTATCAGAAGACGGTGCGTCCGATGTTCCTGCAGTTTATCGAGCCGTCCAAACAGTATGCCGATGTGATCGTGCCCCGTGGTGGCAAGAACCGCATCGCCATCGACATGCTCAAGGCGCGTATTCGCCACATGTTGATTGGTTAAGATGAAACAAGCCGGGTGATGCCCGGCTTTTTTAAAAGCACAATTTGTCAGGAGAGTCGCCCAATGCGTCTGTGTGATACCGATATTGAACGCCATCTGGATGAAGGCAAGATCGTCATTGAGCCACGGCCCGGGGTAGAGCGGATCAGTGGTGTCAGTGTCGATGTGCTGCTGGGTAACGAGTTTCGGGTGTTTCGCGATCATACCGCGCCCTATATCGACCTGAGCGGCCCGAGCAGCGAGATGGCTGATGCCATCGATCGGGTGATGAGTGACGAGATCCACATCCCCGATGGCGAAGCCTTCTACCTTCACCCGGGTCAGCTGGCGCTGGCGGTGACCTACGAATCCGTTACTCTGCCTGCCGATATCGTCGGCTGGCTGGATGGCCGCTCTTCACTGGCGCGGCTGGGTTTGATGGTGCACGTGACGGCGCACCGGATCGATCCGGGTTGGTCCGGTCGCATCGTGCTGGAGTTCTACAACGGCGGCAAATTGCCGCTGGCGCTGCGTCCGAAGATGAAGATCGGCGCCTTGAACTTCGAGATGCTCTCCGGCGTCGCGGCCCGTCCCTACAACAAGCGGGAAAATGCCAAGTACAAGAGCCAGCAGGGCGCCGTTGCCAGCCGCATCAATCAGGATTGATAACTGGCAACACGGCAACGATTCAAGGGAGCACAAGGTGCTCCCTTTTTGCATCTGGAATCAAACGGATATGGGGTTGATGGTGCTGGTCGGATGAGATTGGCGGGGCAGGGACGTTTTATCACCACTTTCGCCCGTTTTTCTGTCATAAAAACGTCATAAAAATGAAATTATTGGCTTAATTGTCAGCTATTTTTGCCCTTTCCCGCAATCATTAGCGGCTTTAATTAATCGATGGCAAGCCGCATGAGGACTGGCTCTAGGATATTTTTTCCCAAAAAGCTCTTTTTTTTTATGGCTGAAATATTTCAATGGTGGCTATGGTGTTGGCCGCCATCTGGCATAATCCGCCGCAACTCATAAACAGGCTTTTTTTTATGTTTGAAATGTTTAGTGGTTTGGGTTTGTGGTGGTCAATCGGTTTGGTATTGGCCGTTTTTTTTGTGCTTGCCTATGAATTTATCAACGGCTTTCACGATACCGCCAACGCGGTAGCAACGGTTATCTATACCAAGGCGATGCCAGCTCACCTAGCGGTCGTTGCATCGGGGATCTTCAACTTTTTTGGCGTCATGTTCGGCGGTCTGGGTGTGGCCTATGCCATTGTCCATCTGCTGCCCATCGACCTGCTGCTTGGGATGGACTCCACCCAAGGGTTGATCATGGTCTTCTCCTTGCTGTTTTCCGCCATCGTGTGGAACCTGGGCACCTGGTTCTTCGGGATCCCGGCCTCCAGTTCACATACCTTGATCGGTTCCATTCTGGGGGTAGGCGGCGCCTATGCCTGGATCACCCATAAACCGGTGACAGAAGGGATCAACGTGGGCAAAGCGATCGACATCATGCTTTCCCTCATCATCTCTCCCACCATCGGCTTCATCATCGCGGCGCTGCTGCTGCTGGCGATGAAGCGCATCTGGACCAGCAACAAGATCCACAAAACGCCGGAAGAGCGCCAGCTGGTGG
Organism: Aeromonas sp. S13(2024); assembly: GCF_041402405.1. Lineage (NCBI taxonomy): Bacteria > Pseudomonadati > Pseudomonadota > Gammaproteobacteria > Aeromonadales > Aeromonadaceae > Aeromonas > Aeromonas sp. S13(2024). Next base: position 142,823 of record NZ_JBGLRA010000002.1, on the reverse strand, counting down.
ATGGCAAGAAACACCCGCCGTTCTGGGCGCGTCTGACCCTGGTGGCCTCGGCCATGGGCGTCAGCTTCGTGCACGGCTCCAACGATGGCCAGAAGGGTATCGGTCTGGTGATGCTGGTGCTGATCTGTATGGCGCCAGCCTATTTCGCACTGGACATGAACAGCCGCGCCTATGATCTGGACCGGACCCAGGATGCCAACCAGCGCATCATGGAGATCTACCAGCGCAACCAGTCCGCCCTCTCTGGCGTCATCAACTTCTCTGCACCGGCAACGGCTCAGGAAGAGCTGATGACTCACTGCTCCGCCGATGGCGTGCTGCAGGCGATGGCCACCCTGGATGCCCGTCTGGGTGCCGTGCGTACTTATGATCAGATGAGCCTGACTGACCGCCGCGAAGTGCGTCGTCTGCTGCTCTGTATCGATGACACCGCCCGCAAGGCTGCCAAGCTGCCGCTGCCAGCCAAGGAGCTGACCGATCTGGCCAAATGGCGCAAGGACCTGACCGCGACCGCTGAATATGCACCGACCTGGGTGATCGTTTCCATCGCGCTGGCGCTTGGTTGCGGCACCATGGTGGGCTGGCGTCGTATCGTCCATACCGTGGGCGAGAAGATCGGCACCACCGGCATGACCTATAGCCAGGGTATTGCGGCCCAGATCACGGCAGCAACCTCAATCGGGGTCGCCAGTCTGACTGGTATGCCGGTCTCCACCACCCATATTCTCTCTTCTGCGGTGGCGGGGACCATGATTGCCAACAAATCCGGCCTGCAGAGCCAGACCATCAAGACCATCCTGATGGCCTGGGTGCTGACCCTGCCGCTGACCATGCTGCTCTCCGGCGGCCTGTTCATCGTCAGCCACCATCTGTTTGGTGGATAACATCGCTATTTTTTCTAAGGGCCTGCGGGCCCTTTTTTCATATCTGCGATTGGTTTTAATATGCCAACAAACAAAGTATTGTATTGAAATTATCAATAGGTGTGATACTGCACATTAACGCTTTGAATGAACTTTCTCAGAGATATCCAAAGCGCAAACACAGGAGAAAGCAGGGCGTTTTCCTGTAGCAACACTCCCTTCAAAATCCCGTTCACCCGCTCCGCCAACGCATTCTGGTAACAGTCATACCCATCCGTCATCGAGCATTTCCCCCCGTACTGCTCATGTAATCACTGATACAGCCCCGAGCAATACTGCACGCCGCGGTCTGAGTGATGGATTAGCTCCCCGCTGCCACACCGCTGCTTCAGTGCTTTCTTGAACGCCACCGACTCTGCGTGCATTCCTTCGTGCACGTGATGGCCCACTATCTTGCGTGAGTAGGCATCCGTCACCAGGCTCAGGTACAGCGGCCCGCTCCTGGCTGGCAGATAGGTGATATCTGCGACCCAGACCTGCTCCGTGGCCACCGGTGTGACCTGCTCTGGCCCCGCCTTGAGCAAGTTGGGATGACGGTAGAAACGGTGAAAACTGTGGGGGGTCTTGTGATACGCCCGTCTGGGCTGCACCTGCAGGCGGTGCTCGGCCAATATCCGAAACAGCCTGTCCCGCCCTACCTTGAGCCCGCCATCATCCTGACCCTGCAGCAGATAATGCAGCTTGCGAGTGCCCACCCGAGGGTGTCGCAGTCGAACCTGACGCACAAAGCGCACCACCTGCAGCCCTTGTGCATGGCGTAAGTCTGCAACCCGATTGCGCTTGTAGTAAGCCTGCCGGCTTATCCCTAGAAACAGGCAAGCCCTGACAATGGTCAGCCTCTCGACTTGCCGCTGCGAGAGGACTTGCCGGGTCGCTTTTTTACGATGGAGACGCCGTAGTCATTCTTCAGCACATCGACGACGGCCTCAAAGAACTGGGCTTTCTGGCTCATCAGCGCCAGCTGTTGCTCGAGTTCCTTAATGCGCTGTTCGGGCGTCTGGTTGTCGGGGTCAGGCATGGTGATGCTCCTGCCGGCACGTACAGAAGCCCCCTGGCTCCAATCTTGCCGACCATGTTTACGCAACCATACCAGAACGGTGGAACGGCCCTGAATGCCATAACGCACCTGAGCCTGTTTGTAGGTGAGCTCGCCTTTTTCAATCTGCTCGACCAGTGCCAGTTTAAAAGTCAGCGAGTAATCGCGCTGTGTTCGTTTCACACCTTGTCCCATCGGGTTCTCCATTTATTGGGAGGAAAGGTGTAAACCATATTCAGGACGGGACACGAGAAATAAAAAAGCCACACCGGTTGGTGTGGCTTTTGTTTAGGGGGTCAACCCGGGTTGCTTAGGGGCGACCGGCCGGGCAGGTGGCCACGTTGACGGCGGCAGTGCTGCCACCATGACGACCTGATGTGCTCACCTCGTTGCGTACCAGCGGCGGGTAGTTAACCGGCTCACGAGCAGGCAGGGCAGGGGCTTCGGCAGGGGTTGCCATCGGGGCGGATGCTTTACGGGCACGAGCCAGCAGGCCGGCACCGTGAGCTACCTGTTTGGTCACGACTGGAGTCTCTTCCACTGCAACGGCAGCGACAGCGACAGCGACAGGAGCCGGGGCTTCGACAACCGCAACTGGCATTTCGACTGCAGCCGGTACAGCTTCCACGACAGGAGTGCTGACAGCAGGGGCTTCTTCAACAACCTGATCAGTTTCAACGACTTCAGTTGCAGCCATGTCGACAGCCGGCGCGGCGACAACGGCAACTTCCGGCTCCGCTACAACCATGACTTCTGTGACAGCAGCAACAACCGGGCTAGCGCTCACATCGGATTGAGTTGCTTCAACCTGGGCAGCAGCCTGTTCGGCAGCTTCTTCTGCAACGGCTTCGACAACCACATGCTCGGTCAGTGCGGCAGAGGCTTGCAGGGCAGCTGCGACGGCTTCAGCGCTCGGGATGGTAACAACGGGCACTACCGGCTCTTCAACCTGCGCTTTGGCAATATCTGCCTGGGCTGCGGTGGTCAGAGTGGTGGTATCTTGCTGTTCTTCGTCACGCTGGCTGCGGGCATCTTCGTTGATGCGCTTGCGGCGCTGTCCTTCGATACGCTGGCTGCGCGGAGTGCGGCGTGAACGGCGTTGGCCTTCACTCTGCTCTTCCTGCTCGTTACCCACGGTGGCATCGATCACGTCAGCTTGCGCTGGTACTTCGTCAACCGGCAGGGCAGGGGTGTCAGCAGCGGCGACATCGACGCGGATCTGCTTGCGCAGTTGGCGACGTTCGCGGCGCTCGGCCACTTTCTGCTCTTTCTCCTGACGTGGCTGGACGGCAGTTGCATCAACGGCGTCTACCGCTTCAACAACGACTTCGGCGCGCGGCTCACGGGGAGCACGAGGTTCACGGGCCGGACGTGGTGCACGTTCCTGGCGCGGTTCGCGAGGCTCGCGTTCCTGACGGGGTTCACGTTCCATGCGCTGTTCGCTGCGCAATTCGCCACGAGCTTCACGCTCCTGACGAGGCTCGCGCTCTTTGCGCGGACGGCGATTGCGGTTTTCACCACCTTCGCGGTTGCCACCTTCACGCTTCTCGCCAGCTTCCGCATTGTTGCGGTTGCCACGATTGTCATCACGACGAGGACGCTGACCACGGCCACGGCCTTCTTCGCGCTGGTGACGTTGACCTTCATCCTTGCGTGCTTCACGAGCTGCTGGTTTCTCAGCGGGCGCTTTCACGTCGGCAGGGGCGGCATCGCTGCTGAACATGCCGGTAATGCCTTTGAGCAGCTTGCTGAAGAAGCCGGCTTCTGCAGGAGCCGCAGCAACGGGAGCCGCCGGCTGTTGCGGTGCAACAGGAGCCGGTTGTGCCGGTTGGGCAAAGCCTTGCAGCAGCGGTTGCTCACGCTCGATCACCTGAGCTTGCTTCGGTTGGTAGACCGGCTTGGCAATCTCGGTTTTCAGCTCGTAGCTGGCCGCTTCCGGGATCTCGTTCTGACGAATGCGAGTCACTTCGTAGTGCGGGGTTTCCAGATGCTGGTTCGGAATGATGTAAACACGCACATCATTGCGCTGTTCCAGACTGGCGATGGCGGCACGCTTCTCGTTGAGCAGATAGGCTGCAACATCCACCGGCACTTGGCCGTGAACCTGCTCGGTGTTGTCCTTCATGGCCTCTTCTTCGATGAGACGCAGGATGGACAGGGCGAGAGATTCATTGTCACGGATCACGCCCTGACCCTGGCAACGGGGGCAGATATGGCTGCTGGACTCGTTGAGGGAGGGGCGCAGACGCTGACGAGACATCTCCAGCAGACCGAAACGGGAGATCCGACCCAGCTGGATGCGGGCACGATCCTGATGCACCGCTTCACGCAGACGGTTTTCCACTTCGCGCTGATGGCGAACCGGGGTCATGTCGATGAAGTCGATTACGATCAGGCCACCCAGGTCGCGCAGACGCAATTGACGGGCAATTTCGTCGGCCGCTTCCAGGTTGGTTTGCAGCGCAGTCTCTTCGATATCGCCGCCCTTGGTGGCGCGGGAGGAGTTGATATCGATGGAGGTCAGTGCTTCGGTCGGATCGATAACGATGCTGCCGCCGGAGGGGAGGCGCACTTCACGCTGGAAGGCTGATTCAATCTGGCTCTCAATCTGGAAGTGGTTGAACAGGGCAACTTCACCCTTGTACAGCTTCACACGGTTGAGGAAATCGGGACGTACCAGCTCGATATGGGCCTTGGCGCGTTCGAAAATCACCGGATTGTCGATCAGGATCTCGCCCACATCGCGACGCAGATAGTCACGGATGGCACGCACGATGACGTTGCTTTCCTGGTGGATCAGCACCGGCGCAGCGCGCTCCTGAGAGGCCTTGTGGATGGAGTCCCAGTGGTTGAGCAGAACGTTCAGATCCCACTCCAGCTCTTCTGGCGACTTGCCCACACCTGCGGTACGTACGATCAGGCCCATGCCTTCCGGCACGGTCAAACCACTCAGGGCTTCTTTCAGTTCAGTCCGCTCATCACCCTCGATGCGGCGGGAGATACCACCGGCACGGGGGTTGTTGGGCATCAGTACCAGGTAGCTACCTGCCAGGCTGATAAAGGTGGTGAGGGCTGCACCCTTGGTGCCACGCTCTTCCTTGTCGATCTGGACGATAACTTCCTGACCTTCGCGGACCACTTCTTTGATGTTGGGACGACCCTGATAGGAGTAACCGGAGGGGAAGTAATTGCGGGCGATCTCCTTCAACGGCAGGAAACCGTGGCGCTCGGCGCCGTAGTCGACAAAAGCAGCTTCAAGGCTGGGTTCTACGCGGGTGATCTTACCCTTGTAAATGTTCGCTTTCTTCTGCTCGTGTCCCGGACTTTCAATATCCAAATCGTAGAGCTGTTGTCCGTCAACCAGCGCTACGCGCAACTCCTCTTCTTGAGTTGCGTTGATAAGCATTCTTTTCATTGAGTTCTCATTATTGTGTCATTTTGATTTCCTCCATCTGGGTCCTGCCAGCGCCGGCCTCGGGTCTTCAGCATACTGGGGCAACCTCCCGGTTGGGGTATGCATGAGGCGCAAACTAAGGGCGTTCTGGTCATCACTTCTCGAGAAGTGAATGAATAAGGATGCCGAAATGGAGACAAATAAACGGTAATGTTTGTGTTCTCCATGCGTTGTACCTCGCACCCGGGAACCGTCATGTTCTTGTATATACGGTGTTTCGGGATTGGGTGGCATACTTTTTGGCCACTTAGTACAAGGCTTGAACACAATGACAAAACCTTGTTTATTATCCCATTTAAACCTCTTTTATAGCAAGGCGCCATTTTTCAACAAACCATGCAGCCAAGGGGCGCTGGCAGTGGTAAAATCCGCGCCATGACACAGATACAACAACAAGTGCAGCTGCTCACCATCGAAGCTGAGCATGACGGGCAGCGCATCGACAATTTTCTCAAGACTCAGCTAAAGGGCGTCCCCAAGAGCCTGATCTATCGCATCCTTCGCAAAGGTGAAGTGCGAGTAAACAAAAAGCGCATCAAACCGGAGTACAAACTCTGCGCAGGTGATGAGGTACGGGTGCCCCCCGTGCGCGTCGCTGAAAAAAATGAGCTGCCATCCGCCAACCTGAGTGTTATCCAGCGTCTGGAGAGCCAGATCCTGTTTGAAGACGATGCCATGATCGTGCTGAACAAGCCCTCCGGCATGGCAGTACACGGTGGCAGCGGCCTGAGCTTTGGCGTGATTGAAGGGCTGCGAGCCCTGCGGCCGGAAGCCCGTTTCCTCGAATTGGTTCATCGACTGGATCGCGACACCTCTGGTGTATTGCTGGTTGCCAAGAAACGCAGCGCCCTGCGCAGCCTGCATGAGCAGTTGCGCGTCAAGACCATGCGCAAGCAGTATCTGGCGCTGGTTCGCGGCAAATGGCAGGCTCACGTCAAGGTGGTTAATGCGCCGCTGCGCAAAAACGATCTGCAATCCGGTGAACGGGTGGTGCGGGTCAGTGCCGATGGTAAGCCCTCCGAAACTAGGTTCCGTATCGTGCGTCAATTTGCCGAAGCGACCCTGGTCGAGTGCAGCCCCATTACTGGCCGTACCCACCAGATCCGCGTGCATACCCTGCATGCCGGTCATCCGATCGCCTGTGACGATAAGTACGGTGAAGCGGCGTTTGACGAGAAAATGCGCAGCCAAGGGCTGAAACGGCTCTTTTTGCATGCCTGGAAGCTCAGCTTCACCCATCCGGCCGATGGTCGCGAGATGCAGGTAGAAGCACCGCTGGCACCTGAACTCGACAACTTCCTCAACGGCTTGCCACGCTGATGCAGGATATCCGGCTCGCCATTTTCGATTGGGACGGTACCCTGATGGATTCGGTGGGCCGGATTGTGGCCTGTGTGCAAGGGGCCGCTAGAGATTGTGAGCTGGCGGTACCTGCACCAGCCCAGATCCGGCAGATCATCGGATTGAGCCTTGATGTTGCCATGTCCCGTCTGTTCCCCTTATGCAGTGGCAGTGGCGCCACCAGCGGTGAGCGCCAGATTGCCGCGCTCATCGATCGCTATCGTCATCACTATCTGCACGATGCCACCCCCAGCCCGTTGTTTTCCGGGGCAGGGGAGTTGCTGCATGACTGGCAGTCACGAGGGCTGCAACTGGCCGTCGCTACCGGCAAATCGCGCCGTGGGCTGGATCGGGTATTGGATGAGACCGGACTGCGCCCGTTGTTTGTAACCAGTCGCGGGGCCGATGAGGCTCGCTCCAAGCCTGATCCGCTGATGCTTGAGCAGATCCTGGACGAGTTGGAGCTTTTACCCCGGCAGGCGGTAATGATCGGCGACTCTGTTCACGATATGGCGATGGCCGAGGCAATTGCCATGCCGCGCATTGGCGTTACCTGGGGTGTGGATAGTAGTGATGCTCTCAGTCGTCACGGACCTGTAGCGGTGGTGGACTCCATGACGGCTCTTCACGCGCTGTTGTAGACACCTTTCTTTTAAGAGACATCAATCTGATTGATAACAGAAGCCCGGTCTATTGACCGGGCTTTTTATATGCTCGATCTAGCTTATCTATTCGTCCGCAATCAGGGCAGGGCAATACCGTGGCGCTCCAGCAGCTCGATCAGGCCGATCAGTGGCAGACCGATCAATGCGTTAGGGTCGCGCCCCTCCAGCCCCTTGAACAGCACGATCCCCATTCCTTCACATTTGAAGCTGCCCGCACAATCGAGGGGCAATTCTGCCTCTACATAGCGGCGAATGGCGGCTTCATCGAGGTTGCGAAAATGGACGGTGAAAGACTCCACCAGTTGATGAGCCTCACCGGTTGCGGCATTCACCACGCACAGGCCGGTGTAGAAGGTGACGCTGCGACCTTGAGCCGCCATCAGCTGGGCGATGGCATTGTCGATGGTGCCAGGTTTGCCGAGGATGTGATTATCGCAGACACACACCTGATCAGATCCGATGATCAAACCGTGATCACGTTGCCCGGCGATGGCATCAGCCTTGGCACGAGCCAGTCTGGCCACCAGCGTCTCGGCGGATTCGCCAGCCAGTGGTCGCTCATCCACATCGGGGGCGGCACATTCAAAAGGGAGACCGAGCTTCTCCAGCAGGGCTTTGCGATAGCGAGAAGTTGAGGCGAGGATCAGATTCTGTGGCATAATCGAGTTACCGATGAAAGCAGGTACCGGCATTCTAGGGACTTGTGACGTTAAAATCATCGGCGGTAAGGACTTTTTCCTTTGACTATCAGTTGTTGGACCTATATTATTCGCGCCCTATGCAAAAGGTGAAGTTGCCCGTTAAGGTTGATCCAGTCCGTAGTGCCTTGAAGCTGCTCGATTACATCGGGATAGTGGAAAAGTCGCAGATGCCCAGGCTGGAGGAATCAACCGCTGGCTTGCAGAGTGATATCGATGTATCACTGCACTTTGGCAAAGATGTCCAGAAGTTGACCGTTATGAAAGGCACTGCCCATGCCAAGGTTGACCTGGTTTGCCAACGTTGCGGGGAGACATTCGAACACCTCTGTGAAGCTGAATTTATCTACACTCCGCTGTTCGAAAGAACAAACGAGGAAGAACTGCCGGAAGCTTATGAGCCCATTGAGTTGGACGAAAACGGCGAGATAGATCTTCATCAAATCCTGGAGGATGAACTCATCCTCTCGTTGCCTCAAGTTGCAATGCATTCTCTGGATGCATGCCCGAGAGGAAACATGGAGATGACCTGGGGTGAAATCGAACCTGCTGATGAGCGGCCGAATCCCTTTGCAGTTCTTGAAGAGCTTAAACGTAAGTGAATTTAGGAGTTAGCCTACAATGGCCGTACAACAGAACCGTAAAACCCGTGCCAAGCGTGGCATGCGTCGTTCCCACGATGCGCTGACCACCGCTGCCCTGACTGTTGATCAGACCAGTGGCGAAATTCATCGTCGTCACCACGTGACTGCCGATGGTTTCTACCGCGGTAAAAAGGTAATCGCTTAAGGATTGCCTTTGTCTACGCAAACTGTCGCGCTAGACATCATGGGGGGAGATATTGGCCCCTCGGAAACAGTGCCTGCCGCCGTGCAGGCACTGTCTCTTTTACCCCAGCTAAAACTGATCCTGGTCGGCGACCAGCACCAGACCTCCTCTCTGCTGCAGCAACATGGCTTGCTGAATCATCCCCGAGTTCGTTTCGTACATGCATCCCAGGTGGTTGGCATGGGCGATAAACCGATCGTGGCGCTGCGTACTCTGAAAGACTCCTCCATGCGGGTGGTACTCAATCTGGTGAAAGCCGGTGAGGCCGATGCTTGCGTCAGTGCCGGTAATACCGGTGCGTTGATGGCGATGGCCAAGTGCGTGCTCAAATCCCTGCCCGGGGTCGATCGGCCGGCACTTATCAAGGCGCTGCCGACATTGAGTGGCAAACGCACCGTGATGCTGGATCTAGGCGCCAACGTCAGTTGCGATGCGGATACCTTGCTGCAGTTTGCGGTGATGGGCTCCGTCGTGGCCGAAAAGGTAGAAGGCATTGCATCCCCCCGTGTTGCCTTGCTCAACATCGGCGAGGAGGAGATCAAGGGCAACGATCTGGTGCGCCACAGCGCCGAATTGTTGCGTCAGTGCCAAGCGCTCAATTATGTCGGGTTCGTCGAAGGGGATCGCATCTTCAGCGGCGACAGCGATGTGATCGTCTGCGACGGTTTTGTCGGCAATGTTGCCCTCAAGACGGCAGAAGGGGTGGTGCGGATGATGGCCCAGCTGGCCGGATATCCCCGCAAGAAACGCACTTTTCTTGGCCGGATCGCCGGATTTATGTTCAAACGGCGTTTTTCTTACCTGAACCCCGACCAGTATAACGGAGCAAGTCTGTTAGGATTGCGCGGCATTGTGGTAAAAAGTCATGGGCGGGCCGAACGGCGCGCTCTGTGTAATGCGATCCTGCTGGCCGCACAAGAGGCCAAACATCAACTTCCACTGCAAATAGCAGATCGCCTTGAAGCTGTCTTCTCTGACAGGGATCTATAAGAACTCTATGCATAGCAAAATTCTGGGTACTGGCAGCTACCTGCCGAGTTCAGTGCGTACCAACGCCGATCTCGAGCAGATGGTTGAGACCAGTGATGAGTGGATCGTGGAACGTACCGGTATCCGTGAGCGCCGTATTGCCGGGGCTGACGAAACCGTTGCCACCCTCTCTTACCAGGCCGCTCTGCGCGCCCTGGATGCAGCCGGTTTGACCGCTGCCGATCTCGATATGATAGTGCTGGCCACCACCAGTGCTGATAATGCCTTCCCGGCTGCCGCCTGCGAGCTGCAGGGGCTGCTCGGCGTACCGGGCATTCCTGCCTTTGACGTGGCAGCGGCCTGTGCCGGTTTCACCTACGCACTCTCCATTGCCGATCAGTTCGTCAAATCCGGCGCCGCCCGCCATGTGCTGGTCGTCGGGGCCGATGTGCTCTCCCGCATGTGCGATCCGCAAGATCGCGGCACCATCATCCTGTTTGGTGATGGGGCAGGGGCTGTGATTGTCGGTGCCAGCGAGACGCCGGGCATCCTCTCTACCCATCTCCATGCCGATGGCCGTTATGGCGAGCTGCTCAAGCTGCCTCATCCTCGTCGCGGCATGCCGGGTGCCGAGCTCGAAGCCTACATGTACATGAAGGGCAACGATGTCTTCAAGGTCGCGGTCACCCGTCTGAGCGAGATCGTCACCGAAACGTTGGCCGCTGCTGGCATCGAGCCGAGCGAGCTGGATTGGCTGGTGCCTCATCAGGCCAACTTCCGCATCATCAGCGCCACCGCCAAGAAGCTCGGTATGAGCCTCGATAAAGTGGTGCTGACCCTCGACAAGCACGGCAATACCTCTGCCGCTTCTGTTCCGGTTGCCTTCGACGAAGGGGTGCGGGATGGCCGGATCAAACCGGGTCAGCTGGTACTGCTGGAGGCCTTCGGCGGCGGTTTTGCCTGGGGCTCGGCGCTGGTTCGCCTCTGATCTTCGACGGGATGGTGCGCCCATCATCCCGTCACCGATTTCATTTTTGTCTTATCTAAAAGGAATCAATGATGACCCAATTTGCCATTGCCTTCCCGGGACAAGGTTCCCAGTCCGTTGGCATGCTGGCCGAGCTGGCCGAACAACATGCCGTGATCAAGGAGACCTTCGCCGAGGCGAGTCAGGTGCTGGGTTATGACCTGTTTGCCCTGGTGATGGATGGTCCGGTTGAAGATCTGAACAAAACCTGGCGCACCCAGCCTGCACTGCTGACTGCCTCTGTCGCCCTGTGGCGCCTGTGGCAACAGCTGGGTGGGGCAACTCCTGCCATGATGGCGGGTCACAGCCTGGGTGAGTACTCCGCGCTGGTTTGCAGCGGCGCACTCGATTTTGCCGATGCGGTCAAACTGGTCGAGCTGCGTGGTCTGGCCATGCAGGAAGCGGTACCGGAAGGCACCGGCGCCATGGCGGCCATCATCGGTCTGGATAACGAATCCATCGCCGCCAACTGCGAAAAAGCGGCACAAGGGCAGGTCGTCTCTCCGGTCAACTTCAACTCCCCGGGCCAGGTGGTTATCGCCGGTCACAAAGAGGCCGTTGAGCGAGCCAACGTGCTGATGAAAGAGTCGGGCGCCAAGCGTGCGCTGCCGCTGCCGGTCTCCGTGCCGTCTCACTGCGCACTGATGAAACCTGCCGCAGAAAAACTGGCAGCTGCGCTGGACGGGATCGAGATCAAGGTTCCAGCCATCGCGGTCATCAATAATGTCGACGTATCCTGTGAACAGGATCCGGCCGCCATCAAGCAAGCGCTGGTACGTCAGCTGTTCAGCCCGGTTCGTTGGACCGAGACTGTCGAGCGGATGGCCAACGAGGGGGTTACCCTCGAGATCGAGATGGGACCGGGCAAAGTGTTGACCGGGCTCGCCAAGCGCATCGACAAGCGCGTGGAAGGTATTCACGCCAACGATGCCGCCTCTTTCGAGCAGGCGCTGGCCCAGATCAAGTAAACAGGAGCAAGTGATGAGCTTTACCGATAAGGTTGTGTTGGTGACCGGTGCCAGTCGTGGCATCGGCCGTGCGATTGCCGAAACATTCGTGGCCCGTGGCGCGAAAGTGGTCGGTACGGCGACCAGCGAGAGCGGTGCCGAGGCGATCAGCGCCTATCTGGGTGAGAATGGTTGCGGCATGGCACTGAACGTGACCAGCCAGGAATCCATCGAAGCCGTCTTCGCCGCTATCAAGGCGCGCTTTGGCGACATCGACATCCTGATCAACAACGCGGGGATCACCCGTGACAACCTGTTGATGCGGATGAAAGATGACGAGTGGAACGAGATCATCGATACCAATCTGACCTCGCTTTATCGTCTGAGCAAACCTGTGTTGCGTGCCATGATGAAGAAACGTCACGGTCGCATCATCAGCATTGGCTCCGTGGTGGGAACCATGGGCAATGCCGGTCAGGTCAACTATGCTGCCGCCAAGGCCGGTCTGGTTGGTTTTACCAAATCGTTGGCGCGGGAAGTGGCATCCCGTGGTATCACAGTGAACGCGGTTGCTCCCGGTTTCATCGAAACCGACATGACCCGTGCCCTGAATGACGATCAACGTGCCGGCATCATGAGTCAGGTGCCTGCCGCCCGTTTGGGTGATCCAAAAGAAATTGCCGCAGCTGTGGTATTCTTGGCTTCTGATGAAGCAGCCTATATCACCGGCGAAACCCTGCATGTTAATGGCGGGATGTACATGGTGTAATCAATTTGTCGTAAGATCTGTTCAAATTTGCGATAGTACGCCGAAGTTTGGCACATTTCGTGGTTTGACCAGCGGCAAGCTACTTGCAAACTCACGTCAATTGAATAAACTACCCCAACCAGACGCAAATAGCGTATTTTTAAAGGAAAATTCAGGTCATGAGCAACATCGAAGAACGCGTAAAGAAAATCATCATCGAACAACTGGGTGTTAAAGAGGAAGACGTTAAGAACGCTGCCTCCTTCGTCGACGACCTGGGCGCTGACTCTTTGGATACCGTTGAACTGGTAATGGCGCTGGAAGAAGAATTCGATACCGAAATTCCTGATGAAGAAGCCGAGAAGATCACCACTGTTCAAGCGGCTATCGACTACATCACCGCTAATCAGGAATAAGTTCCTGTTCTGAAAGAAGCGGCCCAAGGGCCGCTTCTTTTGTATTTGTTCCTTTTCAAAAAACCTCTCGGAGACTACCTCAGTGTCAAAACGCAGAGTCGTGGTGACCGGCTTGGGGATGCTTTCCCCGGTGGGTAACACTGCCGAATCCAGCTGGCAAGCACTGCTCAACGGGCAGAGCGGTATTTCCCTTATCGAACACTTTGATGCCAGCGAGTTTGCAACCCGCTTCGCAGGTCTGGTCAAGGATTTCGATCCCGAGCAGTACGGTATCAACCGTAAAGACGCTCGCAAGATGGATCTCTTCATTCAATACGGCATCGCGGCCGGTATGCAGGCGCTGGATGATTCCGGCCTGACCATTAATGAAGAGAATGCCGAACGTGTCGGCGTGGCGATTGGCTCCGGTATCGGCGGTCTGGGTCTGATTGAACAGAACCACGAAAGCCTAGTTAACGGCGGCCCGCGCAAGATCAGTCCCTTCTTCGTTCCGTCCACCATCATCAATATGGTGTCCGGTCATCTCTCCATCATGAAAGGTCTGCAAGGGCCGAACATCGCCGTGACTACCGCCTGTACCACTGGTACCCATGCCATCGGTATGGCTGGCCGGATGATTGCTTACGGTGATGCCGACGTGATGGTCGCTGGCGGTGCCGAGAAAGCCTCCACCGCGATGGGGATGGGTGGTTTTGCTGCCGCCAAGGCACTCTCCAACCGCAACGACGAGCCGCAAAAAGCGAGCCGTCCGTGGGATAAAGATCGCGACGGTTTCGTGCTGGGTGACGGTGCCGGTGTACTGGTACTGGAAGAGTACGAACACGCCAAGGCCCGTGGCGCCAAGATCTACGCCGAGCTGGTCGGTTTTGGCATGAGCGGTGACGCGTACCATATGACTGCGCCTCCTGCAGATGGCAACGGTGGCGCTCGTGCCATGAAAAATGCAATCAAGGATGCCGGCATTGCCCCCGAGCAGATTGGTTACATCAACGCGCACGGTACCTCCACCCCGCTGGGTGATGTGGCTGAACTGCGTGGCATGAAGTCGGTGTTTGGTGAGCACGCCAAATCCCTGATGGTCAGCTCCACCAAGTCCATGACCGGTCACCTGTTGGGCGCCGCCGGCGCCATCGAGGCGATCATCACTGTGTTGGCCCTGCGTGATCAGGTGGCTCCGCCCACTATCAACCTGGACAACCCGGATGATGAGTGCGATCTGGATCTGGTACCCCATGTGGCCAAGTCAGGCAGCTTCGAGTACGCCCTTTCCAACTCGTTTGGTTTTGGCGGCACCAATGGCTCACTGATCTTCAAACGCGTATAATTTGCCGCAGGGCAAAGACACAGGCCCGATACTGCCGGTATCGGGCCTTTTTTATCGGAGGGATCCCTTTGCTTATCAATGGCATGAAGCTTGATACCATCTCGGCCCATGATCGGGGGCTGGCTTATGGTGACGGTCATTTCACCACCATGGCGGTGAGAGAAGGACAGGTATTGCTGTGGCCAGCGCATCTGGCTCGACTGCAACAGACCAATAGCCGGCTGGGATTAGTTGAACCGGACTGGGATCTCTTGACCCGGGAGGTTGAAGAGATGGTGGCCGAGCAGCCACAATGCGTGGCCAAGGTGATCCTGACCCGCGGCGAGGGGGGGCGGGGCTATGATGGCAGCGGATGTCAGCACACAACCCGGATTGTCACTCTGGCGCCATTTCCCACTCACTATGGCCAGTGGCAACAGGAGGGGATCGAGATGGTGGTGTGCCGCCAGCGGATCGGTGATGCCCCTATGCTGGCCGGGCTTAAAACCTTGAATCGTCTGGAGCAGGTATTGCTGAAAAGCGAACTTGTCAGCCGAAATGCAGTCGAAGGGATAGTGCTTAACAGTCGCGGTTTTCTGATTGAAGGGGTCAGTGCCAATCTGTTTTGGCGTCGGGGCAAGACGGTGTTTACGCCCGATCTCGCCCGCGGTGGTGTCGATGGCATCATGCGCCGCCAGGTGATGGCGATGTTGAAACAGATGAGTATTGAGTTGCGTGTGGTAGAGGCTCCGCTGGAGTCACTATGGCAGGCGGAAGAGGTGTGGCTCACCAATACCCTGATGGGGGTCGTGCCGGTCAATGGCATCGAGGATATCCATTATCCCCCAGCGGTATTGAGTCGCCGTTTACAGGAGCGTTTGGTCATTGAAGTTTAATCGGCTTTACACCCTGCTCGCGGGGGCGGCACTGACGGTAGCCGCTGCCGGGGGCTATGTACATTACAAATGGCAACAGGTAGAGACGCTCACCAACAAGGGGCCGACACGGCTCTTTACGGTGGAGAAGGGCGCCCATGCGGCGCGCCTGATCGCCGAACTGGGGGAGGGGGAAACCAGCCCCTGGGCGGTGCGGCTCTGGCTGCGCAGCCATCCCGAACTGGTGGCCATCAAATCGGGCACCTATGAAATCAAGGAAGGGGCCCCTCTCAAGGAGACCCTCTCTCTGTTCGCATCGGGCAAGGAGTTTCACTTCAGCCTCACCTTCGTCGAAGGTTCCCGTTTCGAGGATTGGCAGAAGCAACTCTCCAGCGCCCCATACCTTGAGCGATTGACTGTTGAGCAATCCGAAGCCGACTTGGCGCAGGAGCTCGGCATCGAGAATGGCAAGCTGGAGGGTTGGTTCCTGCCGGAAACCTACGCCTATACCACCCATGCCAGCGATCTCTCGATCCTGCGTCGCGCCCATCAGGATATGGAGACTTTCCTGCAGCAGAGCTGGGAGAAACGTCAGGCCAACCTGCCTTACAAGACCCCCTATGAGGCGTTGATCATGGCCTCCATCATCGAGAAAGAGACCGGCCAGCCGGACGAGCGGGCGCAGATCGCCTCCGTATTCGTCAACCGTCTGCGTCTGGGCATGAAGTTGCAGACTGATCCCACCGTCATTTACGGGGTGAAGGATCGCTACGACGGCAACATTCGCCGCAGTGATCTGACCGACAAGAATCCCTACAACACTTATGTGATCGACGGTCTGCCGCCCACGCCCATCGCCATGCCGGGCAAGGCCTCCATCGAAGCTGCGCTTAACCCCAAGTCGACCGACTATCTCTACTTTGTCGCCAAGGGGGGCGGTGCCCACTATTTCTCCAAGACCCTCGATGAACACAATCGGGCGGTTCGCGAATACATATTGAAGAAACCCTAATGTCTAAATTTATTGTGATCGAAGGATTGGAAGGGGCAGGGAAGAGCTCGGCCGTGCGTTATGTGACCGACTATCTGCAGCGCCACGGCATCAACCGGATCGAGTGCACCCGCGAGCCGGGTGGTACGCCACTGGCCGAGCGGATGCGAGCCATCGTCAAAGAGGTGCACGACGAGCGCCTCACCATCGAGGCGGAATTGCTGCTGATGTATGCCTCCCGGGTACAACTGGTGGAGACCCGCATCAAACCCGCACTGGCCGATGGTGTCTGGGTGGTGGGAGATCGCCACGATCTCTCCTCCCAGGCCTATCAGGGTGGTGGCCGTGGTATCGATGCCCAGCTTATCGGAGCCATCAAGCAGGCGGTGCTTGGCAACTTCAAGCCGGATCTCACCCTCTATCTCGATATCGATCCCGCCCTTGGCTTGCAGCGCGCCCGCCATCGCGGCGAGCTGGATCGCATCGAACTGGAGCAACTGAGCTTCTTCGAGCGTACCCGAACTCGTTATCTCGAACTGGCCGCCAAGGATGATTCCATTGTGGTGATCGATGCGGCGCAAACGCCGGAACAGGTCAAAGCTGCCATCGAGTGTGCATTGGATCACTATCTGTCGAACGAGCCGCTATGTATCCCTGGCTGATCCCCGACTGGCATGCCCTGAGCCAGACGGCCCAGTCCGGTCGTCTCGGCCACGCCTGGTTGTTGCTCGGCGATCCCGGTCTTGGCAAGGAGCAACTGGCCGAGCGGCTGGCGCGTTTACACCTTTGCCAGCAACCAGATGGCGGAGAGCCGTGCGGCCACTGCCACTCTTGCCAGCTGTTTGACAAGGGCAACCACCCGGATCTCGGCACCATCACCCGCGACAGCAAGACCATCGGGGTCGAGGCCATTCGCGAGATCTGCACCCGGCTGCAGGGCTCTGCCCAGCTCGGCCGTGGCAAGGTGGTGATCATTCCTGATGCGGAGCGGATGACCGAATCGGCGGCAAATGCCCTGCTGAAAACCCTGGAAGAGCCGGCCGGCGACAGCTTGCTGTTGCTGATCGCTTCCCAGGTTTCCCGGTTGCTTCCCACTATTCTTAGTCGCTGTCACAAACATGTCTGTCAGTTGCCTGCAGAAGGGGAGACAGTACGCTGGTTGGCCGAGCAGGGTCATCAGGCCACTCTGGCTCAGGTGCGGATCTGTCAGGGGGCCCCGCTGCGGGTACTCGACTATATCGAGCAGCAACAGGACGGGACTCGCCGCGAACTGCTGGAGCAGTTTGTCGCCCTGAGTCAAAGTCCGGTCAAGGCAACGGCTTTGTGTAGCCAGCTTGGTCAGGAGACGCAGGTCAGGTTGCACTGGTTGCAGCTCTTCTTGTGCGATGCCCTGAAAACCCAGGCAGGATGTGGTCACCATCAGCTGGCGATGCCGGACTTGGCAATCTTGAGCCAGCGGTTGGCGGAGCAGCACTCCAGCGAAAAACTGCTGGAGGCAGAACAAGATCTGGTAGCCCTGAAAGCGGCATGCCAGCCGGGCCAGCTCTCCAATCCCACCATCCATCTGATGAACTGGCTCAGTCGCTGGTTATAAGTACCGACAAGCAGAAAGGTTTTATATGTTACTCGTTGATTCCCACTGTCATCTCGATCGCCTCAGCTATGGCAACAAGCAGATCAGCATGGCTGATGTACTGGCCAAGGCCGCGAAACTGGACGTGGGATATTTTCTCTGTGTCAGTGTGACTCAGGCACAGTTCCCGACCATGCTCGAGGCGATCGCCCCCTATCCCCAGGTATTTGCCTCTTGCGGGGTACACCCGCTCAATCAGGAACCCGGTGTCGATGCCGAGTTGCTGCTCAAGCAAGCTGCCGATCCACGTGTGGTGGCCATCGGTGAGACCGGGCTCGACTACTTCTACTCCCCCGAGAACAAAGAGGTGCAGCAAGCTTCTTTCCGCGAACATATCCGGGTTGCCCGCGCGCTGAACAAACCGTTGATCATTCACACTCGTGATGCTCAACAAGATACTTTGCAGATCATGCGTGAAGAGGGAGCGGATCAGGTTGGCGGTGTGCTGCACTGTTTCACCGAGTCTATCGAGATGGCGCAAGCTGCGATGGCGATGGGGTTCTATATATCCATCTCCGGGATCGCCACCTTCAAAAATGCGTCTGCACTGCAAGAGGTGGTCAAGGCTCTGCCCCTGGACAGATTGCTGGTCGAAACTGACTCGCCCTATCTTGCCCCCGTGCCGCATCGGGGGAGGGAGAACGAACCCGCCTTTGTGCGAGACGTTGCGCAGTTTATTGCCGATCTGCGTCATATTCCGCTTAATGAATTGGCAGAAGCCACCAGCCGAAATTTCTTTGAACTATTCAAACTGGCGAAAAAATAACACATAAGCCCCGTTGCTCGGGGCTTTTATATTTCAAATACCAAGCTGATTACCCACCTGAAAATCAACCTAGCACAACGTTATCTCTCACCTACCTAGTCAATTCAACTCGTTCATCCATACAAAACTGGGTGAATGATATTCCGATGTTTCGTTTTTTCACCGTGGTCGAAGGGTATTAAACATCAGGCTATAAGTATCGATAATATTCATTATCAATACTTGATGTATGGGGAGGATCCTGTAAGATCCTATCAAACTTCATATGAATCATAGAGTTCCGTGGCATATCCATCCTTGTCCAATCCATCTCATCAGTCACTGCAGACTGTTTTTGATGCACAGCTAAATAGTCGGGCACGCCGCTTTTTGCGCAGTGCAAAAGCGGATTCCACACTAAATGCCTATCAGGCGGATACCCGTATTTTTGTCTTCTGGTGTCAATTGCACGGGCTGGATCCACTGCAAACCACCCATCACGACATCATGAATTTTCTCGCTGATCAGGCTGACGGCGTATTGGCCGACTGGATATGGCTGGATAAAGAGGAGGGGAAGGGAGAGCTGCGTAATGGCGAGCCTCGAAAACCGGCAACCCTGGTGAGACGGCTTGCCGGGATCCGTTATGCCTTCAAGCAGAAAGGCATTCATCCCATGCCCACCGAACATCCCGAAATCAAGGAGATGATGCGCGGCATTGTCAGGTTGGGGGATAACCGTAAACACAAAACCGGCGCCCTGACGCTGCAACCATTGACCCAGGTGCTGGATGGCATCGACACCGGTGATCTGGCTGGTTTGCGTGATCACACCCTGCTGCTCTTGATGTTCAGTGGCGCCTTGCGCCGCTCGGAAGCAGCCCGAATTGAAGTGAGCGATCTCGATTTTGTGGGGCAGGGGATCCGCCTTCGCCTCAAACCGAGCAAGCATCAGCTGCATGAAACCGAGATAGCCTTGATTCCGGGCAAACACTATTGCCCCGTGTCGGCACTGCAAAAATGGCTACACAAAAGCCGGATCAGCGAGGGGCCGCTGTTTCGACGCATGAATCGTTGGGGGCAACTGATGGCCGAACCACTCGGCCCCCAGGGCATCAATCTGATGATCAAGCGCCGAACAGGTCAAACCATCGACGATCTCTACGTCAGTGGCCATAGCCTGCGTCGCGGGTTCATTACCTCGGCGGTGACTGCCGGCAAGCCGATGAACAAGATCATAGAAGTGACGCGCCACAAGGATATGCGGACCCTGCAGGAGTACTTCGATGACGCCCATAAGTTCTCCGATCATGCGCTCGATGGTTTGCTTTGATATGACTGCGTTACTGCATATTTTATGTTAAATGATATCTTGTTGATCTAATGATATATTTGTCGCGCAGCCAGTAGCCCAAAGGGGAAGGGCATCTTCCAATGGATAATGGCATGTGATGAGAGATAACAAACTCGGAAACGTAATATCGCAAGGACATATGAGCCAAGAAATGACAGTGCGTGAAGAGCAAGAGGCGGGGCCCCAAAACAATGCCGAGCGGCAGCGCCAACATGTAAAACGCAAGCAGGAGACCCATACCCGGCTGCAATGCTGGATCAGCAATCGCCACGCCGAACGATTGGCCGCACTGGGTCTTCATCTCGAAGACAGTCAGGCATCACTCATCGAGCAGGCGATCGATCTGCTCTACCAACATGAGCTGGGTAGAGAACCTCCGTTTGAAAACAGAGTCGCCACACAGGTCGAAGAGACTGTTGAATAGACACAAAAGTGAAGTAACAGCGATACGTGAAGAGATAAAAAAAGCCAGGTACGAATTCCTTGTACCTGGCATAGGGGAATTGGCTCCTTGCAGAGCCGTGCGCTAACTGGTGTTCGGATTGCCTTAAGCTTAGACAAGGCTCAAGGCTTTTCAAGATCCGAAGAAAAGTTCAACCAGAGTGTGGGTATTTCAGACTCGTTCAAGTGCTGATGAACCGAGCGGCCCACTACGCATTGAACAGATTGTTGTCACGCACCAGCTCGCGGGGGAGGGCATTCTTAACCCGACTCCCCACCCATTTCCCCATGCCCAGGGTATGCCCCTGATAGCGGACGATCACCTCGCCAGTGCCAGCATCCTGTTCTGGCCAGACATCCCGCCCCATCATGAATTCCCGCGCATTGGCGCTATCCAGCTCAACCACGCCCTTGCTCGCTTTATCGCCATAGGCCAGTGCCCACTCATGAGTGAGGCGATAACCTTTCTTGAAGGTTTCGGCCAACTTGATGCCGATGCGGTCGAAACGCAGCTTGCCCTGCACCTGATCAAACCGCTGGGGGAAGAGCCAGATCTCGTCATTGCGGCCAAACAGCTGACCCTGCGGTGCTACCCCAAAGTTGGCTTCAATTTCGCGCAATATGAGTTCCGCCTCTTTGGCAGGAAGCGCCGCAAAAGGGAATTTACCCAGCTTGCCCGGCTTGAACATGGTGTTGGGCACCGAGTGATGCTTGCGTAATCTGGCGACGAAAAAGCCCTCACTGTCGAAGATCTGGGGCCAAACGTGCAGGTATCCTTCGGATGTACAGGCCTGCTCTGCATGGGGGAACAGGTCTGCCAACGAGTCAAAACTCAAGGCATCGCCAAACTTGTCCAGCAGGGATTGGCAGACCGCTTGGTTCTCCTGCTCACTCAAGGTACAGGTGGAGTAGACCAGCACACCACCCGGTTTCAAGGCATGGAAGGCACTCTCCAGCAGCCCCTGCTGCACCGCCGCGATCTCGTCGATGCTCTCGATACTCCAGTTGCGCAGCGCATCTTCATCCTTGCGCACCGTACCTTCACCGGAGCAGGGGGCATCGAGCAGGATGGCATCGAATGTCTCCGGCAACCACTGGCCAAATACCTTGGCATCAAAATGGGTCATCCCCACATTGGTCACGCCGCAGCGCTGGATATTGGCGCTAAGCACTTTCAACCGGCTGCTGGAAAACTCGTTGGCAACCAGCATTCCCTGATTGTTCATCAGAGCCGCGATCTGGGTGGTCTTGGAGCCGGGGGCCGCCGCCGCATCCAGCAACATGCCATCCGCTTTGATCTTGTCGCTGGCAAAGAGTGCCGTCACCGGCAGCATGGAGCTCGCTTCCTGAATGTAGAAGAGCCCGCTCAAGTGCTCGGCGGTGTTGCCAAGTGGGACAGTTTCATCGCTGCGGGTCAGCCAGAAGCCGGTATCACACCAGGGCACAGGGTCGAGCTGCCAACCCAGTGGCTCCATCAGGGCGACGAAATCCGAGACGGCGATCTTCAAGGTATTGACCCGAATGCTGCGGCGCAGCGGACGTCGACAACTGGCCACAAAGTCATCCATCGAGAGATGGGCCGGCATGATGGCCGCAATGTGGCGTAAAAAGTAATCGGGAAGGAAGGTGTTGTCGTGCACTGTGCCGTCTCGTTGACCGAAAAAGAGGGGCGATATCCTACCACAAGGCTAAGAATATTCTGAATCTGAACCCTATCAACAGACACCGGAATATAAAAAAGCCCGGCACTGTGCCGGGCTTGGATGAGATACAAAGGGAAGAGATCAGGGCTGGATACGCGGACTCCACTCCAGCCACTCTTTCTCGGCCTTGCCGTAGAGCGGATAGCTGTGTCCCGCCTTGACGGTTGGACCCATCTCTCTCTCCGGCGTATTGAAAGCAATGCCGCCAGCCAGCAGGCTCTGCACCGTCTCGACCTCGATAGTGCCACCGGTCAGGCCAATGTCCGCCTTGACCCCGGAGACATTCCAGAAGCGGGAGTTGGCACGCACCAGATGGGCATACTCCTGATCCACGTTAACGTCGATCACCACCTCGCTACCATCCCGAGCCAGCGCCACCCTGGTGACACTGCCCACCACCATCTTGCGAAACAGCAGCGGACTGCCGACGCTCAGGCCATTGACGGAGGGGCTCTTGAGGGTCAGGGCCAGACCCACCGGGCCGACCTGACTCAAGGGGAAGCGATCTTTGCCAGCGCCTTTACCGGGTTGTGCTTCTACAAACGCCCCCTTGATCAGGGTATCGAGGTGAGCGACACCGCCCAGCCCCAGCTTGGCCTGCACCAGAGTAAAGCGGGCGCCGGACTGCAGGAAACGCTCGGCATAGTGGCCATCGAGTTCAGCCTTGAAGATCACCTGACCCAGTGACGGCTCCAGCTCGATCTCTTCAATTTTGCCGATATCGACACCGCGATAGCGGATCGGGCTGCCAATCCCGAGCCCCGGATTGCTCTCTGCCACCAGTGACAGCTGGCGCACCTTGGCCTTGGCTTGCTCCCTGGAATCGAACAGTTGATGACTGCTGCGGCCATTGGCCAACCGATCGAACTCGATGGCACCGCGCAGCAAGGTACCGAGGTTGCCCACCTTGACCTGCACCCCATCGACCCGCACCTTGGTGTCGATGGCCGGTTTTTTCCAGAACTGGGGTTGCTGGGCGAGGAGGGGAGCATAGACCCCATCAATCTCGAGTTCGATCTCGACCCCCTCTTTGGCGGCGCGCAGCTGTTTGACCTTGCCCGCTTCCAACCCCAGATAGAGCACAGGTGAGCCAATGCCAATGCCATCGGCCTGATCTGCCTTGAGCAACCAGCGCTGGGGCTTGGCATCACGGGTGCCGAGCAGTGCCAGCTCCTGACTCGGGTAGAGACGGTTAATCCGCTCGCCACTGCTGGCTTGTACCAGCTTGATCCCGCCCCCCAACCAGGCACTGGCCGGACTGGTTTCTACTTTGATGCCGCTCAGATCGGCATCGATCTGCAGCGGGGCGGCGCGATAGAAGCGGGCACGATTGAGCAGGTGACCATAGTTCGGCGCCATCACCAGCTCGACGCTGGCATTACCGCGTGCATCCAGGGTGAGCTGGCTGATACGGCCCACCTGCAATCCCTTGTACCAGACAGGGGCATCCTGATTGAGCCCCGCCAGATCGTCAGCCTGCAGCGTCACCTTGGTGCCGCTCTGGGGGGCGCGATCGGTCAGTGTCATCTTCTGTACCGGTTTGCCCGCCACATAGTCGAGGCGAATGGCCGGGCCGGAGAGCAGGCGAGCTGCATGCTGCACGCCGGTCGCGGAGAGGGAGACGCTCTCCCATACCAGTTGACTCTTGTCGGTAATGCGATAAGCCTGCTCCGGGTTGATCAGCGCGGTGACCACCCGGCCTTTATCGGTAAGGCGAATGGGGTCGATACGACCGATCTCGATCCCCTCATAGAGGATGGGCATCCCCTCCTTGACCGGGAGATCGCCAGCCGCAATGTCGATACGCTCGCCACGCGCCGCTTCCGCCAGCCCTTTATAGAGGACGAAAGTCTGTCCCTTCTCAGGCTCCGGTGAATCTTTGGGTGAGTCAAAGGCAATGCCGCCGCTCAGGATGGAGGTGAGGCTGCCAGCTTCCACGCTCACCCCGGCCAGACTGAAGGAGCCCTTGATGCCGCTGATATTCCAGAAGCGGGTATCGGCTTTGACCAGATGTTCGAAACGTGGCTCGATCACCAGATCCAGAATGACGTTCTGGTTGTCCTGACCCAGACGGGTATTGATGACGCTGCCCACCTCGATACCGCGGAAATAGAGCTTGGCGCCAATCCCAACCGAACCCAGCGAATCGGCGGTCAGGTGCAGCATGCGCCCCTGAGCCTGATAGCCGGGAGGAGGGCCCTCCAGTGCATCGAAGGTCTCCTCCAGCGGATTGCTTTCACGCCCCGGTTGCAGGTTGATGTAGTTGCCGGAGACCAGGGTATCGAGGCCGGAGATCTCGGTGAGCGACGCCTTGGGGCTCACCAGCCAGAAGTCGGATCCCTTGCGAATAAGCGGTCTGGCACGGCTGTCAATCTTGGCCATCACCGCAATCTTGCGGCCATCTTCAGCCAGCTCCAGCTCTTGCACCACGCCGATGGCCACCCCCTGATAACGAACCTGGGTTTTACCCGGCAAGATGCCGTTGCCCTGGGCGAAGTTGATCTGGATAAGCTGGCCACGGCTCAATACCTGCTGATAGAGAAAACCACCTGCCAGCAGCAGGGCTATCAGGGGTAACAGCCAGACCGGCGATAACCAGCGACGCTTTTCGATGACGGGTTCAGCCCCGATCATAGTGACTCCTTATTGGCTGGATTAAACAGCACATCAGACAAAAACAGAGAAATCATCAACGGGCCGCCTTGTCCCACAGTAAACGGGTATCGAGCATGCGGGCCGACATCATGGTCAGCACCACCACACCGGCAAAGGCGGTGGCCCCCGGGCCTGCGCGGACACTCAGCAGCACACCCCGATCGACCAGCGCCACCATCAGCGAAATCACGAACAAGTCCAGCATCGACCAGCGACCGATAAAATCGATCACCCGATACATCACCAGTTGGCGCTTGCGCCGTACCGGCTTGGCTCGCTGCAACTGCCAGCAGATCCAGCCCAACCCCATTATCTTTCCCACCGGCACCAGTATGCTGGCGGTGAGGACTATGGTGGCAATCCCGCTCATTTTGCTGCGATAGAGCATCATGATACCGCTGAAGATGGTATCCGACTGCAATAGTCCCTTGTTGTAGAAGTGGGTGATGGGCAGCAGGTTGGCGGGGAGCAGCATAAAGGTGGCGAGTGCCAGCAAGCCCCACGACCAGGCGAGGGAGCGGGGAATGCGCACCTGTAATTTGCTGCTGCAACGGGGGCAGACTGCCCCGGCTTGATAACGCACCAGCAGACCGCAGGTATGGCAGCGGCAGAGCCCCATCTCACGGGCGCTGGTCATGTTCCGGCTCCTTTAACGGGATCCGCGCCCAGTAGGGGGCGGGGTCAAACAGGATCAGCAGGGTCATGTTTAGCAGCATCAGAATACCGAGGCTGAGCAAGCCGCCACCGAGGCGCACATCGGCGATGTCGATCAGTTTGAACAGGGCAACCAGCAAGCTGACGATATAGACCTCCAGCATGGCCCAGTGGCGAAACACCTCGACCAGCTTCAAGGTGACGGGAAGAATGTGCCAACGTTTGGCCAGACCCGAAGCCAGCACAAAGATCCCCGCCAATAACCCCACCGGTGCCAGTACGGCGCACCAGAGCACCAGGCTGGCTACCCACCATTCACCTTCGCCAAACAGTACCAGGATACCGCGCAGCAGGTCGGCGTCGGTGTTGACCCCAGCCAGCCGCAGATAGATCAACGGCTCAAAAAACGCGGAGGGCAGCAGCAGAAATCCGGTGATGGTCAGGGCCATCAACTGGGAGGGACGAAAGGCATAACGGCCATAGAGATGTTGATGACATCGCGGGCAGTGGGCATGGCGACGCAGCGGCAGCGCTTTGCGCTGGATCAGCAAGTCGCACGCCGGACAGACAATCACGGAACCGGGCTCCATCATACAATTCAACCTGTTGAAGGAATTGGTGAAATTTACCCTAAAACCGGTTTCCTGTCTTGCCTGCGGCCGGAATGTTACGAAAGTATAATTGACGTTAACGTAAACGTGATATTAGATAGCCAGACTAGACAGGTGAAAGGAGTCATGATGTCCAGTTTGCCCCCCTCGGCAGGCCTGCGCTTTCGCACCGCCCTTGCCAATGAACATCCCCTGCAGATCGTCGGCACCATCAATGCCTATATGGCGCTGATGGCCGAACGCAGCGGTTTTCAAGCTCTTTATCTCTCCGGCGCCGGAGTGGCCAATGCCTCCTATGGCTTGCCGGATCTCGGCATGACCTCACTCAACGACGTGCTGATCGATGCTGAGCGGATCACTGCTGCTACCCGTGTGCCGCTACTGGTCGATATCGATACCGGCTGGGGCGGGGCATTCAATATCGCCCGCACCATCCGCGCGTTCGAGCGGGCCGGGGTTGCCGCCGTCCATATGGAAGATCAGATTGCCCAAAAGCGCTGCGGCCACCGTCCCAACAAGGCGGTGGTGTCGCTTGAGGAGATGTGCGATCGCATCAAGGCAGCAGTGGATGCCCGCGAGAATAGCGAGTTCGTCATCATGGCCCGCACCGATGCGTTGGCGGTGGAGGGGATGGAGTCGGCTCTTGAACGCACTGCCGCCTATGTGGCCGCCGGTGCCGACATGATCTTCGCCGAGGCGGTGACCGAGCTTGCCCAGTACGACCAGTTCAAGCAGGCGGCCAAAGTGCCGATCCTCGCCAACATGACCGAGTTCGGCAAAACCGCGCTGTTTGACAAAGAGCAACTGGCCGCCCACGGGGTCGATATGGTGCTCTACCCGTTAAGCGCCAACCGCGCAGCCAATCAGGCTGCCCTCAACGTCTATCACCATATTCGCCAGGATGGTCATCAAAGGGCCGTCGTGGAGACCATGCAGACCCGGGAGTCGCTCTACGACTTCCTCGGATATCACCACTACGAGCAGACACTGGATCGTCTGTTTACAGCCAAGGAATAGGAGGCAGGTTATGGGACAGCAAAAACCGTTGGGCGGGGCCGGTCTGCGCGGCCAAAGCGCAGGGGAGACCAGTATCTGTACCGTGGGCAAGAGTGGCACCGGTCTTACCTATCGCGGTTACGACATCAAGGAGCTGGCCGACAGCGCCCAGTTCGAGGAGGTCGCCTATCTGCTGCTCAAGGGGGAATTGCCCGGTGAGCAGCAGCTTGACGCCTACAAGCGCGAACTGCGTCGCCTGCGCACCTTGCCCCTGCCGCTGCTGGAAGTGCTGGAGCGGATTCCCGCCGATGCCCATCCCATGGATGTGCTGCGCACCGGCTGCTCCATGCTTGGCGATCTGGAGCCGGAAGATGGTTTCGAACATGAGCATGAAGTGGCGGATCGGCTGCTGGCCGCCTTCCCGGGCATTCTGATCTACTGGTACAAGTTCAGCCATGAAGGGGTACGCATCGCCCTCGATACCGACGAGGAGTGTATCGGTGGCCATTTCCTCGCGCTGCTGCACCAGAAGGCGCCGAGCGAGCTGGAGCGCCGGGTGATGCATGTCTCCCTTATCCTCTACGCCGAGCATGAGTTCAACGCCTCCACCTTTGCGGCGCGGGTCTGCGCCTCGACGCTCTCTGATATGTTCTCCTGTATCACTGCCGCCATCGGTACCCTGCGCGGCCCGCTCCACGGCGGAGCCAACGAGGCAGCCATGGCGATGATCGAACACTGGCAGGATGAAACGCAGGCGAGGCGCGAACTGCTGGCCAAGTTGGCGGCCAAGGATAAGGTCATGGGCTTTGGCCACGCCATCTACCGCACTTCTGATCCGCGCAACGTCATCATCAAGGAGTGGTCGGCCAAGCTTGCCGAGGCGGTGGGTGATGATCGCCTCTATCGCGTCTCCTGCGAGGCGGAGAAGGTGATGTGGGAAGAAAAAGAGCTCTTTCCCAACGCCGACTTCTTCCATGCCAGCGCTTATCACTACATGGGGATCCCGACCAAGCTGTTCACGCCTATCTTCGTCTGCTCGCGGGTCACCGGCTGGTGCGCCCACGTGATGGAGCAGCGCGAGCACAACCGGATCATCCGCCCGAGCGCCGATTATGTCGGCCCGGCCCCCCGTCACTTTGTCTCTCTACAACAACGATAAGGAAATCACGATGTCCGCCAACGTCGACGTCAACCACAGACCCGAGCCCGATCAGGTGCTGGTCGATATTGCCGATTATGTCTGCAACCACCCCATTACCAGCGAGGCGGCTCTCGACACCGCCCGCTACTGCCTGATGGACACCCTTGGCTGTGGCCTGCTGGCCCTGCGCTTCCCCGAGTGCACCAAGCACCTTGGCCCCATCGTAGCTGGCACCCTAGTCCCCCATGGTGCCCGGGTGCCCGGTACCCAGCTCTGCCTCGATCCGGTCAAGGCGGCCTGGGATATCGGCGCCATCATCCGCTGGCTCGATTACAACGACACCTGGCTGGCCGCCGAGTGGGGTCACCCCTCCGACAATCTGGGGGGCATTCTGGCCACCGCCGACTGGCTCTCCCGTACTCGCGTGGCCGAGGGCAAGGCGCCGCTCACCATGGCCGATGTGCTGGTGGCCATGGTCAAAGCCCACGAAATTCAGGGGGTGCTGGCGCTGGAGAACTCCTTCAACCGGGTCGGTCTCGATCACGTGGTGCTGGTCAAGGTCGCCAGCACCGCCGTGGTGACTCACATGCTGGGTGGCACCCGTGATCAGGTGATTGATGCGGTCTCCCAGGCCTGGGTCGATGGTCAGAGCCTGCGTACCTACCGCCATGCCCCCAATGCGGGTTCCCGCAAGAGCTGGGCGGCGGGGGATGCCACCTCTCGCGCAGTGCGCCTCGCCCTTATCACCATGAGCGGCGAGATGGGCTATCCCGGCGTGCTGAGCGCCCCCAAGTGGGGCTTCTACGATGTGCTGTTCAAGGGCAATCAGTTCGCCCTGCATCAGGGGTACGGCAGCTATGTGATGGAAAACGTGCTGTTCAAGATCTCCTATCCCGCCGAGTTCCATGCCCAGACCGCGGTAGAGTGCGCCATGAAGCTGCATGGGCAGGTGAAGGGGCGGCTCGACGAGATAGACCGTATCGAGCTCACCACCCATGAGTCGGCCATTCGCATCATCAGCAAGGTCGGCGCCCTCAACAACCCGGCCGATCGGGATCACTGCCTGCAATACATGGTGGCGGTGCCGCTCATCTTCGGGCGCCTTATCGCCGAGGATTACGAGGACGATGTCGCCGCCGATCCCCGCATCGACACGCTACGCGGCAAGATGGTGGTGCAGGAGGACAAGCGTTACAGCCGCGAATATCTGGAGGCGGACAAGCGATCCATTGCCAACGCCATCCAGATCTTCTTCAAGGACGGCACTCACACCGCCAAGATGGAGGTAGAGTATCCGGTCGGCCATCGCCGTCGCCGGGAGGAGGGGATCCCGCTGCTGGTGGAGAAATTCCAGCACAATCTGGCCACCCGTTTCCCGGCCAAACGGGTCAACGACATTCTGGCCCTTTGTCAGGATGGGCCGCGCCTTGCCGCCACCCCGGTACACGCCTTTATGGATCTGTTGGTGATCTGACCGGTCTTGTATTGGCCAACATATCGGCAAACAGTGATAAACGAAAAGCGGGCTCATCGGCCCGCTTTGTTATTCTGGCGGCTTATCCCTCGATAAGCCTTACCCCAGCGCACTGCTGTCGCAGTTAAAGAGCGCCGTCATGATGGCCGTCTCGCGACTGGCGATGGTCTCGAGAAACTCGTTGGCACGCCCCATCTGATGACACACCTGATAACCACGCTCGACAAAGGAGAAGAGCTCGCCAAGCCCCGCCAGATGGGCGGGCCCTGAAACCAGCTTGAGGGTTGCCCCCACCAGCGGCTTTCTCGCCAGCCTGTCCAGCGTCATGCCAAGCTCGCTCACCAACGCAATCTGATGTTCCCGGCGCACCTGCTCGCCAACGGCACGATAGGCGATGGTGTAATGATCCGGTGTGATGGGATCAATGCCATCAATGCGCCGCAGCGCCACCACCATCAGGTAGTCCAGCTCTTCGGAGAGGGCATCGAGCTCGATCGCTTGGGCCAGCACCTTGAGGCCGGACTCCGGCAACAGCCGCTCGGCGGTCGGCATCACCCGCATCACGTCCGCATCGCGGCGGGCACAATCCCCCGGGCCATAGAGATCGGTCAGGAAAAACTCGGCGGCAGGGCCGTAGCGGTCACTCTCCAGCAGGTCACGATGGGTCCGCCCCAACCGGTCGGCCTGCCACTGGCGTAGCCGATCCCGATCCTGCTGATCTTCCGGGTGGGCACGCATCTGCTCGCGCAAGGCTGCAACCCGCTTGAGCTGGCGGTAGAGCCGACCCAGGGTGCTATCGTCGTCGTGGGCATGTTCTTGATGCGTCATCTACAGCTCTCTGGCCTTGGGCCCATTGATGGGGATTCGGTGATACGAAGATACAAGTGAATGAAAAACAAGCAGCTTTTGCTGACCGTTCCGTGACAAGTGTAGCGCGCACGGGGGAGGGAATAAATGCCATGCCCCGCTGATGGCCTGCATCCCTCTCGACTCTGTTAAGTGAGTCCCATTTATGTGAACCATCCTTTCATTTGTTGTGAACATGTGTTTAATATCAATAACTAACTTATGACCCAGAGTAACGACCATGTTCTTCAACTCGCTCGCTGGCAGCAGCGCACTCTCTACCATCCAGATCAGCCGTCAGCATCCGCTGGGACTGGCCGCCGCCCGGCTCGCGGCCGAAGCCATCGCTGCGGACATGAGCGAGAGCTATCAACTCGATTGCGAATGGGCAGATGAAGAAGAGACCGAGCTACACTTTCGCGGCTCAGGGGTACATGGCACTCTCACCCTGGACGATGAGAACCTGGAACTGGAAGTGCATCTTGGTTTGATGCTGTTGCCGGTACGCAGCGTACTGGAGCAAGAGATCCTCGATTATGTCGACAATCGCTTACCTTGCCCCAAACGTGTTTGAAACTTTTCGTTGCACTGGCTTTAAATAAACCAGCTGTAAACGATGGTTGTTTGAAATAAGTTGGCAAGCCATAAGGTTTGTCAGATTTATTCTCCGGTGAGGTCTTGATTCTATTTTATAAGTAATCTTTCATCTTTATTTCATATTTCGAGTCGGCACTCATTAATGTCATTCTGATTGCATCAAGCCTTCATCCGGATATGAGGGCAGAAGCAATTTGCCGCCTCGATAAATTCATTTTGTAGGGAAACAACCATGCCACTGAGTGAATTTATCTCCTGCGTCGATACCGCCTGGTTACGCATGGACAGACCCAACAACCTGATGCAGATCATCGGTGTCCTGATGTTTGAAGGAGAGCTTGATGAAACGCGTCTGCGGGCCGGATTGCGCCATACCATTTCGGTGCAACCCCGTTTCCACCAGCGGGCCGTGCTGGAGGGGGGCTCCTACTACTGGCGTCATGATCCCGATTTCGATCTCGATCAGCACCTCAAGCGAGTGATCCTGCCGGGTGAAGCGGGCAAGCTGGAGCTGGAGAAGCTGGTGGCCGATCTCGCCTCGACGCCGCTCAACCACCAGCGCCCCCTGTGGGATATGCACCTCACCGACACTTCGCTGGGTGGGCAAGCGCTGGTGGTGCGCATTCACCACGCCATGGGCGATGGCTTCTCGCTGGTGCGAGCCATGCTGACCATGATGGATAACACACCGGAAGGGGCGCCGCGACCACCGTCACCGGAGCCACTGGATGACAGCGATGACGAGGATGAGGAGGATTGCCACCAGGGCAGCCGTCTGGTGCGGGCCGGTCTCAAACTGACCGGTAGCCTCTGGTCCAAATATGTCGAAGTGGTCACCCATCCCACCAAGGCGGTGGATTACCTCAAGACTGGGCGCGATCTGGCGAGCGAGCTGTGCAATATCGCCACCCTCGGTGATGACTCCCCCTGCCGCCTGCGGGGTAAGACCACCAGCACCAAGCGGGTGGCCTGGTCGGAGCAAATTGATCTGCCGGATATCAAGGCAGTGGGCAAGGTACTGGGCTGCTCGGTCAACGATCTGCTGATCGCCGCCACCGCAGGGGCGTTTCGCCACTACCTGCAGGAGAAGGGGGATGATGCCAACAAGGTCAAGATCCGCGCCCTGGTGCCAGTCAATATGCGTGCACCGGACGATGAGGGGGCACTTGGCAACCGCTTCGGGCTGGTGGCCCTGGACTTGCCACTGGATGTTGAACACCCGTTGCAGCGGCTCTATACCGTACGTGACCGAATGCAGGCGCTGCGCACCTCGCTACAACCCGTGGTGGTGCTCAACCTGTTACATGCCCTTGGCATGGCCCCCAATGCGGTGCAGCAGCAGGCCGTCGAGCTGCTCACGGCCAAGGCCAGCGCGGTAATCACCAATGTGCCCGGCCCGCAGCAGACCCTTTATCTGGCTGGAGCAAAATTGCGTCAGCCGCTGTTCTGGGTGCCGCAATCGGGGGATATCGGCGTCGGCGTCTCCATCCTCTCTTACGATCACAAGGTGCAGCTGGGCCTTATCACCGACAAGAAGCTGGTACCTGACCCGGATCAGGTTGTCGACCGCTTCGCCGTGGAGTTTGAACAACTGTTACTGCTGGTGTTGCTGGAGCCTGAGCTGCTGTTCGACCCGAACGGCCTTGATGCGCTGCTGGGTTGATCCGATACGTAAAAATCCCAATAAAAAGAGGCCAACCCGCGGGTTGGCCTCTTGTTTTGCTACCTCTTAGTGGCAGGAGTGGCGGTTAATCCTCCAGCTCTTCCCGCGCCGCCTCCACATCGAGACGCTCCATGGCATCCATGGGTTCGCACTCGGCCGCTTCGGCATAGAGGGCTTCGGCGGCTTTCAGGCGGCTCTTGCCGTGCAGCATCACCTGTGCGTTGGCGTACTCCATGCGGGCGATAGCCGAGTCGGGGATCAGCGCCAGCGCTTCCTTGAAGTGACGCTCGGACTCCTCCTTCTTGGCGCCATAGGTGAGGCCGCCGATCATGGCCCCCAGCTTGTCGACGATCTCCGCATGCCAGGCGCCAAAGGCGATATGGGCCTCGGCGTGATCGGGCGCCAGCTCCAGAGTCTTCTCAAGGCTTGCCTTGATCTTTTCGCCAATACCTTGCGAGAGAGCCTTGGAGATGGAGATGACCTGACTGTATCGACCGAGTGCCAGCGCGTGGAAGTACCAGGCGTTGGCGTTCCTGGGCTGACGCTTTTGCAGCTTCTCGGCATGGCTGGCCGCCCGCTCGAAGGCGGCGCGCTTGGCATACTTGTCTTCCAGCAGATAGCTGGCGTGGATCACCAGCGCCTTGTTTGCCACATTGAGGCCTGCCTCACCGGCCGCTTCGCCAAGGGCGACGGCCTGGGCAAAATCCCCGGCATGATAGGCCCGCCAGGCATCCTGTACCTGCTCATCCTCGGGCCAGGGTTCGGCATCCCCCTGATGGAGACGATCCCAGTTGTCCGCCAGCTTCTGGCCAGCATACTCATAGGCCGCATCCGCGTAGGGGAAGGGGACAAATTCGAGTTGTGAAGTGGTCATGCTTGTTCTCCCTTTAGCATGTGAATCAAACCTTGTCGGTGTAGTGGTGGGCGAGGGCGCCCAGATGAGCGCGGGCATCGGCCCGCAAATAGGGTGCGACCAGCTGCATCACCTGAAAGACGCCGAGGGCGATATCGGCGTCCGCTTTGGGGTGCAGTGCCCGCTGATAAGAGATCCAGAATGTGCCCACCAACGCCACATTGGCCGCCAGCGTGCGCATCTGTTGCGCCGTGCCCTCCATCAGCCCGACCGTTTGCAGATGGTTGCAAATGGCGATGGCGGTCAGCTCCTTGCGGCGCAGCAGGGCGGAAAAGCGCTGCTCCACCTGATGATAACCACTCATCAGGGTCGCGATATCGTAGTAGAGGAAACGGTACTGCCAGATGGCTTCAAACATCAGGTGGAGAAAGAGCCAGATATCTTCTGGCTCATCGGACGGGGTGCTGACCGCCTCCAGCAGGCGATCCATCTGCTGTTCAAATTCGCAGAACAGGGCGTTGACGATCTCCTCCTTGTTGTGGAAGTGGTAGTAGAGATTGCCCTGGCTGATCTCCATCTCGGCCGCAATGGCCGAGGTGGTGACGCTGGGTTCCCCTTGTCGATTGAAGCAGGCGAGGGCAGTGGTCAGGATCCGCTCCCGGGTACGACGTTTGGGTTTGCGATCCATGCTACTCCTTTGGTGATGAACGGCGCACGCCGTGGCGATAGCGTTTGGCAAGCCAGTGCTGCAACTGCTCCAGCGACTTGTCGAGGGCTGCAACCGAGCCAATGCCGGGGGCCAGCAGGGTGCGATCTTCATCGGCCAGCGCGGCCAGATTGAGCTCGAGGCCATGCTTGGCCAGCACCGGCGCAAGCTCGTCACGACGCTGCCAGAGATCGCGGCGGGTATGCTGGTAAGCGTGCTCGCAGAGACGGCGGCGATCCCGGTAACTGAACACATTGGTGAAGAACATCTCGCCATCGGCAGAAGAGGGCTCAAACAGCAGGGCATCGGCGTCAGGATATTGGTGTTTGTAGCGATCCATCCCCACATGCATGCGGGAGTGGATGATGGCGCGAAAAGTCTGGGCCAGCACCACCGGCAGACCGCTGTCCACCAGATTGGTCGGGGTGCCGGCGGCCATGTCCGCATCATAGGGCACCAGCGGATTGATGCAGAACACCAGATCCGCCCCCTCTTCCAGCGCTACCGAAGCGTGCAGGGTCTTGATCAGCGCCCCGTCCACATAGTAACGCCCGTTAATCAATGAAGGGGGGAAGAGACCGGGCAGGGCGGCCGACGCCTGTACCGCCGCCGAGATGGGCACGTCATCGAGCCCCGGGCTGCCGAAGGCGACCGGATGACCGGTGTCGAGTTCGGTAGCGACCACAAACAGTCGGCTGCGCAACTGGCGGAAATCGTTGCTGCGGCCGGGACGAGAGAAAAACTGGGTCAGGGTACGATCCACCCCGCGATTGTCGAACAGTCCGGTCGGAATGGCCTTGGAGAGTCCCTGCAGCGATTCAAACAGGCTGCGCTTCCAGGGCGCCGCCAGATAGTAGGTCAGGCTCTGCCACGCCAGTGGCGGGATCGAGGTCAGGCGGTCGGCATATTCACGAAAGGCGGGTCGCAGCAAGGTAGCCGGGTCAAACATCTCCCCCGAATCATCGCTGAGCAGGATCCGCACCAGCTTAGCCGGCGAGATGCCGTTGGCCAGCGCCGATGCCACCACGGCCCCCGAACTGACGCCGACATAGATATCGGCATGGTCAAGGCGCAGGCCGTTGATGCTGTCAGAGAGGGCAGCGCAGGCACCGATCTCGTAGATGCCGCCGAGCGGCCCGCCGCCAGCAAGGGCAATTGCGATGGTACTCATAGCGTCGCCTCTCTATCCATGACATTCACCATGACAAGACCGGCCCAGCGCAGGGCATGGGCCGGTATCAATCAACTTCCGTCACCGCGAGGGATCAGGGCAGGACGCTCTCTGCTTTAGCTTTCACCTCTTTCACC
This sequence comes from Aeromonas sp. S13(2024), assembly GCF_041402405.1. NCBI lineage: Bacteria > Pseudomonadati > Pseudomonadota > Gammaproteobacteria > Aeromonadales > Aeromonadaceae > Aeromonas > Aeromonas sp. S13(2024). The sequence goes on along the minus strand of NZ_JBGLRA010000002.1, from coordinate 107,223 downwards.
GCATCTTCAGCGGCGGAGAGGAGATCGGCGGCCTGCTCAACCACGGCCTCTTTAGCCTTGGCTACCGGCGCCTTCTTTACCGGAGGCTTGCGGGCAGCGGGCTTTTTGGCGGCAGCCGGTTTGGCTTCTGCGGCCGGGGCTTCCTCTTCCTGTGCATCCAGCAGTTGCTGGACCACGTCGGTCAGCTCGGCCATGCGCTTGGAGAGCTTGTCGATATCCTTGCGGGTCGGAATGCCGAGGCTGGCCACAGCGCGGGCCACGCGATCTTCAAACACCTGCTCCAGACGGCCCCAGGTATTGGCGGTCTTGTCGGTCACCGCGGCAATCTTCTCATCTGCGCTCTGACGGGTTTTGGCCTGCAATGCTTCCCCTTCCTGCACCAGGGCTTCAAAGATCTTGCCACCCTCTTCCTGCGCCTTGGCATAGGCACCCAGACCCGCCAACCAGATCTGCTGGGTGGACTCCTTGATGGTGGAGGTGAGTTGGTTGTCGGTCACTGACCCTGCCAGCGCTTTCAATTTCTTAGCCATGATCTTCTCCTTGAATAACGACAGTTAAATGTAATGGCGACAACGAAACTGCAATCGGGTTGTGGCATTACTGATTTTTCAACTTCAGTCTAGGGAGAAAAAATAGAGGGTTCTACCTAATAACGGAACAGGCACACCACCGAAATTAGGGTTTGCTCACGAACCGACAATCAAATTGCGGATTCCCATATGAATCGTGATATATCTAACAACCTAGTAACACCCTAATCAGTAGCAGGATTCTCTTTATGAACTATTTCATTACTGGCGGTAGTGGTTTTATCGGGCGTAGATTGATCAAAAAGTTATTCCAACAGCATCCCGACTGTATCGTCTATTTTCTGATGCGCGCCTCTCATCAGGATAAATTGCCGGAGTTATTTGCATTCTGGAATGTGGATGAATCGCGCGCAGTCCCGGTTTTTGGCGACATGACGCAACCGCTGCTGGGGGTATCGGTCGAGATACAGGAGCAGTTGATCGGCAAGATCGACCACTTCTTCCATCTGGCGGCCATCTATGATCTGAACGCCAAGGCCGGGATCCAGCAGCAGGTCAACACCGAAGGGACCCGTCAAGCCGTTCAACTTGCCGAGCGGCTGGGGACGAGGCAGTTCCATCACTGCAGCTCCATCGCTGCAGCGGGCCTGTTCGACGGTCTGTTTCGCGAGGACATGTTCGATGAGGCCGAACACCTCGACATGCCTTACTTCCAGACCAAGCACGAAGCGGAAGGGATTGTGCGCAATGAGTGCACCATTCCGTGGCGAGTCTACCGCCCGGGGATCGTTGTCGGTGATTCCAATACCGGCGAGATGGACAAGATCGACGGCCCTTATTACTTCTTCAAGACCATTCAGAAGCTGCGTCGTCTGCTGCCGCCCTGGATGCCCGCCATCGGGGTTGAGGGCGGGCGCATCAATATCGTGCCGGTCAACTTTGTGGTCGATGCCATGGTGCATATCGCCCATCAAGAGGGAGAGGAGAACAAGACCTTCCACCTGACCGACCCCAACCCGATGCGGGTTGGCGACATGCTGAGCACCTTCTCCCGCGCCGCCCATGCGCCGGAGCCTGCGATCCGCATCAACGCCTCTCTCTTTAACTTCATTCCCCGCCACCTGACCGCCATGCTGATGACCATGGCACCAGTGCGCCGCATTCGCGATGCCGCCATCGCCGATCTGGGTCTGCCCAAGGATGTGTTCCGCCTTATCAGTTATCCCACCCGTTTCGACAGTCGCGAAACCCAGCGAGTACTGAAAGGGACCGGTATCGAAGTGCCACCACTGCACAGCTACGCCTGGCGGCTGTGGGATTACTGGGAACGCCATCTCGACCCGGAGCTCTTCATCGATCGCACCCTGCGTGGTCGGGTAGAGGGCAAGGTGGTGCTGGTGACCGGGGCAACCTCTGGTATCGGCCGTGCAACCGCGCGCAAGCTGGCGGGTGCGGGGGCCAACGTCGTTACCATCGCTCGCGACGAGCAGAAGATTGCCGAGACTAAAGCTGAGTTTGCCGAGCTGGGGCTGACCATCGAGATCTATCAGGGGGATCTCTCCAATCTGGCGCAGGCCGAGGAGATCACCGCTCGCATCGTGGCCGATCACGGCGGCGTCGATATTCTGGTCAACAATGCCGGCCGCTCCATCCGCCGCTCCATCGAAGACTCCTTCGATCGCTTCCACGATCTGGAGCGCACCATGCAGCTCAACTACTTTGGCGCACTCAAGGTGATCATGGGGGTGCTGCCCACCATGATTGAGAAGAAAAAAGGCCACATCATCAACATCTCCTCCATCGGGGTGTTGACCAATGCGCCGCGCTTCTCCGCCTATGTTGCCTCCAAATCGGCCCTCGATGCCTGGGTGCGTACCGCCGCCTCCGAGTTTGCCGACAAGGGGGTCAGCTTCTCCATCATCAATATGCCGCTGGTGAAAACGCCAATGGTCGCACCGACCAAGGTCTATGAGCAGGTGCCGATGATGACGCCGGAAGAGGCGGCCGATCTGGTGTGCGATACCATCATCAACAAGCATGTGCGACTGGCGACTCGCCTCGGGGTATTTGGCCAAGTGGTGCATGCCCTGGCTCCGCGCGTCGCCCAGGTGATCATGAACACCAGCTTCCGCACCTTTGCCGATCCCAAGGATGGCGATAAGTCCAAGGCGACCGCCGATCAGGTTGCCGTCTCGACCCTGATCAAGGGGATACACTTCTAACCGGATGATGGGATAAAGAGCTCAACAGGGGCCTGAGCAATCAGGCCCCTGTTTTATTTGGAATAACAGTTGAAGGACGAATAAGGAGGGTCAGACTCGGGACAGCAGATCAAGCAGCAGATCTGTCGTGCGACGGGAGTAGAGCAGAGAGAGATGGCCAATGGCAGGCAACTCAATATCTTCCATTCCCGCCAATCGTTGCCGCTCCTGCGGCATCACCACATTGTCGTGACTGGTGCGCACCGAGATGCCGGGCACGCAAAGCGGCACAGAGGCAAAACGCTGCAACCAGCCGGAACCGGGCTCCATCTCGCGGGCATTGGCCCCAAGCCCTAGGGCGGCAAGCTGGCTCCCCTGATGAGGCGTAGCAAGAGTGATCAGGCGCACGACCTTGTCACCACCATGGATAGCCAGATAGTCGCGGCAGACCAGCCCGCCCATACTGTGACCGACCAGCACCAGCTTGTCAGCCCCGGTCTGCGCCAGCACATCGTCAATCCGGGTGGCCAGCAGCGGCACCATCTCATCGATATGACCAAATGGAGGCATCAGGGTAATGGTGGCAACCACATGGCTTGCGGCTTCCAATCGGGCGCGCTGAGTGCGCCAGATCCCGCGACTGCAACCGTAACCATGCACCAGCAATACGGGGCGCTGGCATGGACGCAGCCGATCGGGTGCCATCAGCAAAGGCTCGAACGGTAACAACAAGGTGAAGGTGTAGAGGTAGGCCAACATCTCCTGCGCCATCATCTTCACCCTGCGCCAGGGGCCGATAGCCGGGGAGGGGTAGAAGCGGGTAAAGAGCCAGCTGCCGAGCACCACCAGACAGCGCAACCCAAGCAGGGCAAACACGACAAACAGCAGGGTCAGCAACCAAGAGAGTCCCACGACCACGTGGGCGATACTCCCGAGGAGCAGCACCTCTACCATCAGCAGGATAAACAGGTGTCGTACGATCGTCATAAGGCCATGATCCGACCAGTCAGGCGTGGAAGTCAAATGGCACTTTGAGACAGCTTGATCCAGCGCGGCTTTTGTCGCTAAACACCGGCGAACTCTTTTCCGGTGAGGTTATTTGCAATGCTGTATATCCATACATATACTTTATCCATCATCACCAAGAGGAGGCCATCATGGCTGTCGAGATCAAATATGTGGTTGTTCGTGGGGGAGTGGAAAAAATGACCTTTGCCAGCAAAAAAGAGGCCGATGCCTATGACAAGCTGCTGGATACGGCCGATGAGTTGATGACCCTGTTGGCTGGCGCCCCGATCGAGCTGGCACCAGAGCAGCAAGAGAGTCTGGCATTCTACTTGGCAGAACAGCGCGATGTGCTGCAAACCCTGCTGCGCGGCGGCAAGGTTCAGGCAGGCACGAAAGAGGAAGATGCCCCAGCAGCCAAGCGCAAGGAGAAGCCACTCAAGCAGGTGGCCTGATTGCACAGACCTTATTTCTCGGGATAAACAGCTCAACGCATTCACTTTATTTGCATTTAAAACCATTTTCACAGCTATTTACCCCGAGAATTTTTTAACCATGCTGCATATCCCATGCATAACTGAATAGCGTGCACCACTGAGCGACACCAGCTAGGTCTATGAGGAAATAATGAGCAAACGGTGGAGAGAACGTTATCCAGATCGCTCCCGGTGACATTAATCAGCAACAAGAGGCAGTACCAATCCCAATAGAAGCCGCATTCATCTATCACGAGCCCTTTTCTAGCAACTCGGCTCACAGGCTCATATCGACTCATCTCATCATCAACAAGCAACACCATGACTCAACAACCATTATCCTTGCCGCCGGCCATGCCGCTGTTTGACAGCCTTATCTATCTGGAAGCTGGCAATCCGCAGGTCAATCAGTACCTTGCCAACCTCAGCCTCAATGATGTGCCCGATGCCGGGCTGGTTTACGAATTGGCGGTCGATTGGCTGCTGGAGCAGCGCAACAGCGAAAACAACTACAAAACATATCGCAGCGAACTGACCACTTTTTTGCACTGGTGCTTTCGCGAGGCGGCCATCAGCCCGAAAGATCTCACTCGCCGCATCATGATCCGCTATCTCGACTATTGTCAGTCCCCTCCTGACGAGTTGATCGCCTACCGCAACGTGGCGCAGTTTATCCTCGACAAGGAGTGGGGAGAGCGGTTGCCTAATCCGCAATGGCGACCGTTTCTCGGCAAGCGGGAGCTGGGCCGCACCTTGCCCTACCGTCTTAGCGAGCAGGCGATGAAGACCAAGCTCGCCATCCTGTCGGCCTTCTTCCAGTTCCTGATCCAGGAGGAGTACATGGACAGGAATCCCGCTCTGCTACTGCAGCGGGTCAAACGGCCGCAACAGCAGGAGGCCGATGATCAGGTGCAGGCCTTCAGCGAATTGCAGTGGTCATACGTGATGCAGGCCGCCGATACCCTTGCCAACGACCATCCGGAGCAACACGAGCGCAGCCGTTTTCTCACCATTCTGATGTACGCCTGCTATCTGCGGATCTCTGAGGTTGCAGCCCGGCCGGGCTTTACCCCTGTGATGGGGCAGTTCAGGCGGGATCGCAAAACCGGCGTCTGGGGCTACTTTATTCCGCAAAGCAAAGGGGGTAAACGGCGTACCGTAGCGGTATCCCAAGCGCTGCTGGCGGCACTCGAACGCTACCGCAGCTTCCTCGGTCTCTCTCCCTTGCCGACACCGGATGAACAGACACCACTGTTCGTTCGCCATAAAGCGGCAGCCCACGGCCGCGAGCAGGGGGAGATCAACGCCAACCTCGGCATTCGCCAGCTACGGGATTTGATCATGGTGATCATCGGTAAAGGGGCAGAATTGGCAGAGCAGGATGGATTTGCCCAGGATGCAGCCGAAATGCGGCAACTCTCTCCCCATGCGATCCGCCATACCGGGATCACCCATGACATCAATCTGCACGGGCGGCCGCTCTCCCACGTACAAGCCGATGCAGGACATGACAGCATCGACACCACTTCGAAATACCTGCACACCAGCAACAGTGAACGACATGAAAGCGCCCAGCAAAAGCCGCTGGATCGACTGAACCAACAAGTGAGAGATAACACTCATAAAAGATAACGAGCCACGTGCATGACTTTGTATTGACTGCTCTTAGAACACAGAATGGCTTGTTTGGGGTGCTATAGAAGTTGGTGCGGCGATTGTGTACTTCTCTGGATGGCAATCCTGCCAAACCGATTGCCCCAGTCAGAGCGACCAGCCGAAGGCTATGGGGCGCGGGTGGTATCTGCTCGTCCTCCTGTCGTAGACAAGCCCATGCCAAGCTCTTACGCCTTGTCAATGCGTCTTTTCGGGCTGTTGCTGTTCAAGCCCCCCGGGTAGTAATACGAGAGGAATTCCCAGACAACCATGCTCACAACATCCACGGGGGAGGGGTGTTATCTCTTACGAAGTAGGTTTTTTGTCAGTAAGGGCTTGGTTTGCAAGCAATAGCCCCAATATCCGTATGGAACATTGTGCTCAAAGAGGGGATGCATATGGCAAAGAATATTCGTGGTAACAAGGATGGGAAGAACGGCGAAAACCAAACTTACACCATTCCAGGGCGGGGGACAGTTCCTCGTAAAAAGCTTATTGAAGAGGTACGCGAAGGAAAACATCCTGACTTTCATATTTATGAGCGCAATGGAGTCAAGTACGTGAGATCTGATCCAGATAGCACTGAGCAGAACAACGTTGATAAGGACTAGGATGGTGATGCCGATAAAGCTAGTTATCGGCATTTAAAGAGGTTCTCTATGGGTATCGATATCTCGATGATCTGGACTTTTGTCACAGGTTTGGTCTTAGGCGTTGTCAGTATGTTGATAAAACATCGACTGGAACGGCTCGCCAAGCATGCTGACAACCTCCTGAACGAGAGAAAAAGTGCTTTTGATGGCTTTTTGGTTGCTTATGCTGACATCGTTGCTGGCTGGTCAAATCAGAAAGCCAAATATCTGGCCTTGTGTGAAGCTAGAGTTCGCTTGGTTGGTAGTCGCAAAACCGTTGATAGTTTGGCGCTGTTGATGAAGTCCGAAGCAGGCAGTGCAACGCAAGATGATCTTTTAAATCAGCTCATTGAAAACATGCGCTCAGACCTTGGCCTTGCATAAGGCTGAGCCATATAAGCATCAAGGGGCCTCTGGCCCCTTTGTTCTACCTACAGGTATGACTGCGCATAATGTATATTATGTTAAATAAAGTGTCTTGTTTCCTGTCACCGCTTATTGAACTGTGTATAATGGCAACAATTGATCCTATCTTCGACCGGATGTCTTAAGTGGCTGAATTAACATCAGAACAATTAAAACCCGCTTTTGCGATTGAACAGTTCCCCAGGCTTTGTGAGCTTGAGCCCATCCCCTTTGCCGCTCTGCAACCCAGAGCAATCTCCGGTATCAAACGTCTGGCCAGTTTTGATGGTGATTGCCCGGTTATGCTGCTCAACGGTTTCCCCGGTGCAGATTATGAAGATGTGTGCCGCACTCTGATTGCCGACTCCAATGGTAAGGATGGCGATCTGTTCGACCTCTGCTATACCGAGAATCTCAACAACCCGTTCAAACCTATCTGGCTGCGACTGCAACCCGGTACTGGCGTTGAGTTTTGCGAAATGGTTGGCGAGCTACTCAAGTTGCTTAGCCACCATCTCGATGCCGAGCGAATCGTAACCCGCATCATGCGCAAGCAAAACAACGATCCAAAGATCGATGACTTTCTCTCCGATCTGGCGGCCCATGTGGCATTGGGACTGGAGTTTCAGCATCCGGTGCTGATCAACCTGCTTATTCATCACGAAGAGCAGGAAGCACCGGTAATTTACGGTCGTGATCTCAACTGGGATACCCTGTTTGGTTCCATCAACTATCAGACAGAACAGGGTTCTGTCTACGCGAATCAGCACTTGCTGGAACCAGGTTTGCTACGTCAGGCCAATGGTGGCTACCTTATTCTTCAACTGGATGAGCTGCTCGACCAGCCTCATCTTTGGTTTAAGCTCAAAAATGCTATGCAAAAAGGCGAGCTGGACTGGAACGCCTATCAGGAAGGCAAGACACTAACCCCCTTCTTTGCACCTGAAGCGACCCCCATCAAGCTCAAGCTGATCCTGGTGGGTGACCGACTGGACGTGGCTGAGTTCCAGATGCTGGATCGTGACATGTCAGAGCGTATATTCCTGCGCGCCGACCTAGTATCCGAAGTAAACATAGAGGAAGACCTGCAGGAGTTTCTGCAGTATCTGGCCTGGTTACGTGAACGCTGGAACTTGCTGGATTTCACACCGGCAGCCCTTGTCGCACTCTGTCGCCATGCCAGCAGACTCTGTGATCACCAGGAGTGGCTCTCTCTCTCCGCGGTACAACTCTCCGCCATCATGCGGATGGCTGACAGTCTGGCACGGGAGCTGGAAGCGGAAGAGGTCACCGACGAGCACATTCGTGGTGCGCTGGAGGAGCAGGATTATCGCCTCAACTATCTGGTTGAGCAGTCCGATCAGGGGGTTATCGACGGCCAGATCCTGCTGCAGACTGATGGTGAAGAGATTGGCCAAATTAATGGTCTCTCCGTCATTCAGGTCTCCGGTCACCCATATGACTTTGGCGAACCGGTACGCCTGACCGCCACTGTTCACTTGGGTGATGGCGACGTGGCGGATATCGAGCGCAAGGCTGAACTGGCTGGCCATATTCATGCCAAGGCGATGATGATCATTCACGGCTACCTCTCCAACAAGTTCGGTGCCGAGAACCCCTCCCCTCTGTCGGCCAATCTGGTATTCGAGCAGTCTTACCACGAAATCGATGGTGACAGTGCCTCCCTGACCGGCCTGTGTGCCCTGCTCTCTGCCCTCGCCCGCCAGCCTATCTATCAGCACTTTGCCGTGACCGGCGCGGTCGATCAGTTTGGCAATGTGCAGGCCGTTGGTGGTGTAAACGAGAAGATTGAAGGCTTCTTCCGGGTATGCAAGATCCACGGACTTACCGGCAAACAAGGGATTATTCTGCCAGGCACCAATGTGCAGCAGTTAAACCTTTCTGATGAAGTGATCGCAGCGGTCGAAGCAGGCCAGTTCCACATCCATCCGGTGGACCATGTTGAAGAGGCCATCGAGCTACTGACCGGTTGTGTGGCCGGTGAGCCTGATATGCCTGACACCTTGTTTGGCCGTATTCAGGAGCGTCTGGATGAACTGAACGGCACCACAGCAAAAGCCGGGCTACTACGCTCGCTGCTGGAGCGCTGGTTGGGCCGTTAATGAAGTGATCGGAGTTGTTTAGCTAACAACTGTACGCTAGATTGACGCAGCTTTATTCATTTGAAGGAAACTCAGTGTGACCGTAGACAATCCAACCATGGAAGCCCGCCTTTCCCTGTGCGAACAGGGCAAGAACTCTTTTACCCGTGAGGAGCTGCTGGCTTGCAGCCGTGGCGAACTGTTTGGTGAGGGTAACAGTCAGCTGCCCGCCCCCAACATGCTGATGATGGATCGCATCGTCAAGATTAATGACCACGGCGGCGAGCACGGCAAGGGAGAGATCCTCGCAGAGCTCGACATTACCCCTGATCTCTGGTTCTTCGATTGTCACTTCCCCGGCGATCCCGTGATGCCTGGCTGTCTCGGTCTGGACGCCATGTGGCAGCTGGTTGGCTTCTTCCTAGGCTGGAAAGGCGGTCCTGGCAAGGGTCGTGCTCTGGGCGTGGGTGAAGTGAAATTCACCGGCCAGATCCTGCCGACCGCCAAGAAAGTGACCTACAAGATCACCTTCAAGCGGGTCATCAACCGCAAGCTGGTGATGGGAATTGCTGATGGTGTGGTCGAAGTCGACGGCCGTCCGATCTACAGCGCCACCGACCTGAAAGTGGGCCTCTTCAAAGATACCACCGCATTCTGATCTCTCTGATTGGTGGTAAAACAGCATTAACGCAAAGGGGCCACAACGGCCCCTTTCCTTTTGTAATGAGTGATGAAGTACCTGCTACTTCATGAAGAGGCCTGAGCCCCGCCCTTCCATGGCGTCACGCCAACCACCAAGCCAATGCCCACGGGCATCCAGGCATTGATACGGACACGCTTCTTTCTGTTTGCCGACCACGCCAGCCTGATAACCACGAGCACGAGCTCTTTCCAGACGGTCCCGCTTCTGTCTCTTCATCATCTACGACCCTCTTCGTGGAACAAAAAAAGCGACCAAATTCTCATCGGTCGCTTTCATCTTTACTCCTGCGAGCGCACTCGGTCAAACAAAAACTTCCACCCTAACCGGGCTATGTGACACAAGGCACTGAACTGGATTAAGTTTTAATTACAGGGAACTTACTCCTGATTTTTGAGTCCTTCCAGCTCTTCCCAACGAGCAAATGCCTCCTCCAGCGCCGTCTCGGCTGCACTCAATTCGGCCAGTTTGGGCTGGGTCTGCTCGCTTGGCAGGGAGAAGAAACCGGGCTGGTTGATCTCGCTTTGCAGCGCATCGAGTTCGGCTTCCAGCTGCTCAAGACGCGCCGGCAGACCATCCAGTTCAAGCTGTAGCTTGTAGGAGAGTTTTTTGCCTTTCTTCGGCGCTTCGCTCACTGTGGCTACCGGCTCGGGAGCCTTCACAGGCGTGCTCTTGGCCTGTTGCTGAGCACGCTGCTGCTCGCGGGTCGCAATCATGTCGGCATAGCCGCCCACGTAGTCGCTGATGCGGCCATCCCCCTCAAACAGCCAGCAACCGGTTACCGTATTGTCGATGAAGCGACGATCGTGACTGACCAGCAGCAGAGTGCCTGGATAGTCCGCCAGCAGCTCTTCCAGCAGCTCCAGAGTCTCGACGTCGAGGTCGTTGGTCGGTTCGTCGAGGATCAGCAGGTTGCTGGGTTTAAGGAACAGCTTGGCCAGCAGCAAACGGTTTTTCTCACCGCCAGAAAGCGCCTTGACCGGCGTTCTGGCCCTCTTGGGTTCAAACAGGAAGTCCTGCAGATAGCCGAGGATATGGCGGGAGCGACCGCGCACCATCACTTCCTGCTTGCCCTCCCCGACGTTGTCCACCACCGTCTGCTCGGGATCGAGCTGTTCGCGGTACTGATCGAAGTAGGCCACTTCCAGATTGGTACCCTGACGCACCGAACCACGAGTGGCATCTAGCTGACCCAGCAGCAGCTTGATCAGGGTCGACTTGCCGCAACCGTTGGGGCCGACCAGCGCAATCTTGTCCCCACGCAGCACCTGCAGATCCAGCCCCTCGAACAGGGTGCGATCACCAAAGTCGAGTCCCAACCCTTCAGCTTCAAATACCAGCTTGCCGGAGCGGCTCGCCTCGTCGAGTTGCAGCTTGGCTTTGCCCTGCAGTTCGCGACGCTGGGTACGCTCCATGCGCATCGCCTTGAGGGCGCGCACTCGCCCCTCGTTACGGGTACGGCGCGCCTTGATCCCCTGGCGTACCCACACCTCCTCCTGCGCCAGCTTGCGATCGAACTCAGCATTTTTCAGCTCTTCGACCCGCAGCCACTCCTCTTTGCCCTGCTGGTACTCGTCATAGTTGCCGGGCCAGGAGGTGATCACGCCGCGATCCAGATCGATGATCCGGGTCGCCAGCTTGTGGATGAACTCACGGTCGTGGGAGATGAAAACGATGGCGCCACGGAAATCCTTGAGGAACTCTTCCAGCCAGTTGATGGCCTCGATATCCAGGTGGTTGGTCGGCTCATCGAGCAGCAGCAGATCGGGATCGGATGCCAGTGCACGGGCCAGCGCTACCTTGCGCAGCCAGCCACCGGAGAGACTGTCGAGGGTCACGTCAGGATCAAGACCAAGCAGGGTCAGCACCTGATTGATGCGGGTCTCGTACTGCCAGCCATTCTGATAATCGAGCTGCTCCTGCAGCTGGCTCATCTTGCGAATGTTGGCATCGGACGGGTCACTCGCCAGCGCCATGGAGACGTGGTGATACTGCTTGAGCAGCTCACCGACTCCGGCCAGCCCTTCGGCGGCGTAATCAAACACGGTGAGCTCGCTCGAGGTGGGCGGATCCTGCTCAAGACGAGTCACTTTCAAGTCCTGCTGCAACACCAGACGGCCATCATCGAGGGGCAATTCACCGGCAATTACCTTCATCAGGGTGGACTTGCCCGCCCCGTTGCGGCCCACCAGACAGAGGCGCTCGCCTCGCTCTATGGTCAGCTCGGCCTTGTCGAGCAACGGAAAATCACTGAACGACAGACACGCGCCGTGCAATGTTAAAAGAGCCATGTTCGTTCCTTATCTCATATGAAAAAACGGGCAACAGACTGGGTCTGCTCCCGTTTCATCGTCAAATCACAAATCAACCCTGACGAGCGAGCCAGCCTTTGAGCTCCACCAGCGTGAAGGGCCAGCCCAGCTCGCGGCCAGCCTCGTCCCGCAGCACCGGAATACGCACCCGATAGGCCTCAAGCCAGCTGGCATCGTCCATGATGTCGCAGCGGCGGGTCACATCGCTTGCCCCCGCCTCCTCCACCAGCGCCCAAGCTTGCTCACACAGGTGGCAACCGTCGGTGTGAAACAGGGTCAGCATCAAGCCTCAGCCTCCGCATGGGTGATGATCCAGCAGTTGTGGATGTGCTGGTTGCGCTCGAAATCCTTGGGCCGGGTCTTGCCGGTGATGTTCTGCGCTTTGAGACCGATGGCCTCGAGACCGGCCAGATCCATCTTGAAGTGGCGCTTGTTGTTGGAGAACACCAAGGTGCCACCAGCAGCCAGCAAACGCTTCAGGTGCTGCATGAGCAGCAGGTGATCGCGCTGCACATCGAAGCTCTCATCCATCCGCTTGGAGTTGGAGAAGGTGGGCGGATCGATGAAGATGAGGTCGTACTGCTCGTCCGCTTCAGACAGCCACTTCAGGCAGTCAGCCTGCACGAACTTGTGCTGACGGCCCACCAGCGAGTTGAGGCGCATGTTGTCCTGTGCCCAGTTGAGGTAAGTGCGCGACATATCCACTGTGGTGGTCTCGCTGGCACCGCCAAGACCCGCGTGCACGGTGGCACTGCCGGTGTAGGCAAAGAGGTTCAGGAAGCGCTTGCCCTTGGCCATCTGACCCAGCATGCGGCGGGTCTGACGATGGTCGAGGAACAGACCGGTATCGAGGTAGTCGTAGAGGTTGACCCACAGACGGGCACCATACTCCTGCACTTCCATCCGGTGCTGCTCTTCGGATAGCTTCTGGTACTGCTGCTTGCCCTCCTGACGCTCGCGTACTTTCAGGATCACCTTCTCGCCGTCCATCCCGGTCACCTTGATGGCGGCTTGCACCATGTCGAGCAGACGCTGACGGGTCTTCTGGGCAGGAATATCCTTGGGCGCCGCGTACTCCTGCACCACCAGATAGTCCTGATAACGGTCGATGGCGGCGTTGTACTCAGGCAGGTCGGCGTCGTAGAGACGGTAGCAGTCGAGATTCTCTTTCTTGGCCCACTTCTCGAGCGCCTTCAGATTCTTGCGCAGACGGTTGGCAAAGTCCTGTGCCACCTCTTTTTGCGAGGCCACGGAGTCCAGTGCGATTTGATAATTGCGCAGCTGACACTCGAGAGCACCGTTGAACAGGCGATACTGCTTGTCGGCGCGCAGGCGCAGACAGCTCAGCAGCTCGGGCGATGCGGACAGAATGGAGACTTTCCAACCCTGGAAGCTACGACGCAGAGCATCGCCCAGCGCCTGGTGCACTTCCAGCAGCGCCGGAAATTCGCCAAGACGCTCGCCATAAGGTGGGTTGGAAATGAGCATACCGACCTGGCGGGCATCCCCTTGACCTTCTTCCCCTTCAACAGGGGCAGACATCGGCAGCGGGTTTTCCAGCTTGGTGACATCGGCTTGCTTGAAGGTGATGAGGTGCGCCACACCTGCCGCTTTGGCGTTATCACGGGCTTTGAGGAGCACGCGCTGGTCGGCATCACAACCAAACAGTTTTACTTCGCAACGCTGCATGCCGCGTTTGGCACGCACTTGTGCTTCCATCATCAGGCTCTGCCACAGCTCGCTATCATGCTGCAGCCAGCGATCGAAACCGAAGCGCTCGCGACGCAGCGCCGGCGCCATGTCGGCGGCGATAAAGGCCGCTTCGATCAGCAGCGTACCGGAACCGCACATCGGGTCCATCATGGGCTCACCGGCCCAGCCACTACGGGCAATCATGGCGCAGGCCAGGTTTTCTTTGAGCGGAGCTTCACCGGTGCCCTGACGATAGAAACGCTGATGCAACGCCGGGCCTGACAAGTCCAGCGTGATATTGGCCTTGCCTTTGCCCAGGTGCGCCATGATGCGAATATCCGGCGACTTCTTGTCCACGTCCGGACGCACGTGACCGCGCTTGGTGAAGCGGTCGACGATGGCATCCTTGATTTTCAGCGCGCCATATTGGGTATTGCGAATGGCAGGGTTGGTACCGGTAAAGTCCACCGCGATGGTAGAGGTACCGGAGAAGTGCTCTTCCCAGGGGATTGTGTGGGCGCCCAGATAGAGATCCAGATCATCGTTCATCTGGAATTCGGAGAGCACCAGCACGATACGGGAGGCAAAACGGCTCCACAGGCAGGCCTTGTAGCCAATCGCCAGTTCGCCTTTGAAATGGACGCCAGCCACGGTCTCACGGACCTGCTCTGCGCCAAGATTGGTCAGCTCGTCGGCCAACAGGTTTTCCAGCCCCTTGGGGCAGGTTGCAAAAAATTCTTTCATCACGCTCACGGGGAACCCATAAAAATAGTGCCGCATTATACCTCATCAGGCGGGTTGGAGCATGCAAAAGTCGGCGCAAACAGCAGGATGGAAACAGATTGATAGGTGGCGAAAAGGTAAAAGGCCCCATGACTACCCGATGGCGAGATCATGGGGCCAGACATCATTAACGAATCACTTCATACGAGCCTTGAAGCGGGGATTGCTTTTACAAATCGCGAACAATTTTCCCCGACGACGCACCAACTGACAATCGGGATGACGTGCCCGTACGGATTTGAGTGAACAGACGACCTGCATTCAGGACTCCTTCTTGCTTGAAAATGCGCCAAAGCGCTTGTTGAATCGGGCCACACTCCCCTCGCTCGATACCTGCTTCTGCTTGCCGGTATAGAACGAGTGCGACTGGCTGGAAACATCAAGCGACACATAGGGATACTCCTTCCCGTCTTGCCACGTATAGCGGCGATCGCTCTTGATGGTTGAGCCGACCAGGAAAAAGGCATCTGCTGCCGTGTCATGGAACAGCGCCAAACGATAATCAGGATGAATATGAGGCTTCATGGCAACTCCATTTTGTTACATTATAACAAAATGTAAGTGAGAATAGCTCTCGTTTCAAGAATAAAATGTCGTATGAAGAAAATCGCTTCAGTGAGTGATGTGTTGATGCTGAGGTGAAGGCACTACACAAGCAGAACGAAACAAGAATGAGACACCATGCTTGCAGCACGGAAGACCAAGATACTGCGTGGGTTAGAACACAAGGTGCAAGTGACTGTAACAAGCCTCAAGAGAGGCTGGATCACAACCATGAAGATCAATGAAAATGGGCAAGATGTTCGCGGATCAATGAAGTATCAGAAACGAGGCGCGATTGAGGTGACAACAGTAAAAACAGGCAGCGGTGTAATCACAGAGATAAAACGATTGATGAAAATATATCAACTAACCTGACGATATTGCTCGGTCACGGTAATACGCGGTTTCATCCGGTTATTCATCACCTTGATCACCCCGAAACGCGGCAAGGTTTTACTGGTGGTCAATACCAGATCGGCTGTGAGGTTCAAACAGACGCTAGCCTGATCCCCTGCCTCAATGACCATAAATTCGCCGTTGCCATGAGGTGTATTCATCAGGACCAGATCACCGTTTTGCGGGATCACTTGCGGATGTTGTTCACTAAAAAACCAGCTTTGCGGCATCAGAGGTTTATAAAAGCGACTGACCGCGATGGCATTAAGCACCAACTGAACCTGATGGGGAATACTCCACTCAAGTTCGGCTGCTTTATCCATCAACTGATAATAGAGGGCGGCATCATCGACACAAAAAGGTTGGGTCGTAAACGAGCTGGGCACCAATTGCCGCCCTTTATACTCGGTCGCAAATAACATGTTATCAGACAGGTCCAACATCAGACGGTCACTCTGGGCATCATAGTGCCATTGCCAGCTATCGGTCGGTTGGATAAACATGTTGGAGCCCTTACTTGATAATTACCAGTTGACTTTATTCCATATGCAGAAAATCAGCAACGTCAAATAAAGGGCTCCGCCATCTATTTCTTAAATATTGGTCACAATCTCTTTGACCAACCCCGGCCCTTTATAAATAAAGCCGCTATAAATTTGTACCAGACTGGCACCGGCGGCCAATTTTTCACGGGCGGCCATGGCACTATCAATACCACCCACCCCGATAATTGGCAGAGCACCATTGAGCACCTTGGCCAGATGACGGATCACCTCGGTACTCTTGTGCTGCAGCGGACGACCACTCAGGCCACCCGCTTCACCGGCGTGGGGCATGTCATAAATCATCTCGCGCTCGAGGGTGGTATTGGTGGCGATAACCCCATCAATACCATTCCGTACCAGCGAAGCGGCCACCTGATCTATTTCTTCAAGGCTTAAATCCGGGGCAATTTTAACCGCCAGCGGCACATACTTTTTATATTGGGCGGCCAGCTCTTGCTGACGCACCTTGAGGGCGGCCAGCAATTCATCCAGCGCCTCGCCATATTGCAGCGAACGCAAACCCGGGGTGTTGGGGGAAGAGATATTGACGGCAATATAACCGGCATGATCATAAACCTTGTCCATGCAGATCAGGTAATCATCCTTGCCCTGTTCGATGGGAGTGTCTTTGTTTTTACCGATATTAATGCCGATGACTCCCTGATATTTGGCCTCTTTCACCTTGGCCACCAGATGATCCACACCCTTGTTGTTGAATCCCATCCGGTTGATGATCCCCTCTGCCGGAATAACCCGGAACAGGCGCGGCTTGTCATTGCCGCTTTGGGGTCTGGGGGTGACGGTACCGACTTCGATAAAGCCAAATCCCATGGCGCCCAGCGCGTCAATGCACTCACCATCTTTATCCAGACCGGCCGCCAATCCCACCGGATTGGCAAAAGAAAGCCCCATGACAGTGACGGGGCGTTTCGGCAAATTCTGGCGGAAGAAACAATCGAGTGGCGTACCGAGAAGGCGGGGCAAATATTTCATGGAGAGATCGTGAGCCTGTTCCGGATTGAGTTTGAACAGGAAATGCCTGGCGATGGGGTACAACATCTTTGCTCCTTAAAGAAAGCCCCGGCAACTGGCCGGGGCTTTGGGTGTAATGTCGGTGTCATGCCTTAATCTGGCAATTAAAGTGCCCGACAATTCAACTGGAGCAGGTTCAACTCTCGCAAGGCCACCGAGAACTTGGCGAACTCGTGGGTACTGGTGGTCTTGAAGTCGGCCAACATGTGGGTCCAACGGGACAAGAGTTGCTCATGCTCCGAAATCCAGTCGGCCAGTATGGTAGCGCATTCTCCCTGATCTTTGCACCCTTCCAGTACCACAGAAGTGAGACTGCGTTGCTGCCAGTCCAGATCTTCGCGGAAGGAGGCTCGCGCCATCGCCTGCCAGTGGTTGCCGACCGGCTGATGGTTGATCTGGTCGAGGAACCAGTGCAGATCCAGTTTGGCCCCGAGGCGATAGTAGACATTGGCGGCACGCAGGATATCGGTCTTGTGCTCCGCGGCAATCTGCGCCAGATCCAGGCTGGAGAAGAGGCTGCTCATATGGGCGACCTGACGGGCAATGGCCTCCGGCACCTGTTTCTCCATCCACTTGGCAACAGCCTGACGATGCTCGGCGACTTCGCTCTCATCCATCACCTCGTAGAGGTGCTTCCCTAAGGTCTCGAACGCCGGACGGAAGAAGGCGATGTTCTCGCTGATGCTCCAGCTGCGATTGCGGGCGCGCAGGAACCAGCGGGTGGCTCGGCGCACAATGCGGCGGCTGTAGAACATCAGCTCGAGCTGAGTCTGGGCATCAACCAGGTTGTCGCACCCTTCGATATCACGCCACAGCTGGTTCATGCCAAACACTTCGCGGGCCATGGCAAAGCAGCAGGCCACTTCGGCGACCGAGGCACCGGTCTCGTCCTTCATCCGGCTGGCGAAGTTGAGCCCCATGTCATTGACCAACATGTTGGCCACACGGGTAGCGATGATCTCGCCGCGTAGCGGGTGATCGGCCAGCTGGGTACCAAACTGCTGCTGCACCTTGGCCGGGAAGCTGGTGACCAGCATGCTGGCGAGGAAGGGCTCGTCGGTCACTTCCGGGCAGTTGAGCTGCTCTTTCAGCACCATCTTGCCGTAAGCCACCAGCACTGCCAGTTCGGGGCGGGTCAGCCCCTGCCCTGCCGCCATCCGTTCAGAGAGCTCCTCATCGGATGGCAGGAACTCCAGCGCACGGTCGAGCTTGCCCTCCCGCTCCAGCCCCTGAATAAAGCGCTGCTGCTCTTTCAGTTGTTCAGAGCCGCGGAAGCTGGTGACCGAGATAGACTGGGACTGGCGATAGGCGTTGGTGATCACGATCTGCGCCACGTCGTCGGTCATCTCATACAGCATCTGGTTACGCTGCTTGAGGGTCAGATCACCTGCCGCCACCAATTGGTTCAGCAGGATCTTGATGTTCACCTCGTTATCAGAGCAATCCACCCCCCCCACATTGTCGGTAAAATCGGTATTGATGCGACCGCCCTGGCTGGCGTACTCCACCCGACCAAGCTGGGTAAAGCCGAGGTTGCCCCCCTCACCCACGATACGTGCCCGCAAATCGCGACCATTGACCCGCAATGCGTCATTGCTGCGATCGCCCACTTCCCCATCGCTCTCGCGAGCGCTCTTCACATAGGTGCCAATGCCGCCGTTCCACAGCAGATCGACATTGAGGCAGAGCAGCGCCTTGATCAGCTCGTTCGGCGCCATGCTGGCCTTGTTAGTGCCGAGTAGTGTCTGCATCTCGGGGCTCAGCTTGATGGACTTGGCAGAGCGCAGGAAGATGCCGCCCCCTTGTGATATCAGCTCGCGGTTGTAGTCATCCCAGCTGGAACCCGGCAAATCGAACAGGCGCTGGCGTTCGACAAAGCTCTTGGCCGCATCCGGAGTGGGGTCAACGAAGATGTGCATGTGGTTGAACGCACCCACCAGCCGGGTGTGCTCGGAGAGCAGCATGCCGTTGCCGAACACGTCGCCGGCCATGTCGCCGATCCCGACGCAGGTAAAATCTGTGGTCTGGCAGTTGACGCCGATCTCGCGGAAGTGGCGCTTGACCGACTCCCAGGCCCCGCGGGCGGTGATGCCCATCTTCTTGTGGTCGTAACCAACCGAGCCTCCGGAGGCGAACGCATCGCCAAGCCAGTGACCGTATTCGAGGCTTATTTCGTTGGCGATGTCGGAGAAGGTGGCAGTGCCCTTGTCGGCGGCAACCACCAAGTAGTAGTCATCCTCGTCGTGGCGCACCACGGATTTGGGCGGGATCACCTCGCCGCCGATGATGTTGTCGGTCACATCGAGCAGGCCGCGAATAAACAGGCGATAACAGGCCTTGCCCTCTTCCTGAATGACGGCGCGAGTTGCCCCCACCGGCATCTGCTTGCAGTAGAAGCCGCCCTTGGCACCCACCGGCACAATGACGGTGTTCTTGACCTGCTGGGCTTTCACCAGACCCAGCACTTCGGTGCGGAAGTCCTCTTTTCGATCGGACCAGCGCAGACCGCCACGAGCCACTTTACCCCAGCGCAAATGTAACCCTTCCACCCGCGGCGAGTAGACGAAGATCTCGAATTTCGGCAGCGGCAGCGGCATGTCGGTGATGCTGGAGGGCGCCAGTTTGAAGGAGATGTAGGGCTTGATGTTGCCCGCCTTGTCCAGCTGGTAGTAGTTGGTGCGCAGGGTAGCGTCGATCATCTCCACATAGCGGCGAATGATGCGATCGTCATCGAGGTTGGCCACCTGATCCAACTTGGCGGCAAGCTCCTCGTGCAGCTTGGCCTGTACCTTTGCGTCCTGCTTGCTGGCAGGATCTAGGCGCTGTTCGAACAGGGTAAACAGCAGTTGGGCGATATCGGGGTAGCGGGTCAGGGTCTCTTCGATATAGGACTGGCTGAAGGATACGCCAGTCTGGCGCATGTATTTGGCATAGGCTCGCAGCACCGACACCTGACGGCCAGTGAGACCCGCCCCCAATACCAGCCGGTTGAAGCCATCATCTTCCAGCTGCTTGTTCCAGATGGCAGCAAACGCCTGCTGGAAGCGCTGCTGGCTCTGGGCCAGATCAAAGGGCTGCTCGCCATGCAGCAGCATGGAGAAGTCGAGGATCCAGAACAGATCGCCCCCCGGAGTGCGAACCTGATACGGGGTCTCGCCGATCACCCGCAGTCCCATGTTCTCCAGCATCGGCAGCACATCGGAGAGGTGAATGGGTTCGGTGCGATGGAACAACTTGAGCCGTACCCGACGATCGTTCTCCTCCTCCTGCGCGCGGTAGAACAGCATGCCCAGCGGCTCGGCTTCGCTCAGGTTATCGAGCGCCATGATGTCGGCCACAGCAGAGCCCGGCAGCACATCTTCCTTGTAAGCACGGGGGAAGGCGGTGCTGAAACGGCGGCGCAGCTCGTTGCCACGGGCCTCGCCATAGTGGGAGAGCAGCACGGAGTCGAGTCGGTCATCCCAGCTGCGGGCCGCTTCAATCAGGTTGTTCTGTACTTCGTTCACATCCACATCCACGTTGTTGTTGTTGACCCGCACTATGTAGTGGGTCCGCGCCAGCACGCCCTCGGTGAAGTAGACGTTAAACTCCACCTCTTCGTTGCTGCCAAAATACTTCTGTAAAATTTGCTGGGTCTTGATCCGCAGCGCCGTGTTGTAGCGCTCCTTGGTGACATAGACCATGCAAGAGAAGAAGCGACCGTAGACATCACGACGCACGAACAGCCGCAACATGTCCCGCTCCTGCATCTCCAGCACCCCAAGACCGGTGGCCAACAGCTCCTCTTCACGAGCCTGGATCAGTTCGTCACGGGGATAGGTTTCCAATACGTTCAGCAGCGCCTTGTAGGCGTGGGAGCCCTTCTCGTGACCGGAGGCAGCCATGATGCGTTCGAGACGATGGCTGATGAGCGGGATCTGGGTCGCGCTGGTGTTGTAGATGGAAGAGGCGTAGAGACCGATGAAGCGATCTTCCCCGATCACCTTGCCATGCTCGTCAAAGCGCTTGATGCCGATGTAATCCACATAAGCCGGACGGTGCACCCGGGACTTGCTGTTGGATTTGGTGAGGATCAGCAGGTCAGAACTCAGAGCGGCATGACGGGCGCTGGCAGGCATGTTGCCAAGGCGCTGGCCCACCTCCTTGATGGAGTTCTTCATCAGCCCCAGACTGGAGCTCGCCTGCGGCAGGATCTCGTGATCCCCCTCCACCGCCTTGACGTCGTAACGGCGATACCCCATCAGGGTGAAGTTGTGGGCAGCCACCCATTTAAGGAAAGCAACGCAGGAGGCCACCTCCTCCTTGCTGACCGGGTGCTTGCGCTTGGGAAGTTCGTCGATGATCTCATTGAGCTTGGCCAGCATGGGCTGCCAGTCGCCGACTGCCAGCGCCACTTCACCGGCCACCGAGTTGAGCTCGGCAGCAAGCGCGGCCATCTGCTCCTCGCTGGTGAGGTGATCGATCTCGATAAGGAAGGCCGTTTCAACCGAGGTCTGCCCGTCGGTGTTGTCGAGCTCCAGAATGGCGTCAATCTTGCCATCCGCACCGCGAATGAGGTGCAGCGGTTGGTGCAGCATCATGTGGGCGGTGATATTGAGTCGCTTGAGCGCCATCCGGATGGAGTCGACCAGGAAGGGGGAGTCCTGCAGGATCACCTCGACGATGGTATGGGGCGATTGCCAGCCGTGACGGGTCAGCTCGGGATTGTAGACCCGGATGTAGGGATCGGTACCGCTGCGCTGATTGAGGGCATTCCACAGGCTCAGGGCCGCGCCGTAGAGATCGCTGTCATTGCGATCGTGCAGATCGGAGCTCGCCATGTTGCCGTAGAACTTGGCAACGAAGCGCTCGACCAGAGAGGCACTGTTTTTGGGCAACTTCTGATGGATCAGGCTGAGAACGTTTTCGAGCAGAACTGAGGTAGGGGCGTCTTTCAATGCCATTTTTATATTCCTTATCGGACGACATTAACCACCGACGCAGAGGCAACCACCCTGGTTACCCGCTGGTGCAGAGTTGTTGCGAAGTGTAATGGCTTGGCTAAGGGAAGGCGAGGAAAGGTGATAACGAGATGTTAAAAACAAGGTGCAGATCACGGCTTAAACTATAAGAAATTTTGTAAAAAACCAAAAATACAGAAATTCCCACTACCTTTGTGCCAGTTTACCGGATAGATAGTGACATAAAGCAGATAAACAGTCGGTAATCTGTTCGATTTTTGTTAATTTATGCGTTCGAGACTGATAAAGCGGTAATCGTCCTGGGTTTTCAGCCGAAAGTAGCCATGCACACCATTGATGGCGACAAAGGGGCGTATTTTTTCTATGCCAAGTTCCAGGGTCAATCCCTGTTCGCTGCGCACCACCAGCCGTCTGGCATGGCCCTGATACATCAGCATCACCTCATCGCTATTCAATGAGAGCCGAAAAGTAAACTGCTTCACGCTTGCTCCTGATCACACGACAAATCACGCAATAGAGGCAGGCGCGTTAACGCCCCTGCCCCGTCGACACTTACTGCTGCAGCGCCTTGCTGACCTTCTCGAACAGATCCCGAGCCAGCCCCTCAAGGTTGGCAAGGCGGGTCAGCTCGGCGCGGATCAGCGCCTTGCGCGCCTCATCCAGTCGCTTGAACTGGATAAGCGGCGTGATGAGGCGGGAGGCCACCTGCGGATTGACTTCGTTGAGCTCGATCAGCAGATCAGTCAGGAAGCGGTAACCGCTGCCATCCACCGCATGGAACTGCACCTGATTGCTCATGGCGAAGCTGCCGATCAGCGCCCGCAGCCGGTTCGGGTTGCGAATGCTGAAGGTAGGATGATTCATTGCCTGCTTCACTTCACTCAGCACATCGGCAGCCGGTTTGCTGCCAATCAGCCGCAGCCAGTTGTCCAGCACCAGTCCATCCTTGGCCCACTTGCCTTCAAAATCGGCCAGCAGCGCGGCGCGGCATGGCAACAGATAGCCATTGGCCACCTGCAACGCCGCCAGGGTGTCGGTCATGTTGTCGGCAGTTGCATACTGCTCGCGCACCAGCTCATCGGCATGCTCCGCATCCAGAGCCGCCAGATAGCCGAGCACGACCCCTTTGAGGGCCCGCTTGGCCATGTCGGCATGCACCACCTGATAACCGTTCAGACGCAGACTCTGATAGGTTGCCGCCAAGCGCACGCCAAAGGCCTCGGCAAGACGGGTGTGGATCGCGTCGCGCACCTGATGGATGGCATCGATATCGGCCACCTCGAACAGCTCGGCCAGGGTCGCCTCACCGGGCAGCGCCAGGATCTCCGCCTTGAGGGCCAAATCCAGTTCACTGTCGTCCAGAATGGCGACGAATGCGGACAGCAGGGTTTGGGAGAGCTCAACCCCCTGCCCGTGCTGGACCCGTGCCACCCCGTCGATGACCGCCTTGTTGATCAGCATCTGGGCCGCATCCCAGCGGGCAAACTCGTTGCGGGCAAAGCGCATCAGGAAGGCGAGCGCTTCGTCGCTGTAGTCATAGTGCAGCTTGACCGGCGCAGAGAAGTCCCGCAGCAGGGAGGGAACCGGTTTGACCGGCACTTGATCGAATTCGAAGGTCTGCTCCGCTTCCAGCACATCGAGCACGTTACCGATGGCCTTGCCCTGATACTGCAGCGCAATGACGGCACCCTGCTCGTCATATAGCTCGATATCGAGGGGGATATGCAGCGGCAGCTTCTGCGGTTGATCCTGGGTCGGCGGGGTGTTCTGGCTGACATGGAGGCGATAGATACCGCTGGCGGCATCATACTCGTCGGTCACGGTCAGCTCGGGGGTGCCGGACTGGCTGTACCAGCGGCGGAAACGACCGAGGTCGACACCGGACGCATCCTCCATCGCCTGCACGAAATCATCGCAAGTAGCGGCCGAGCCGTCGTGACGCTCGAAGTAGAGACGCATACCAGCCTGGAAGGCATCTTCCCCCAGCAGGGTGTGCATCATGCGGATCACTTCCGACCCCTTCTCGTAGACGGTGAGGGTGTAGAAGTTGTTCATCTCGATCACCACATCCGGGCGGATCGGGTGTGCCATGGGGCCGGCATCTTCCGCAAACTGCGGGCCGCGGACGGTACGCACGTTGTTGATGCGGTTGACGCCACGGGAGCCCAGGTCGGAGGAGAACTCCTGATCCCGGAACACTGTCAGCCCCTCTTTCAGACTGAGCTGGAACCAGTCACGACAGGTGACGCGGTTGCCGGTCCAGTTGTGGAAATATTCGTGACCGATCACCCGTTCGATACCGTGGTAGTCGCCATCGGTAGCGGTGGCCGGATTGGCCAGCACGAACTTGGAGTTGAAGATGTTGAGCCCCTTGTTCTCCATGGCGCCCATATTGAAGAAGTCCACCGCAACGATCATGTAGATGTCGAGATCATACTCGAGGCCAAAACGCTGTTCGTCCCAGCGCATGGAGTTGATGAGACTCTCCATGGCAAAACCGGCGCGATCGAGGTTGCCCTTGTCGACGAAGATCTCGAGGGACACCTTGCGGCCGCTTTTGGTGGTGTAGTGGCTGCGCTCCACATCGAAATCACCGGCCACCAGCGCAAACAGGTAGCTGGGTTTGGGAAACGGATCCTGCCACTGCACGAAATGCCGGCCGCCATCCAGATCACCGCTATCGACCTTGTTGCCGTTGGAGAGCAGGAAGGGGAACTGAGCTTTGTCGGCGGTAATGCGGGTGCTGTAACGCGCCAGAATGTCGGGGCGGTCCAGATAATAGGTAATGCGGCGAAAGCCCTCCGCTTCACACTGGGTGCAGTAGGCATCGCCAGACTTGTAAAGCCCTTCCAGCGCGGTGTTGGCAGCCGGATCCAGCAGGGTGACGATGGTCAGTACACATTCGGCAGGCAGGTTGAACAGGGTCAGACTGCTCTCGCCTTGCTCGTAGTGGTCACAGGGAATGCCATCGATGGCAACGCTCTTGAGAGTCAGCTGTTCACCATCGAGGATCAGCGGCGCATTGTGCTCACCGTTGCGACGAATGCGGGTGATGGCGGTGACCTGGGTCAGTGGTTCCTGCAGTTGGAAATCGAGGTCGATGGTGTCGATCCAGTAGAGCGGCGCCTGATAATCCTGGCGATATTTGGCCGTCATGGCCTGGGAGTGATCGGTCATTATTGTCTGCTTCCACGCTTGTTAAAGGCGAGAAAGAGGCTGTCACAACCAACTGGCGGGGTCAAACAATTTGCATTACGTCAGATACGCCAGACAAAAAGAAAGGGCGACCGCAGTCGCCCTTGTGCATTGGAGGTGCCTTGTCAGCTGCGTTTGCTGACCTTGGCCAGATCCGCAGTGATATTGGCCGCTTCGATGAGATACTCATCGGGCGCTTCAAAATCAGCGGGCAGTTCATCCAGACTCTTCACCGCCGGCTTGCCAATACGTGCCAGACGCTCGTTGGTACGTTTGAGCGCTTTCTCATCCTGTTTCGCCTGCTCTGCAACACGCTCCGCCTCGTTGAGGGAGACCGACTTTTTGTCTTTCTCCTCCTTGTAGTCGGCGATGTCCTGCATCACATAGGCAAACTCGGGATCCTTGGCGATCCGGGCATCGTGCGCCGCCTGCAACTTGGGCAGTACGCTGGCGAAGTTGCCGAGTTTCTCGTAGTTGGCGGAGGCAATCTTATCCCACGGCAACGCATTGAACTCACGGCTTTCGCCCGTCTCTTCCGGAGCAACCGGTGTCGGGAAGCTGATATCCGGCGCAACGCCCTTGTTCTGGGTGCTGCCACCGTCGATCCGGTAGAACTTGGCGATGGTGTACTGCACGTGACCCAGCGGCTGCTCGTAGAAGTCATAGACCTTGGCGAGACTGCGATGCTGCTGCACCGTCCCCTTGCCGAACGAGTTTTCACCCAGAATCAACGCGCGGCCATAATCCTGCATGGCGGCAGCGAAGATCTCGGAGGCCGAGGCACTGTATCGGTCGATCATCACCGACATGGGCCCGCCGTAGTAGACGTTGCCATCGTCATCGCCATTGACCGTGATACGGCCCATGTGATCACGAATTTGCACCACGGGACCGCTGGCAAAGAAGAGACCGCTCAGGGCGGAAGCTTCAGTCAGAGCGCCGCCGCCGTTACCGCGCAGATCGATGATCAAGCCATCGATCTTCTTCTTGTTCAGGCTGGAGAGCTCCTTGATCACGTCATCGTGCAGATTGACGTAGAAACTCGGGATCTCGATGACGCCAATCTTCTTGCCTTCGGCGTTAATCACCTTGGACTTGGCAGCCCGGTCTTCAAGGCGCACCTTGTCGCGGGTCAGCTCGATCTGCTCGGTCTTGGCGGTTGCACCCTTGCCGCGCTGGATCTCCAGCTTGACCTTGCTCCCCTTGGGCCCCTTGATGAGCTCAACCACGTCATCAAGACGCCAGCCGATCACATCGACAATCTTGCCATCTTCCTGCCCTACCCCGGTGATCTTGTCATCGGGTTTGAGGTGGTTGGATTTGGCTGCCGGGCCACCGGGCACCAGAGAACGGATGACGGTAAAGTCATCTTCCGCCTGCAACACGGCACCAATCCCCTCCAGCGAGAGGTTCATCTCGGTGTTGAAACGATCGGCACTGCGCGGTGAGAGGTAACTGGTGTGCGGTTCGATGGCGCGAGCGAAGGAGTTCATGAAGAGCTGGAAGACATCCTCGCTCTCGGTCTGGGACATCCGCTTGATGGCGTTGTTGTAACGCTTGCCAAGCAGCTCCTTGATCTCGGGCCACTCCTTGCCGCTGAGCTTGAGGCTCAGGGCATCGAACTTGACCCGCTGACGCCACAGCTCGTTGAGCTCTGCTTCATCTTTGGGCCAAGCCGCCCCTTCCCGATCAAACACATAGTTGTCGGTCTGGGTAAAATCGAAAGGAGTATCAAGCAGTTTGAGGGCGTATTCGAACCGCTCATAACGCCGCTGCTGACTCAGGTTGAACATCTCGTAGGCGGGAGCCAGACGGCCTCTTTCGAGGTCGGTGTCAAAACCGTTACGGTACTTTTCAAAACGGCTGATATCAGAGGCCAAAAACAGGTTGCGGCTGTAGTCCAGATTCTCCAGATATTTATCGAAAATCACGGAGGAAAAGGCATCGTCCAGCTTGAACTGTTTGTAGTGCGAGCGGGTAAACAAATTGGTAATTCGCTTGCTGGCCGTAGCATGTTGGCTCTCTTGAGCCAACACAGGCAAATCACTCTCCTTGAGCACCGGCTCGATGGCCTGTGCAAGCCCGGCAAGCGCCAGGCTACAGGCAACGAGGGAAAAACGAATTACGCCATGCTTCAACATTTGTCTCCTTAGAGAACCAAGTGCTCTGATTTGACCCGCACCATCATGCCGGTCTGCAGTTGGACCTGTACATCGTCCTTGGTTACTTCCTTGATGGTTGCCGGAACCGGGAATTTACCCATAACGACGCGCACATCCTGGCCCACTTTCAGCGTAGCGGCATCCACTTTAACCAGCGGAGCGTCAGCGACCGGTGCCTTGGTGGCAACTTTCGGCTTGGCAGCTACATCAGCTTTCTCGGTTTTGCGCACAGCAGGACGACGGGGCTTCTTGGCCTTCTCATCCTTCTCTTTGGTATTGGTACGACGGCTGGCGAATACGCGCTCTTTGCTCTCTTTCAGAGCTTGCTTGGCGTGCTCGATGTGCTCTTCGGTCAGCAGTTCGCCCGGGTTGCCATCCAGATCAACGCGAGCCTGGCCAGCTTTGAGACCGTGCAGGTAGCGCCAGCTGGAGGTGTATTGACGCAGTGCGGAACGCAGCATGGTCTTGGAGACTCTGGCATCGTCAGCAAGACGCTCGGCCAAATCCTGGAAGATGCCAATCTTGAGCGGCTTGGCCTCTCCTTCAGCAACGAAGCAGGCCGGGAATTTCTCGACCAGGTAGGCAACGATCTCTTTACTGTTCTTCAGCTTCTCAGTGTTTTCCATGTATAACCTTGGCTTTCATATAAACGCACGGGCACGTCCCGAGCACAACAAAGGCCCCATTATAGAGAGCTTGGGGCCTTTTGCGAACCATCTAGCAATGACTTAGAGCATGCTTTCCAAAATTTGCACCGTTTCTTCGAGGCCAATCCGGTCTTGCTGGTCGAAACGGTTAAAAATCGGACTGTCGATATCGAGTACCCCGATGATCTCGCCACCACGGCGCACCGGGATCACGATTTCCGAGTTGCTCGCGCCATCGCAAGCGATGTGACCGTCGAACTGGTGGACATCGTCAATGAGCTGGGTTCTCCCCTCTGCCACTGCCGTACCACACACCCCGCGGCCGACCGGGATCCGCACGCAGGCCGGTTTGCCCTGAAATGGCCCTAATACCAGGGTCTCGCCCTGCAACAGATAAAAACCGACCCAGTTGATCTCCGCCAGCTCCTGATTAAGCAGTGCGGAGAGGTTGGCCAGATTGGCAATAAGATCGGTTTCCCCCTCCAGCAGCGCCTTGGCCTGCTGGTTGAGGGTGCGATAAAACGGTTGTTTTTCAATCATGATTAAATGAACTTCACTCCCTGATGGTTTGGGGAAGGTAACGCCTGGCCGGGAAATTTCAAATATTTTTTCCACTCCCCACCTCTTGCGCCGTTATTCCCGGGCAACGGAAAGCGCCAATTGCTGGCGTTGACCATTACTCCACTCGATATTTAACAACCAGATCATGACGGGTGATGTACAACTCCCCACCTGGGTCACCCCCTGCCACTGTCCGTCTATCTCTTCAAAACTCACCGGAATGGTGCCCATAAACATATCTTTGCCTTCGAGTGTCGCTTTCACCGGTTTGATGGCCGGATCGCCGCCGGTAATAGCGATGGCAAAGTCATGCTCGGCGCGCAGCGGTAATTCCTTGATGGCAACCGTCAGCGGCTTGTCACCAATCAGCGTGCTGCAAGGGGTGTGGGAAAGATCACAAATCTGATCTTTTTTCTGGTCAGCAGAGACGCTGTTATCGGCCGAAAACCAGGTGCGATAGGCCATCAGCGCCAATAACAGCGCCAATACCAGTACGAGGTGCAAAACTTTACGTGCGGTAAGTCTCTCTTTCATCAAAAACAGCCCGATTAAGATGCAATTAAAATAGTTTTTTGTGATCTCGAACAAGGTAAAAAACTGCCATATCGAGACCGGACGGAGCCAAATATATCACTGTTTATACTGTTATTTTACCTGTCAGTTCAGTATCATTCCCATGCAGTTTTCATTTAGCCATCTTTTGCTTTTCCTTTCGTTAACAGATGTTAACAACTGGTCGGCGGTGGCTGATGAAGCCAGTCCGGTCCTCCGGATACAAAACCAAACAACAGCAGCATCGGAAGCGGAATATAACGATGAGCCATACAACTAACCATCCTGAGTACAACTACACCGTTGTTCGCCAGTTTACCGTCATGACGATTGTCTGGGGAATTGTCGGCATGTCGGTTGGCGTACTGATCGCAGCCCAGTTGATCTGGCCTGCCCTCAACTTCGAGACCCCGTGGCTGACTTACAGTCGTCTGCGGCCCCTCCATACCAACGCAGTGATCTTCGCCTTCGGCGTCAGTGCACTGATGGCCACCTCCTTCTACGTGGTTCAGCGCACCTGTCAAACCAGACTGTTTGGTGGCCCGCTGGCAACCTTCGTCTTCTGGGGCTGGCAAGCGATCATCCTCTCTGCCGCCATCTCTCTGCCGCTGGGTTACACCTCCGCCAAGGAGTATGCCGAGCTGGAGTGGCCGATTGATATCGCCATCACTGTGGTATGGGTCGCCTATGCCATCGTCTTCTTCGGCACCCTGATGAAGCGCACCACCTCCCACATCTATGTGGCGAACTGGTTCTTCGGCGCCTTCATCATCACCGTTGCGGTGCTGCACATTGTCAACAACATGGAAGTGCCGCTCTCCGGCATGAAGTCCTACTCCATGTACTCCGGCGCCATGGACGCCATGGTGCAGTGGTGGTATGGCCACAACGCGGTAGGCTTCCTGCTGACCGCCGGCTTCCTGGGGATGATGTACTACTTCGTGCCCAAGCAGGCCGGTCGTCCGGTTTACTCCTATCGCCTCTCCATCGTGCACTTCTGGGCGCTGATCTCCCTCTATATCTGGGCCGGTCCGCACCACCTGCACTACACCGCACTGCCTGACTGGGCTCAGTCGCTGGGCATGGTGATGTCCCTGATCCTGTTCGTACCCTCCTGGGGCGGCATGATCAACGGCATCATGACCCTCTCCGGTGCCTGGCACAAACTGCGTTATGACCCCATCCTGCGCTTCCTGATCGTCTCCCTCTCTTTCTACGGCATGTCGACCTTCGAAGGCCCGATGATGGCGATCAAAACCGTCAACGCCCTCTCCCACTACACCGACTGGACCGTTGGTCACGTTCACTCCGGTGCGCTGGGCTGGGTTGCCATGGTCTCCATCGGTGCGGTTTATCACCTGATCCCGAACCTGTTCGGCCAGGGCCGGATGTACAGCGTCAAGCTGATCAACGTTCACTTCTGGCTGGCGACCGTAGGCACCGTGCTCTACATCGTTGCCATGTGGATTTCCGGCGTGATGCAGGGCCTGATGTGGCGTGCAGTCAACGAAGACGGCACCCTGACCTACAGCTTCGTTGAAGCGCTGCAGGCATCCTATCCCTTCTATTTCGTGCGCTTCCTGGGTGGCTGCTTCTTCGTCACCGGCATGTTGCTGATGGCTTACAACGCCTATCGCACCATCACTGCGCCCAAAGGTTCTCTGGAACCTGTCGCCCAGCCAGCATGATTGAAGAGGTCAACCCATGAGCAACAATAACCGTCACGAAATATTTGAAAAAAGCGTTCCCATGCTGGTGGTCGGCATCATCTTCGCCATCAGTCTGGGGGGCCTGGTTGAAATCACTCCGCTGTTCTTCCAAAAGCAGACCACCGAGCCGGTGGAGGGCCTCAAGCCCTACACCGCTCTGCAGATGGAAGGACGCGACATCTTCATTCGCGAAGGCTGCACCAACTGCCACAGCCAGATGATCCGTCCGTTCCGTGCCGAAACCGAGCGTTACGGTCACTACTCGGTCGCCGGTGAGAGCGTCTGGGAGCACCCCTTCCTGTGGGGCTCCAAGCGTACTGGTCCGGATCTGGCCCGTGTTGGTGGCCGCTACTCCGACGAGTGGCACAAGGTTCACCTGATCAACCCGCGCGATGTGGTACCGGAATCCAACATGCCCGCCTACCCCTGGCTTGATACCAATGTGCTGACCGGTGAGATGACCGCCAAGAAGCTGGCGCTGTTCCGCGATCACTTCGGTGTGCCCTATACCGACGCCGATATTCAGGGTGCTGGCGAAGCCGTCAAGGGCAAAACTGAGCTGGATGCGCTGGTGGCCTATCTGCAATCACTGGGTCATGCCCTGAAATAAGGAGGCGAAAATGGACTACGGCACATTTCGCGGTCTGTATACCCTGCTGTTGATGGCCATCATGATTGGCATCATCGTCTGGGCCTACAGCAAACGCCGCAAGACCTCTTTCGACGAGGCTGCCAATCTGGTTTTTGCCGATGATGAGCAACCCGGTGCTGATAAAAAGAACGCAGGAGCGAAACAATAATGAGCACTCTGTTTAGCATTTTTGTGACTGTCATCAGTCTGGGAACCATCCTCGGCTGCTTCTTGCTGCTGATGTGGTGCCGCAAGGACAAGATGGGTGTTGAAGAAGGTAAATCGATGGGTCACTCCTTCGATGGCATCGAGGAGATCAACAACCCGCTGCCGAAGTGGTGGACTTACATGTTCCTCTTCTTCATCGTCACCGGTCTGGTCTATCTGATCGCCTTCCCGGGGCTTGGCAACTTCAAAGGCCTGCTGGGCTGGCAAAGTTCCAACCAGGACGTGCGCTCGCTGGCCGAGTCCAAGGCTGCAACCGAATCGGCCAAGGCCGAAGGTCGCGCAGTGGAGTATGACCGCGAGGTCGCCAAGGCTGACGAGATCTACGGCGCCAAGTTCCGTGAACTCACCTACGAAGCGGATGGCAAAACCTATCGTGCCATCACCGAGATCGCCAAGGATCCGGAAGCCCTGAAAGTGGGTCAGCGTCTGTTCCTGCAGAACTGCTCCCAGTGCCACGGCTCTGACGCCCGCGGTGGTCGCGGTTTCCCGAACCTGACCGACAGCGAATGGCAATGGGGCGGCCAGCCTGATCAAATCAAGACCACCATCATGGGCGGTCGTCAGGGGATCATGGCTGCCTGGGGTGAAATCCTCGGCAAAGATGGCGTTCAGGAAGTGGCCTCCTATGTGCTGAGCCTCTCCGGTCGCAAGGTCGACCTGGTGGAAGCGAAGAAAGGTGAAGCACGCTTTGCCATCTGCGCTGCCTGCCACGGGGCCGATGCCAAGGGCGGTATTGCCGTCGGTGCGCCAGACCTGACCAACAACACCTGGCTCTACGGTGGCTCCCGCGAAGTGGTAGTGCAAACCATCACCCACGGTCGTCACGGCGTGATGCCAGCCTGGAAAGACATTCTGGGTGAGGACAAGGTTCACCTGCTGGCCTCCTACGTTTACAGCCTGTCTCATCAACAGTCTGCCAAATAAGGTTCGCCCGTAACGTTGTAACATGTGATAAACACGTGATTACACAGCAAAAAGCCTCGACTCCTCGAGGCTTTTTGTTATCTTGTGTTGCGTAAAAACCATCTTCCACGTTAATCATTCGTTTCATGGCAGTAGCAATCATGACCCAACCTCTATCCAAACCGTGGTATCGCCAATTCTGGCCCTGGTTTATCATCGCCCTCCCCACTGCCGCCGTTGTCGGCAGTATCGCCACCGCCATCATCGCCAGCAAGGATGGGGTCAATCTGGTGGCCGAGGACTATTACAAACAAGGGAAAGAGATCAATCAGGACTTGAGCAAGTTTGACCGCTCCGAAGCGCTCAATATCCGCTTTGGGCTGGAGGTTGACGGCAACGAGCTGACCCTCAAACCCATCAGCGGTGACATTCCTGCCGGGCAAGCTCTCTATCTCTCATTGTTCCACCCGACCTTGGCCGGTCAGGACAGCGAACACATGATCACCGCCGATGCGAGCGGCACCTATCGCCTCCATTTTGACAAGCCGCTGGTCGGCAAGTGGCACATTCGGGTCGATGCCTTTGACCACGAGTGGCGATTGCAAGAGACCGTCCAGCTGCCCACCCTGGCCCCTGTCGAACTCGACCCGAAAGGACGCTAAGCCATGACCGGCTGTTCTCACTGTGGCGGGCCGGTGCTCGCCAGCGCCCCTGCTGCTTGCATTCTGCATTCAGGGGGGCATAACGCATGACCCCCTGCTTTCACTGTGGCGAGCCGGTACCCGCCAATAGTGGCTATGCCCTTGAGATAAAGGGGATTGTTCGCCCTATGTGCTGCCCCGGTTGTCAGGCGGTGGCAGAAACCATCATGGAGTGCGGCCTCGCCAGTTACTACGATCACCGCACCGCTCCCGGCACCAAGGGAGATCTGGTACCCGAAGAGCTGGCCGCCCTCACCCACTACGATCTGGCAGAAGTGCAACAGGATTTTGTCACCGACAGCGGTACCCTTCGCGAAATCCAGCTGACAGTTGAAGGGCTCACCTGCGCCGCCTGTGCCTGGCTTATCGAACGCCGCCTGATGACACTGACGGGCCTGCGCTACATCAATGTCAACACCACCACCCACCGGGCCCGCATCAAGTGGGATCCGGAGCTGCTCTCCCTAAGTGACATCCTCAAGGGATTTGCCCAGATCGGCTATCGTGCCTACCCGTTCCAGACCCATCAACAGGAGGCGCTCTACGCCAAAGAGGTGCGTAGCTATATGTTCCGGCTGGCACTGGCAGGGCTGGGCTCAATGCAGGTGATGATGTGCGCCGTGGCCCTCTACATGGATCTCTTCATCAGCGTTGAAGATGAGTTCATGGTCTACTTCAAGTGGATAAGCCTGTTACTTTCCACCCCCATCATGATCTACTCGGCCCAGCCCTTTTACGTGGGTGCCTGGCGCAGCCTGAAACAGGGTCACCTGTCGATGGATGTGTCGGTGTCGCTGGCACTGATCGGGGCTTTTATCGCCTCCATGTGGGCCACCGTGTTCAATACCGGTGAGGTCTATTACGACTCCATCACCATGTTCGTCTTCTTCCTGCTGCTGGGGCGCTTTCTCGAGTTGCGGGCCCGGCGCAAGGCGTCGGAATCGAGCTCCAACCTGGCCAGACTGGTGCCCATCATGGCGACCCGCATCGATGATGAAGGGGAACATGATGTAGCGGCCAAGACCTTGCAGGTCGGCGATCGGGTGCGGGTACTGGCCGGCGCCACCTTGCCGGCGGACGGCATCATTGTCGAAGGGCAAGCCAGCCTCAACGAATCCATGCTGACCGGTGAACAGCTGCCCCTGCTCAAACAGCGCGGAGATCAGGTCTATGCCGGCACCATCAACACGGATGCGCCGCTGCAGATCCGGGTCAGCCACCGTATCGAAGAGTCGCGGATCGCCCAGATCATGCGGCTGCAGGATCACGCTCTTGATGACAAACCAGCCATCGCCCAGATGGCGGATCAGCTGTCGCGCCACTTTATTCTGGTGCTGCTGATCATTGCCGCCGCGGTATGGACCTTCTGGCACTTCCATCAACCGGATCAGGCGTTCTGGGTCACCCTCGCCGTGCTGGTGGCCACCTGCCCCTGTGCCCTGTCGCTGGCCACCCCGACGGCGTTGACCTCGGCCACCGCCAATCTGACCCGCAACGGCATTCTGCTGCGCCGTGGTCATGTGCTGGACGTGCTGACCAAGGCCAACCGGATCGTGATGGACAAGACTGGCACCCTGACCACAGGTGAGATCAGTCTGACCGGCACCACCACCTTGGCAGAGATGGACGAGACGCAATGCCTCGCCATCGCCCGGGCCATGGAGGCGCAATCCGAGCACCCCATAGCTCGCGCCTTCCGGCTACCTGCCGACAGTATCAGTGTGCTGCTATCCGCCCGCGAGATCACACCGGTCATCGGTCACGGCATCACAGCGCTGGTGGATGGCGTACGCTACCGCATCGGCAGTGCCCGCTGGCTTGGGCTGGATCCGGCGCAAGAGCGCGGCCGCGGTCTGGCTATCTATCTGGCCGACGAGCAGCAGGTCTTGGCCCGCTTCAATCTGGAAGATACCCTGCGCCCCGATGCCAGGGCGCTGATCGCGGCATTCAAGGCAGCAGGTCTGCAAACTACCGTGCTGACTGGCGACAGCTCTTTGCAGGCAGACGAGATTGCCCGGGAACTGGGGGTGGATGAGCTGGTCAAGGGGGTCTCACCCGATGGCAAGCTGGCCTACCTCAAGGCCCGGGAAGCCCAAGGGGATATCAGCATCATGGTGGGCGATGGCATCAACGACGCCCCGGTACTGGCCGGCGCTCACGCCTCGTTTGCCATGGCTGGTGGCACCGATCTGGCGAAAAACAGCGCCGATGCCATCCTGCTGGCCGATGACCTGAGCCGACTGCTCGAGGCCAGAGTGCTGGCAATGCGTACCCGCAAGATCATCATCGAGAACTTCGCCTGGTCCATCGGTTACAACCTGCTGGTGTTGCCGCTGGCGGCCTGCGGCTGGCTGCCCCCCTATCTGGCGGCAGCGGGCATGTCGCTCAGTTCACTCATCGTGGTGACCAACTCCATGCGCCTCAACCGATGAGACCGGTGGCGGAAAATAGCTGAAAATGTGGCCTGCCTCCGATGCAGGCCACATTTCTCACTGATAGCGGCTGGCCCCCTGCCCGAACAGAGTTACCATAGGGGACGCTTGCCAAGGATGAACGCCAAGGTACCTCTCATGAATATAATTTTTGTCCTGATCCCCATCGCTATCCTGTTTGTGATCATCGCCGGGGTCGTCTTCTTCTGGGCCATTCGCTCCGAGCAGTTTGAAGATCTCGACCGGCAGGGTTCCAATATCCTGTTTGACGAAGAGCAACCTGCCCACAAACCCGTAAAGCCTGCTGACCATGACCCACAACCTTGATCTGGCCGGCGCCCTGCTGGTCGGACTGGCAGGCTCTGCCCACTGTATTGGCATGTGCGGTGGCGTCTCCGCCGCGCTCTCCATGGCGATCCCCGCCAACAAGCAGCATTTTTGGGGGCGACTCGCCTATCTGCTCAACTACAACCTCGGCCGGATCCTGAGCTATGTGATTGCAGGTGCACTGGTGGGCGGCCTGCTCGCCACCACCAGCGAGCTGGGCGCAGGCAAACACGCCATCGCCGGATTGCGCTTGGTGGCAGCGTTATTGATGATTGCGCTTGGCCTTTATCTGGCGGGCTGGTGGCAAGGGATCTTGCTGCTGGAGCGGCTCGGCGCCAGACTTTGGCCCCGTATCAAACCGCTGGCGGGCAAATTTATCCCCTTCACCTCACCTGTGCAGGCACTGCCCTTTGGCATGGTGTGGGGCTGGCTGCCCTGCGGGCTGGTCTACTCCATGCTGACCTGGAGCGCGGCGGCCGGTTCGGCCAGTGGCGGGGCGCTCATCATGCTCTTTTTTGGCCTCGGCACCCTGCCCACCTTGTTCGCGCTCGGGGGACTCGCCGATCGCCTGAGATACTGGCTCACCCTGCGCAGTTTGCGCCTTGGCGGTGCCCTGCTGCTCATTTTGTTCGGGGTGCATACCTTCTGGATTGGCATTGCTTCCTTTTGAAACCCTATCCAAAACGGATGAGTTGATGGTAAACTTGTTTGATATAAATCAATTATTCGTATGAGCCTATGATCCCGGAAAAGAAACCTGGCAGACGTATCCAGAGCGGTGGCTGTGCAATTCATTGCCAGGATTGCAGCATCAGTCAGCTCTGTATTCCCTTCACTCTGAACGACAACGAGCTTGATCAGCTGGACAGCATCATCGAGCGCAAGAAGCCGATCCAGAAGGGTGAAGAGCTGTTCAAGGCTGGCGATGAGTTCAAATCGCTCTATGCCATCCGTTCCGGGACCATCAAGTCTTACACCATCACCGAGCAAGGTGATGAGCAGATCACTGCGTTCCACTTGGCTGGCGATCTGGTCGGGTTTGATGCCATCAACAAGCAGGCCCACCCCTCCTTCGCCCAGGCGCTGGAAACGGCCATGGTGTGCGAGATCCCCTTTGAAGTGCTGGATGATCTCTCCGGCAAGATGCCCAAACTGCGCCAGCAGATCATGCGTCTGATGAGCAGCGAAATCATGGGCGATCAGGAGATGATCCTGCTGCTCTCCAAGAAGAATGCTGAAGAGCGCCTCGCCGCCTTCCTGCACAATCTGTCGGTACGCTTCTCCGAGCGCGGTTTCTCCGCCAAGGAGTTCCGTCTCTCCATGACCCGTGGTGACATTGGCAACTATCTGGGTCTAACTGTCGAGACCATCAGTCGTCTGCTCGGCCGCTTCCAAAAGTCCGGTCTCATCAGCGTCAAAGGCAAATACATTACCGTGCTGGATCAGGTCGCCCTTGGCATGATGGCCGGTGCAACTCGCCCGCCCTGCGGCTGATTTTTCCGCTTACCCTCCCGCTTTTCTCCTGCGTTCCCTGCCGGATCCTTTCCTCTGGAATGTGATCCGGTACGTTCCCCATACCCTCCTCCTGCGCTAAGCTGTAATGGCTAAGATTCTGCTGTCATTGGACTTTTCCAAGGAGGAGAAGATGGTCAAATATCAGAATATTCTGGTGGTTATCAATCCAGAAGAGGAGCGTCAAATCGCCCTCGAACGGGCAGTCAAAGTCGCCGAGCTGGACGAAAACGCCCATCTGACCCTGCTGCTCACCATCTATGACTTCTCGTATGAAATGACTGCCATGCTCTCGGTGGACGAGCGGCAAGAGATGCGCGACGGCGTCATTTCACAGCGACGTGAGTGGCTGGACGAGATCCTGACCCCCTATCGGGCACAGGGGATCGAATGCGAAGTGAAGGTGGTCTGGCACAATCGCCCCTTCGAGTGTGTCATTCAGGAAGTGCTGGAGCAGCGTCACGATCTGGTGGTCAAAGCCACACACCATCACAGCTTCCTGCAAACCTTTATCTTTACCCCCACCGACTGGCACCTGCTGCGCAAATGCCCCTGTCCGGTGTTGCTGGTCAAGAAGGGGCACTGGCAACGGGGCGGCAACATCATCGCTGCCATCAACTGCTCAAGCGACGATCCGGACCAGAAACTGCTCAACGAACGGATCACCCAGGAAGGAAGCGACATCGCCGAGCTGCTGGGCTCCAACCTCTATCTGGTCAACACCTACCCAGGCACTCCGGTCAACGTGGCCATCGAGCTGCCGGAGTTTGACCCCAACGCCTACAACGAAGCGATCCGCAAACATCACGAAAGCCTGCTGCTCAGCCATGCCGACAAGTTCGGGATTGGTCATCTCTGGACCCGGGTAGCAGAGGGGCTACCGGAAGAGGTGTTGCCGGATATGGCCGAAGAGCTCAAGGCGACCCTGATGATCATGGGCTGTGTCGGCCGTACCGGTCTTTCTGCTGCTCTGCTCGGCAATACTGCCGAACATGTGATTGACCGCCTCTCCTGCGACATCCTGATCCTCAAACCGGCGGACTACAGCTGCCCGGTCGACAGTCGTCGCAAACAATCATAAGGTGCCTGGCACCTTGCCCTCCCCCGGGACATGGCTATAATAACGCGCTTATTTGTGTCCCGGGTTTTACGAGCATGCTAGAAGAGCTGAACGCCAAAGAAAAATACAGTTTTAACAAACTGCAGAAGCGCCTGCGGCGCAACGTGGGTCAGGCCATTGCCGACTTCAACATGATTGAAGAGGGCGACAAGGTCATGGTCTGCCTCTCCGGCGGCAAGGACAGCTTCGGTATGCTCGACATACTGATGAGCCTCAAAGCCAGCGCCCCCATCCATTTCGATCTGGTTGCCGTCAACCTGGATCAGAAGCAGCCCGGTTTCCCCGAGCATGTGCTGCCCGAGTATCTGGATTCCCTCGGTATCGAGTACAAGATCGTCGAGGAAGATACCTATTCCATCGTCAAGGAGAAGGTACCGGAAGGCAAAACCACCTGCTCCCTCTGCTCACGGCTGCGCCGCGGTATTCTCTACCGCACCGCCCAGGAGCTGGGTTGCACCAAGATTGCCCTTGGCCACCACCGCGACGACATCCTCGAGACCCTGTTCCTCAACATGTTCTACGGTGGCAAGCTCAAGTCCATGCCGCCCAAGCTGGTGAGC
This sequence comes from Aeromonas sp. S13(2024), assembly GCF_041402405.1. Taxonomy (NCBI): domain Bacteria; kingdom Pseudomonadati; phylum Pseudomonadota; class Gammaproteobacteria; order Aeromonadales; family Aeromonadaceae; genus Aeromonas; species Aeromonas sp. S13(2024). The sequence goes on along the minus strand of NZ_JBGLRA010000002.1, from coordinate 68,015 downwards.
GACGATGGCAAGAACGTGGTGATCCGCCCGCTGGCCTACTGCAAAGAGAAGGATCTGATCCGCTACGCCGACGTCAAAGCCTTCCCCATCATTCCGTGCAACCTGTGCGGCTCGCAGGAGAACCTGCAGCGTCAGGCCATCAAACAGATGATGCAGGATTGGGATCGCCGCTTCCCCGGTCGTATCGAAACCATGTTCACCGCCATTCAGGACGTGATCCCGAGCCACCTGCTCGACCACAAGCTGTTTGACTTCAAGAGCATCAACCGCGACTCCGGCATCATCGATGGCGGCGACAAGGCGTTTGATCCGCCCGAGATGCCAAAGGCGCCGCTGCTGGACATCGACGAGATGGACATGCTGGATGTGATTGAAGTGCGCTAAGCCGTGCTCACAGGGCAAACGCCACACAATAAAAAAGGAGCGATAATCGCTCCTTTTTTGCTTTCTTTATCTGCCTGTTACCAACGTGACAACACCATCGGTATCAGCCTTTGTGCAACCAGGGGGTCAGTCGCAGCACGTCACCCTGCAGGCGCAGTTGCCCGGTCGCGAACGCAGCCAGTTGCTTATTGCTCAGCAGCAGGTGGCCTTCCTGCCAGGGCAGTGCTTCCTGACGGGCACCATCAATCAGATAAGCTGTTCCGCTCTGCTGCACCAGGGTAATGCGTACCCCTTCCATCTTCGGCAGGAAGTGCTTGCCGACCATGCCCGCCATCTTGTCGAGCAGCGACTGCATCTGCTGCTGACGGGCCGCCAGCTCGGCCAGCGGCAGCTCGGGTCCGTTTGGCGCATCGGCCATCACCTGTACCGTCATATCGCATGTGGCGTGCTCTTCTTTCAGGCCGACGGTCACGATCCCCTTGTCGAGGTTGAGATCCTCATCAAAAGGCAGGCGCAATTCGCTATCGATTGTTACCTCGCCCGCAACCTCCTTGCTGTCGGTTGCAACCCGGGCAAAGGTGAGGCCACAGCGCTGACCATTTTGCGGATCGGTCAGATAAAACCCCAGTCTGGCGTGACCAAACTCCCCTTTGGCAAAGGTCTTCATCTGGCTGTAGAAGGTGCTGTATTGCAGATCCAGCACCGGCTCAGCCAGCGCCAGCCCTGGCAGCAAGAGCGTGGCCAGCAGACTCTGGCGCAAAACCTTGGTCACTCCATATCGATGGGTCATTCAACGTCCTTTTGCATCATGCATTGAAATGGTTGGGGCCTTCTGTCACCTCGTTAACCTCTACCCCCACCCCGCAGAGATCCCGATAGAGGATCCCCTTGCAGTTGAAATAGAGCGGTGCCACCCAGATAAGCCCCAACCCCATGGGGATCAGAGCCAGGAAGAAGAGCGCGGTCATCACGCCGTGGAACAGCACAATGCTGGGCCAGCCGCGCGCAAAGAGCTTGAGAGAGACCAGAATGGCCTGGGGCGGTGTCAGGCCACGCTCCAGCACCAGAGGTACGGTAAAGAGCAGCCCCATGCCGATCAGGGCCGAGGGAATGAAAGAGAGCACGGCGGGCAATCCCAGCAGATCGAATAGCGGGCCAAACAGGCTGGTGAGCAGACTGCCAAGCAGGCTCAACATGCCAAGACGCACAAAGTGGCGGAAGAAGTCGAACACCTGGTTGGCACGGGCACGCACCCCGACCGACTGTTGCAACCCCAGCATATCGAGGGAGCTGGTCATGGGGGCCATCACCACCGTCATCAGCAGGCTCAGCACCATGGCCACATTCATCTGGTTGTCATCCCCCAGATAGGGCAACAGCAGCACATTGCTAAGCAGGATCCAGATCGCCGTCACCCCGACAATCGCCAGCAGCAGGCCAAATCCGGTACGGCGGGTCTGTTGCCATCCCTCCTGGATGACCCCTTTCAGATCAAGGCGGTAGCCCTGGTTCAGAGACTGCTCAAGGGAGCCGCCAATACGCATTTTATTACTCAATTGACTATCCAATATCGAAAACGACCAAATCAGGTGGCACATTATAGCGATTTGGTCCGCTATTCGTAGCCGTTTTTCCTGCGCACTTGCGGCTAATTCGGGCCAAAAAGCCTTTAATTTCATGTGTCGGCTGCATAGAATGCGGCCCTCTTTCAACACGATGGCCACTGGCTGGGGTGAGACTGGCGGATGATGAACAATCCACAGGTAATTGTCGCGCTGAACAAGATCAGCAAAAAATACGATGGCAAGGTGATCCTGAGTGACCTTGACCTTGAAATCTATGACGGTGAATTTCTTACCCTGCTGGGCCCTTCCGGCTGTGGCAAGACCACCCTGCTGCGCCTGCTGGCCGGGCTCGAATCGGTCGATGGTGGCACCATCCATCTGGCCGGTGACGAGATCACCCATATCCCCGCCGAACACAGGCACATCAACACCGTGTTCCAGAGCTATGCGCTCTTCCCCCATATGACGGTGTTTGAAAACGTCGCCTTTGGCCTCGAGATGCAGAAAGTACCTGCCAGCGAGATCCGCCAGCGGGTCGAGGAGACCCTCGCCATGGTGCAGCTCACCGAGCTGGCCAACCGCCGCCCGGATCAACTCTCCGGCGGGCAGCAGCAACGGGTCGCCATTGCCCGCGCCGTGGTCAACAAGCCCCGCCTGCTGCTGCTCGACGAATCCCTCTCGGCGCTTGACTACAAGCTGCGCAAGGAGATGCAGAGCGAGCTCAAGGCGCTGCAGCGTCGCCTTGGTATCACCTTTGTCTTCGTCACCCATGATCAGGAAGAGGCGCTCACCATGTCTGATCGCATCCTGGTGATGGAGGGGGGCAAGATCATCCAGCGCGGCACCCCGCGCGATATCTACGAATCGCCAGCAAACCTGTTCGTGGCCCGCTTTATCGGCGAGATCAACGTGATGGATGGCAAGCTGATCAGCCAGCGCGAACCCGGTATCTGGCAGTCCGAGGTAGAGGGGCGCGAATGCCTGCTCCATACCGCCTTGCCGTTCCAGCCAGACGAGAAGGTACTGGTGCTGCTGCGCCCGGAAGATCTGCGCATTCTCGATCAGGATGACGATCAGAGTGGTGCGCTGCGGGGCAATATCCGCGAGCGCAACTACAAGGGGGCGACGCTGGATTCGGTGATTGAACTCGAAAGTGGCAAACAGCTGCTTATCTCCGAGTTCTTCGACGAGGATGACCCCGATTTTGACTACCGTCTGGGTCAGGAGGTGGCGATCCACTGGGTCGACAGCTGGGAGGTGGTGCTGCCCTATGAGCCTCACTAATCTGCGGGTAGCGCGCAGCTTTGCCCACAACGGCTTTCGCAACACGGCCATCGCGCTGATCCTGGGCTGGCTGACGCTGTTTGTCTTTCTGCCCAACCTGATGATCATCTGCGTCAGCTTCCTGACCCGTGACGAGTCCGAGCTTATCGCGCCGCTCTTTACCCTGAGCAACTATGGCCGCCTGCTGGACCCCCTCTATTTCGAGGTGCTGCTCCACTCCCTCTGGCTGGCGCTGCTCGCCACCACTATCTGCTTGCTGGTGGGCTACCCCTTTGCCTGGCTGCTGGCTCATCTGCCAGCGCGTATCCGCCCGCTGCTGCTGTTTCTGGTGGTGGTGCCGTTCTGGACCAACTCTCTGATCCGCACCTATGCGCTGAAAGTGCTGCTCGGCACCCGGGGACTGATCAATGGCTGGCTGCTGGATCTGGGGCTTATCGAGCGGCCGCTGCAGATGATGTATACCGAGGTGGCCGTCATCATCGGGCTGGTCTATGTACTGCTCCCCTTTATGGTGCTGCCGCTCTACTCCAGCATCGAGAAGCTGGATGGCCGTTTGCTGGAGGCAGCGCGGGATCTCGGCGCCAACGGCTGGCAGCGGCTGGTGCGGATCATTTTGCCCCTCACCCTGCCCGGCATCATCGCCGGTTGTCTGCTGGTGTTCCTGCCCGCCATGGGGATGTTCTACGTCTCCGACTTGCTGGGGGGCGCCAAGCACCTGCTGATCGGCAACCTGATCAAGACCCAGTTCCTCAACAGCCGTGACTGGCCCTTCGGCGCCGCCATCAGCGTGATGCTGACGGTGCTGATGGCACTGTTGGTCTACTGCTACTGGCGGGCGGGCAAACTGCTCAGCAAGAAGGGGGAGCTGGCATGATGCGCGCACTGAAGGCTCTGTTCCTGCTGCTGGTGTTTGGCTATCTCTATGTACCCATCGGAGTGCTGATCGCCAACTCCTTCAACCTGTCGAAATATGGCATCGACTGGCGCGGCTTTACCCTGGGCTGGTATGAGAAGCTGTTTGCCAGCGCCAGCCTGATGCAGGCGGCCCAGCACTCCCTGACCATCGCCGCCCTCACCGCCACCGCAGCCACCCTGATCGGCACCCTCACCGCCGTGGCGCTGTTTCGCTATCGCTTTCGCGGCAAGCAGTACGTGAGCGGCATGCTGTTCGTGGTGATGATGTCCCCCGATATCGTGATGGCCATCTCCCTGCTGACCCTGTTTGTAGTGACCGGCATTGCGCTCGGCTTCTGGTCGCTACTGATTGCCCACATCACCTTCTGCCTGCCGTTCGTGGTGATCACCGTCTACTCGCGGCTGTGTGGCTTCGATGTGCGGATGCTGGAAGCCGCGCGGGATCTGGGGGCTGGCGAGTGGATCATCCTGCGCCGCATCATACTGCCGCTGGCCCTGCCGGCGGTGATGGCGGGCTGGCTGCTCTCCTTTACCCTGTCGCTGGACGACGTGGTGGTGAGCTCCTTTGTGACCGGCCCGGCCTACGAGATCCTGCCGCTCAAGATCTACTCCATGGTCAAGGTGGGGGTCTCCCCCGAGGTCAACGCCCTGGCCACCCTGATGCTGGTCGCCTCCCTCGGGATGGTGCTGCTGGCGCAACTGTTACTGCGTAAACGGCAGGGTTGACCCTGCCCGTTTCGTCCCCGCCATCTTTGGCGAACTCTGTCACGGTGGGCCGCAAGGCCCCATAACCCCAAGGAGTTGTTGATGACAATCCAACACAAGGCCGGCGCCCTGCTGGCAGCCGCCCTCACCCTCACCACCCCGCTGCTGAGCCAGAGCGCTCACGCGGCCGACGACAAGGTGGTCTACTTCTACAACTGGTCGGAATATGTGCCGGACGGCCTGCTGGAGCAGTTCCAGCAAGAGACCGGCATCAAGGTGATCTACTCCACCTACGAATCCAACGAGACCCTCTACGCCAAGCTGAAAACCCATGGCGACGGCTATGACGTGGTGGTGCCCAGCACCTATTTCATCTCGAAAATGGCCAAAGAGGGGATGCTGCAGCCGCTGGATCGCGCCCAGTTGCCCAACTTCAAGCACCTCGACCCTACCCTGCTCAACCACGAGTACGACCCGGACAACCGCTACTCCATCCCCTATATCTGGGGCGCAACCGGCATCGGCACCAACACCGACATCATCGAGCAGCCGGTGACCAGCTGGAAGCAACTCTGGGCACCGGAGTGGAAAGAGAGCCTGCTGCTGATGGACGATGCCCGCGAGGTGTTCCATATCGCGCTGGTGCAGCTGGGCTACAGCCCCAACACCCAGGACAAGGCGCAAATCGCCGAAGCGTTCGAATACCTGAAAAAGCTGATGCCCAACGTCAAGGCGTTCAACTCCGACAACCCGGCCGACCCCTTTATCGCCGGTGAGGTCAATATCGGCATGCTGTGGAACGGCTCGGCCTACGGCGCCCAGCGCGAATATCCCTCCATACAGATGACCTACCCCGAAGAAGGCGCCGTGCTCTGGATGGACAACCTCGCCATCCCGGCCAAGGCCAAGCATGTGAAAGAGGCCCACGCCCTGATCAACTTCCTGATGCGCCCCGATGTGGCCGCCAAGGTGGCCGAGGCGATTGGCTACCCCACGCCGGTCAAGGATGCCATTCCCCTGCTCACCCCGGCGTTTCGCAATAACCCCATGGTCTTCCCGAGCGACGAGATCAAGCGCAAGGGCGAGTTCCAGTCCGATGTAGGGGATGCCTCCCGCCTCTACGAGCAGTACTTCCTGCAGCTTAAAGCCATGGTGGCCAAGGCCGGTTAAGTCGGCGGTTAATCGACCCTCTGACGGGCTTAATGGATAAAGGGGGCAATATTTGCCCCCTTCTCTTTTTAACCACCAGCGCAATTTTTAAGCACAACAGTCATAGACACTGAGAGGCACAGGCGCGCATCGATTAACAGCAAAATATATAGATAGTCATCTTTAAGCCAGACAGACCACAATTTTTGTAAGTGCTCCACTGCAGCCGGCTTCAGAGCAAATTTGTAGGGAAATATGAGGGGGGGGCGATGTATTTCTCCATTTAGAAGGGAGGAACTCATAGCGACCCCACTGTGGAGATATAGGCAAAACGGATGTGTTTATGGGGAATAACTGTGCAATTTTATCGAAACAGCTAACGTCCGATTACGATTTGCTAATCTAACTAACAGTCTTTATACCCCCTTTTCATAGGACAAATTATTATTTAGTGGATCGCCATATGCACTCTCTAAAACAGTATTTTGTTCAGCGCTTGACATTTTGTCCTCCATAACGAATTTAAAATTAACTATCGATGGTAGCGGTTTATTATGAACTTTATAGTTACGTCTATATGTGTTTACTTCTCTTTGATTCAGTCGCTTACAAACAACACCACCTTTTAATTTGTTAAGACCAACATCTGGTCGGCATGAAATATTTACACTCCCCAGTTTTAACTCACTCCAATTGCTGTATGCTGAAGATAAAAAATACCCTTGACGATTATGTTGATCTGAAGGGTTAGCTTTCAAATTAGCCTCCAACTCGGAACCTGCCTTCACTATAAAATAGCCAACAGAATCTAACACCCAATTACATCGGTCAGGCAATAAATAGTCTTTTGACACTTTTACACTGAATCTGTTTGATTGATATTTCTTAATGGGGTTATCTATTTGCCATCCCCTGAGTCTAGTATTTGCAGGTATAACACCGAACGCATAAAAAGTTTTGCTGCAAGTAGAGTCAGTTTTATTAGATGCAATGAAAGTACTATGAACAGCTAATTGATAGCCCTTATCAAAAGGAAACTCGCCCTGAATAGTAAACAATTCTGTTGGGGTGGGATTAATCTCTGGCTCAATATAGGGCTCTTTAAGCCACCAGTACCACCCTCCGCCTATCACGGCCAAAGCTACAAAACCCGATATCAGTTTGGTTTTATTTTTGATATTGCTTGAGTTTCCCTTTTCATCATCCATTGATCACCTCTTTATTTTCCTTAACCTACTTCCTACCTTTCCTTAAGACTCTCAATTTCGCTGAGTTTCACTCCCCTTCTCTTAGTAAACAACATGGCTACTGCATATATATTTCCAACTACCTACATGCTGTTTTATAACCGGATTAAAGCATGATAAAACATTACAGCCACCATGAAAGCCGTGGAAAGTTTGTAGAAGAACATGGTATCAAACACAAACGATTGCAGTCATCAAAAAGTTATCTAAAAAGGCCGTTTTCTGTTTGATGATCTAAATGAAGATCAGTCTTGTTAGATAGGATTCATTGTAACGACCCAAAAATTAGAATATCTGATGACGATCATATCGTGCAAGAGCGGGAGAACAACCAAGGACGCTATTGTGCCCCAGTCCTTTCAGTACCAACCGCCCATCCTCAGGTATCAACTATCCCATCAAGTTCAACACCATCTGATTTGCGCCCTTAGCCGAGGAATTTATGAAATGGGCAAACAAACCGATTAATTCTGCGCTTTTTCATCACCTCTAAGGGGTGTAGATTGGTTGAGGGGGCAAACGTTGCCCCCTCTCTTTTTTCATGACCCCTCGAGGTATCACGAAAACACATTTTTCGCCGATATCGCGGGTGGCCTGAGCCAATCAGGAGTATTCATGTCCGATCTGACCCTCTATTTCGCTCCCGGCACCTGTGCCATGGCCGTGCAGATTGCCCTGCTGGAAGCGAATGCCCCGTTCCAACCCCGTCTCGTCAACCTCGCCGCAGGGGAGCAGCGTGATCCTTCGTATCTTGCCATCAACCCCAAAGGGCGGGTGCCTGCCCTTGTCACCGAGCAGGGCATCCTGACCGAGACCCCGGCCCTGCTGCTCTATGTGGCGCAGCGCTTCCCCAATGCCAAGCTGGCGCCGCTGGACAACCCGTTCCTGCTGGCCCGCATGCAGGAGGTCAACAGTTTCCTCGCCTCCACAGTGCATGTCTCCCACGCCCACGGTCGCCGTGGCAGCCGCTGGGCCGATGACGAGCAGGCCATTGCCGCCATGCAGCAGAAAGTCGCCAGCAATATGCGCGATGGCTTTGCCCAGATTGAGCAGCACTATCTGGCCGGTCCCTGGGTACTGGGCGAGCAGTTCAGCGTGGCGGACATCTATCTGTTCGTGGTCGCGGGCTGGCTGAAAAGCGATGGGGTCGAGATCAGTGAATTCCCCAAGGTTGCCGACCATTATCAGCGCATGCTGAGCCGTCCGGCGGTCGCCAAGGCACTGGCCAACTAACCATAAAATCAATAGCTCGATAAATAACAAGGGTGTAAGGGCTCTGCTGACACCCTTCCTGCCTCCTCCCCTGCACTTCTTCTCCCGCCTTTGAGATCGTTTTCACATTTCCATGGTTTTGCCGTGGCCCTTCCTTAGTAAAAAGCCTATCTTTGCGCCATGACGCAACCGGTTGCGTAACCGGTTGCCTAACGGTTCACAGATTGACGGGCCAAGGCCTGATGAGGTGCTGTATGAAACGAGGCGTACTGCTCAATGCTCCCCTGAGTGCTCTGGTGGCACAGATGGGCCACACCGACGAGATCACCGTCTGCGATGCTGGCTTGCCCATTGCGGCAGGTCCGGAGCGGATCGATCTGGCGCTGATGGCGGGCACCCCCAGCCTTGAAACCGTGCTGACCGCCCTGCTCACCGATCTGGTGGTGGAGAAAGCGATCATGGCAAGCGAGATCAAGCAGATCAGCCCCGCCGCCCATCAGGCGCTGGTCGATCAGCTTGAGGCCCACGCAGCCGCCCAGGGCAAGCCCATCGCCATCGAATACTGCCTGCACGAGGAGTTCAAAACCCGCTCCCGCCAGAGCAAAGCCATCGTGCGCAGCGGCGAGGTGACTCCCTACGCCAACCTGATCCTCTGCGCCGGTGTGGCGTTCTGACATTCTTCAAAGAAGGCCTCTTCAAGGAAGCTGCAAATGAGCACAACCTCCCCCCTCTCACCCATTCTGGAGCTGACCGGGATCGTCAAGACCTTCCCCGGTGTGCGCGCCCTCGACGAAGCGGGTCTGCGGGTCTATCCGGGCCAGGTGATGGCCCTGCTCGGTGAAAATGGCGCCGGCAAATCCACCCTGATGAAGGTGCTGACCGGTATCTATCAGGCCGATGCGGGCAGCGTCAGTTACCGCGGTCAGTCGGTCCACTTCAAGGGCCCCCGCGACTCTCAGGATCAGGGGATCAGCATCATCCATCAGGAGCTGAACCTGCTGCCGGAGTTGTCGATTGCCGCCAACATCTTCCTCGGTCGCGAACCCCGTACCCGTTTTGGCAGCATCGACCACAAACAGCTGCGCGAGCGGGCAAGTGGCCTGCTGGCGCGACTTGGTGTCAAGCATGGGCCGGATACCCGACTCGGGGATCTCTCCATCGGCGAACAGCAGATGGTGGAGATCGCCAAGGCGCTGTCGTTCGATGCCAGCGTCATCATCATGGACGAGCCGACCGATGCGTTGACCGATACCGAGACCGAGCAGCTGTTCAAGGTTATCCGCGAGCTGCGCGAACAAGGTTGCGGCATCGTCTATATCTCTCACCGCCTCAAAGAGATCTTCGAGATCTGCGATCGGGTCACTGTGCTGCGCGATGGCAAGTGGATCGGCGAGAAGGCGGTGAGCGATCTGGATGAAGACAAGATCATCGAGATGATGGTGGGTCGCCGGCTGGAAGAGCAGTATCCGCGTCTTGAGCGCGAGCTCGGCCCCGTCAACCTGCAGGTGAAAGATCTGGCCGGTCCCGGCGTGCGTGGGGTGAGCTTCTCCCTGCGTCAGGGGGAAATTCTGGGCTTTAGCGGCCTGATGGGCTCCGGCCGCACCGAGCTGATGAAGCTTATCTACGGCGCCAGCCCCATCAGCACCGGTGAAGTGCAAGTTGACGGTCATACTCTGGTGCCCAAAAGCCCGGCAGATGGTCTGGCCGCAGGCATCGCCTATATCTCCGAAGATCGCAAGGGGGATGGGCTGGTGCTGGAACTCTCGGTGCGGGAGAACATGAGTCTGTGCGCCCTCGACGAGTTCATCAGCAACGGCAAGATTGACGGCAAGGCCGAACGGCAGGCGGTGAGCGACTATGTGCGCCTGTTCAACATCAAGACCCCGAGTCAGGATCAGCTGATCAAACTGCTCTCCGGCGGCAACCAGCAGAAGGTGGCCATCGCCAAGGGACTGCTGACCCGGCCCAAGGTACTGATCCTCGACGAGCCGACCCGCGGCGTCGACGTGGGGGCGAAAAAGGAAATTTATCAGCTGATCAACCAGTTCAAGAAGGAGGGGATGAGCATCATTCTGGTCTCCTCAGAGATGCCGGAAGTGCTCGGCATGAGTGATCGCATCATGGTGATGCACGAAGGGCGCATCAGCGCAGAGTTCGACACCCGCGATGCCAATCAGGAGAAGCTGATGGCGGCGGCAGTCGGTAAACAGTGGCAAGCAGAGCAAGAGGCATCCCAATGACAACCCAAACCCTTTCCCGCCGTGGCGTTATGAGCAAGGCGTGGTGGATCGAGAACAAATCCCTGGTCGCGCTGCTGGTCCTGATTGGTGTGGTCTCCTTTCTGAGCCCCAACTTCTTCACCGCCGACAACCTGCTCAACATCCTGCGCCAGACCTCGGTCAACGCCATCATGGCGGTCGGTATGACGCTGGTTATCCTTACCGCCGGTATCGATCTGTCGGTCGGCTCGGTACTGGCCCTGTGCGGCGCGCTGGCCGCCACCATGGTCGCCATGGAGCTGCCGATCTGGCTGGTGGTGCCCCTCACTCTGGGTGCCGGTGCCCTGCTGGGCGGCGTCAGCGGCCTCATCATTGCCAAGGGCAAGGTGCAGGCATTTATCGCCACCCTGGTCACCATGACCGCCCTGCGCGGTATCACCATGGTCTATACCGAGGGTCGTCCCATCTCCACCGGTTTCAGTGATGGCGCCGACCACTTCGCCTGGCTCGGTACCGGTTACCTGTTCGGTCTGCCGGTGCCCATCTGGCTGATGGCCATCGTCTTCCTGCTCGCCTGGTTCATGCTCAACCACACCCGTCTCGGTCGCTACATCTACGCGCTGGGTGGCAACGAATCGGCAACCCGCCTCTCCGGTATCAATGTGGATCGGGTGAAGCTGGCGGTGTATGGTCTGTGCGGCGCGCTCTCGGCACTGGCAGGGCTTATCGTTACCTCTCGTCTCTCCTCTGCCCAGCCGACGGCGGGCATGGGTTACGAGCTTGATGCCATCGCCGCTGTGGTGCTGGGTGGTACCAGCCTGATGGGCGGCAAGGGTCGCATCATGGGGACCCTGATCGGTGCCTTGATCATCGGCTTCCTGAATAACGCCCTCAACCTGCTCGATGTCAGCTCCTATTACCAGATGATCGCCAAGGCCAGCGTGATCTTGCTTGCCATGATGATCGATAACAAAAGCAATCGTTGATAAGAAAAGCCACACACAAGGAATGAAATGATGAAAAAGCTCAATACCCTGCTCGCTGCCGCCATCATGTCCGTGCTGGGCACTGCCCAGGCCGCCGATCAAACCCTGGCCATGGTGGTCTCCACCCTCAACAACCCCTTCTTCGTCACCATGAAAGAGGGGGCCGAAGCAAAAGCCAAAGAGCTTGGCTACGAGCTGGTGGTACTGGATTCCCAGAATGACCCGGCCAAAGAGCTCTCCAACATGGAAGATCTCACCGTACGCAAGGTCGGCGCCATCCTGATCAACCCCACCGACTCCGAAGCGGTCGGCAACGCCATTCGTCTGGCCAACCGCGCCAGCATTCCGGTGCTGACCCTGGACCGTGGTGCTGCGCAGGGTGAGGTCAAGGCCCACATCGCCTCCGACAACGTGGCAGGCGGCAAGCTGGCCGGTGACTTCATCACCGAGAAACTGGGCACAGGTGCCAAGGTGATCCAGCTGGAAGGGATTGCCGGTACCTCCGCCGCCCGTGACCGTGGCGAAGGTTTTGCCCTGGCCGTGGCGGCCAACAAGCTGCAGGTGCTGGCTTCCCAGCCTGCCGACTTTGACCGCACCAAGGGTCTGAACGTTATGGAAAACCTGCTGGCGGCCCATCCGACCGTACAGGCCGTGTTCGCCCAGAACGACGAGATGGCGCTGGGTGCCATCCGTGCGGTGCAGGCTGCCGGTAAAGAGGTGATGATCGTCGGTTTCGACGGCACTGACGATGGCAAAGCCGCCGTTGCCAAGGGTAAACTGGCCGCCACCGTGGCCCAGCAGCCCGCGCTGATCGGTGCCATCGGCGTCGAGACTGCCGACAAGGTGCTTAAAGGCCAGCCGGTCGAGAAATCCATTCCGGTACCGCTGCAAGTGGTCAGCAAGTAAGTTTTTGAGGGGAGGTTCGCCTCCCCTTTTCCCTCTCGTTCAGGTGCCTCCCGGCTTGGGCTCACTCAATCACAGTGTTCAAGCCAAGATGCATCAGGAGTAGTCAACATGAATCGTCTCGTCGTTCTGGGCAGTGTCAATGCAGACCACGTGCTGCGCGTTCCCCACTTTCCTCGCCCGGGTGAAACCCTGACCGGTCACAGCTATCAGGTGGTACCGGGTGGCAAGGGGGCTAATCAGGCAGTCGCTGCCGCCCGCCTTGGCGCCCCCGTCTCCTTTATCGCCCGCATCGGTGATGACGCCATCGGCCACCAGATGAAGAGTGGCTTTGCCAAAGATGGCATCGACGTGAGCGCCGTCGAACTCGATCCCAAGCTCCCGACCGGTATTGCCATCATCTATGTGAGCGATGAGGGGGAGAACAGTATCGGTATCTCCGCCGAAGCCAACGGGGCCATCACTCCGGCTGTGGTGAAAAACCACGAAGCGATGATCGCCGGCGCCCACACCCTGCTGTTGCAACTGGAAGTGCCGCTGGAAAGCGTTCATGAAGCTGCACGCCTGGCCCGCACCCACGGCACCCGAGTGGTGCTCAACCCCGCCCCTGCCCGTCCGCTCTCAAGCGAACTGCTGGCACTGGTGGATCTTATCACCCCCAACCAGACCGAGGCCGAGCTGTTGACCGGCGTGAAAGTCACCGACGAAGCGAGTGCCCGCGAGGCGGCAGCCCGCTTCCACCAGATGGGCATTGCGGATGTGATGATCACCCTGGGGTCGCAGGGGGTCTATTGCAGCAACGCACAGCAGCAACAGCTGATCCCGGGCTTTCGGGTAAAGGCGGTGGATACCACTGCCGCAGGCGATACCTTCAACGGTGCCCTGCTGGCGGCGGAACTGGCGGGTGCCGATTTCCACAGCGCGGTGCGCTTTGCCCACGGGGCGGCGGCGCTCTCCGTCACCAGGTTCGGCGCCCAGAGCTCCATCCCGAGCAAGCAGGAGGTCGACACTTTCCTGCTTGAGCAGACTGCGCAGGGGCACTGATGGCCAATATCAAGGAGGTGGCGGCGAGGGCCCAGGTCTCTACCACCACCGTATCCCACGTCATCAACGAGACCCGCTTTGTGGCCGAGGAGACCCGCGAGCGGGTCTTCGCCGCCATGCGCGAGCTCAACTATGCCCCGAGTCTGGTGGCCCGCAGCCTCAAGGTGAAGGAGACCAACAGTATCGGCATGCTGGTCACCACCTCCAGCAACCCCTTCTTTGCCGAGGTGGTGCGCGGGGTGGAGCGTTACTGCTTCGAGCAGGGCTACAACCTGATGCTGGGCAACACCGAGGGGCAGGCAGAAACCGCTCTCTCCTACCTCAAGATGATGCTGCGCAAGCGGGTCGATGGCCTGCTGATCATGTGCAGCGAAGGCCAACAAGAGGTGTTCAACCAGCTCGACTGGCTCAAGAGCCTGCCGGTGGTGGTGATGGATTGGGGGCTGGTCAGCGAGGATGTGGATCTTATCGCCGACAACTCCTTCCACGGCGGTTATCTCGCAACCCGCCATCTGATTGAGCTGGGCCATACCGCCATCGGCTGCATCACAGGCCCCCATAGCCGCGCCCCCGCCAACCAGCGCCAAGCTGGCTTCGAGCAGGCGTTGCAGGAGGCGGGTCTCACGATCAATCAAGAGTGGATCCAGGAGGGGGATTTTGACTGCGCCAGCGGCCATCAGGCGATGACCCGTCTGCTGGCATTGCCCGAGCGTCCCACCGCCCTTTTTGTATGCAACGACATGATGGCGATGGGAGCAATCAGTGCCGCCCATCAGGCGGGGCTAGTGATCCCGCGCGACCTCTCCATCGTCGGCTACGACAATGTGGCGCTGGCTGAATTTATGTCGCCGCCACTCACCACCGTCAACCAGCCCAAAGAGGAGCTGGGGCGCCTTGCCGTCACCCGCCTGCTGGCGCGGATCAACGGCGAAACGGTGGAGAACCACCTGATTACCGTCGACCCGGATCTGGTGATCAGGCAATCCTGCGCCCCTCGCCCCTGACGTTCAGGGGCAATAAACGAACAAGGCGACCCCGAGGTCGCCTTGTGTCATTTTATCTCTGCCGTGCAATACCGCTTTTGCCCTCAGGCCAGCGACCTGGTCTCCCTGGTTGCCAGCACTTGCAGTGGCACCAGCCCCAATCGTCTGGCCAGAGGTTGCAACAACTCGCCATCTTCATCACCCTGCGGCAACCAGTAGCGAACAGGCCAGCCTGCTGCCAGCTGCGCCGCGGTGGTGCTGCCAATCTCTCTGAGCGCCAGAGTGCAACCCTGCTGCCGCAATCCCGCCAGCAAGACACCATCCGGCTGCAGCGTCGGTATCAGCAACACCAGCGGCGCACGGGAAGCCTCCGGCAAATAGGCCAGTAGATGGGTCAGCTGGGCCTGGTTGTCGAGCGGGACCAGCAGTGCCTGACCATCGGCATACTGCGCCTCGTGCGTTTGCAGCACACGGGCCAACACGGGCCCAAGCACACCGCACTCCTGCAGCCAGCGCATATGGCAAGGCACTCCCTGCTCACGCCACTCAAGCGCCAATTGCCACATCTCGTTGCCCTGCCCGTCCGTCAGCTCCTGCAATGCCACTCGCAGCGGTGCAGGCTCGCGCCCCGCCAGCCACTCTCGCAGCTGATGAAGCTGCTGCTGACTCAACTGCAACTGCTGCAGCATGGCTGGCTCAAACCAGCTGATCGCCCCCTCCTGGCTACGCTTGGCCTGGTTGAGGGCCAGGATGGCCTGATCCAGCAACCGGGCGGCATCCTGTTGCTGCGCCTTGGCGACCCCGAGTCGACAGGCCAGATCGAAGCTGCACTCCCGGGTCACGAACTCGAAATGGAGCAGATCCACCAGCTCATGAATGGCGGTTTCCAGCGCATCATCCGCCTTGGTCAGCACCACGGCAAATTCGTCACCACCGAGCCGGTAAGCGTGACTGCCATGGGCCTGTTGCAGCTTGTTGGCCACCATCTGCAACAACCGATCACCGACCTGATAACCCAGCAGATCATTGACCTGCTTGAAGCGCTTGAGATCGAGCACCACCAAAGCGCTCACCTCGCCGGCATGCAGAGCGCGAGAGAGCTGCTCCTGCAGGGCACGGCGGTTGCCAAGCTGGGTCAGAGGATCGAGCAGGGCCAGCCGACGGTTCGCCAGATTGGCGCGAATGAGGGCAGCGACCAGAGCGCCACCGGTCAGCAACAGGAGCAGTTGCCAGATCTGCAGCCAGAACAGGCTGTTGCGGATCTGGCTGACCGAATGCTCCCGCTCCTGGCCGGAGAGGATCTGATCCCCTATCTGTTCGATGAGACGGGTCTGGCTGGCGATCGCCTCCTGCAAGCGGGTAAGCTCAGCCCCCTCGCGCAGCGCACCGGCCTCCATCTGGGGTTCGAGCTGCTTGATCTGCTCGAACAGGGTGGCCAGCACTTTTCCGAGCCCGTGCCGCTGGCGCATCTCGGCGGTTTCACTGCTGATGAGGAAGATGTCGAGCCGGTTCCACAGCAGATCGTAATCGAGGCTCAGGGTCTCCATCGACTGTCTGCCAGCCCGATAGAGCTGCAGGTCGTAGAGGAAACGCTGGGATTCGAGCATTACCTGGCTGATGTTCCAGTGGACATTGCGGTAGAAAGTATCGACCAGCTGCTCCTGCCGATACTGCAGATAGAGGCTGCTGCCCGACGAGAGCAGAAACAGCAGCGACACCGCAACCAACAGCAGATTTTGGCGGGATAGCCCCATCAATCGACGATCTCGATGCGGGTCACCTGCCACACCATACAGTTGTGAATGGCAGGGACGTCCAGCTTGGGATAGGTGGTGAACGGGATGAGCAGCCAGAGCGGCCCCTTGTTGCGCCGGGTCAGCGGTTTGCCGTCCTCCTGACGCACCAGGGTCAGCGGCACGCCGTCGAACAGGGCCAGATCCACCACCTGCTGATAGCCGTTGAGGGCCGAAACGGCGATCTTGCGAGCATCCGGGATCCCTTGCGCCGCCAGCATGGCTGACAGGGTCGGCCCGCGATAGTGGTGGGTGCCCTGAGTCCAGGGGGTAGTGGTGGTGAATTCGGTCTGTGGCAAGGCGGAGAGGGCCGACTCATCAAGGGTCACCTGCTGGCCATCTGGCAGTACCAGGGTCATCAGGGGGATGGAGGCCGATGCACTGGCACTGGCCAGCATCAGGAGAAAAAAAGCGATCCATTGCTTTACTGCGGTCATGGTAATTTGCGCCAACTGCGTCCCATTTTTTAAATGGTTGCCAGTGTGGCGATTTCACCGAACCATTGCAACTGTCCCGTCGCACAGTAGCTCAGGGACCGCGCATCTCCATCCAGTTGTGCCCCTCGACTTGCCTCGGTTGATGAATGCCGCACGCCTCCAGCAACTCATCGACATAGGCGGGCACCAGCAGGGATGCTGGGCCATAGCGTTTTTCGTCAAACTGGCTACCTACCTCGCTCGGTTCGAGATTGAGCTCGATGGTGTGCGCCCCGTTGAGGCCCGCCTCATGGACAAACCCGGCGGCCGGATAGACAGCGCCAGAGGTGCCGATGGAGATAAAGAGATCGCACTGGGCCAGCGCGCTGTAGATGCGATCCAGCCCGATCGGCATTTCACCAAACCAGACCACATGGGGACGCATCGGCTGGGGGAACTGGCAGCAAGAGCAGAGCTCGTCCTGATGGAGATCGCCGCGCCACTCGATCACCTGACCGGACTCGGGGCAGCGGGCCTTGAGCAGCTCCCCGTGCATATGGATAAGGTTCTTGCTGCCCGCGCTCTCATGCAGATTGTCGATGTTCTGGGTGACCAGGGTGACTGTGCCGGGCAGCAGTCGCTCGAGGCGGGCCAGCGCATAGTGGGCCGGATTGGGATGAACCTGGGGCTGTTGCAGCTGTTTGCGGCGGGAATTGTAAAAGCGCAGCACCAGTTCGGGATCCCGGGCATACCCCTCGGGGGTCGCCACATCCTCGACCTTGTGCTCTTCCCACAAACCGTCGCAGGCACGAAAAGTCTTGATGCCGGATTCGGCAGAGATCCCCGCTCCGGTCAGGATCACGATATGTTTATATGACTGCGCCATAAGCTGCTCCGTCTATCCCCGCACAATAAATGTGACCTTAGCACAGGGAAAAAAGTGTCACTATTCGCCCTTGGTCTTAAGCGGCGCCGCTGGCGGCACGGGCAACCAGGCATCCAGTACTGACAGATCCAGCCTGACAAAGACCATCTCCCGTCCGGTCACCAGGGTCAGCGGCAAGCCAAGGCGCTTGAGCAGGGTCAGCATGGGCCGGTTCTGGGCCAGCACTTCCGCCGTCCACTCCCGGATCCCGTCTGCCCTGGCCAGCAGTGCCAGCGCCAACAGAATGCGCCGCCCCGCCCCCTTGTGCTGAAAGTGATCCGCTACGATGCAAGAAAACTCCGCCCGATCGGGATGAAGGCGGCGGCGGATTGATTGCGCCTGAGCCAGCGGCTCACCAGCCAGATCGGTCAGCAACAGCGAAATCTGTTGCTCGGGATGGTAATTAAGAAATTGGGCTACCTGTTCCGGTGGCGGCGTCCGTTTCGGGCGCATAAAGCGCAGATAGATGCTCTCTTCACTCAATGCATCGTAAGCGGCCAGCATGCGGGCAGGCTCCACCCCATGCAGCTCGCGCAGCAGGCAAGGCACCCCGGAGACCTCCATAGCCAGTGGCAGCGCGGCCCGGGAAACCGGATGGGGCCAGCCCTCCAGCCCTTTGCCAAGGCGCTCCCGGTGCATGGGCCAGCAGAGGTAGCGCGGCATGGCTTACCAGCGCCCCGTCATACCGCGCTCTCGCCACACCTCGACGTCGAGCAGGTTGTAAGGATCATCCAGATAGACGGCGATCCCCAGCTCCCGAACCCGGGCCATAAAGCGTCCCAGCAGGGAGTCACCGGTCAAGGACTCCATCTCCGGCAAGATCCCCTGCCCCAGCAGCAAGGCTTGCAGCGGCAAACGCTCCAGCAGATCGAATGGCAGATGCTGGCTGTTATCGAGCAGCAGCGCCAGCTTGCTCCCCGCCAGACTGGCTTGCAGCACCAGCGCGAAGCGATCGGCATTGCCGAGCAGGTGGTCACGACGGTGGATCAGCAGGGTCAGTTCGGCTGGGGTACGCGACTGCTCCGTCAGCCAATCCTTGAGCGCCTCCCAGCGGCTGGGCAAGCCGGTCACCGCCAGCCAGACCGGATGAGGGGTCGCGGGACTGGAGAGCAACCCTAGCTGACCCTGCACCTCCCCCTGCCACCGGCGGATGGAGCGGCGCTGGCCGCTCAAGCGCTGCTGACGCAGCGGGCCCAGATAGAGTCGACGCAGCAACCTGAGCAGCTCGTCGCAATCAAGCGGCTTGGCCAGCGCCGCCAGAATATTGAAACCGGCATCGTGCAGCAGGCGGCGGGCACCGTCGATCAGCGTCTGCTCATGGGCCGAAAGCAGCACAATGGGCAGCCCGGCCTCCTGCAACTGGGGCTGGTTCATCAGCAGACTGATGGCATCTTGCTCCACCAGACTGAGATCGCACACCAGCAGGCTGATGTCGCCCGCCGACAATGCCGCAAGGCAGGCCGATTCATCCTGTACCCACTGACAGGAGAGCCCCAACCCGGCGATGGTCTGTTGCAGTTGCATCCCCTGAAATGGGTGATCCTCGAGCAGCAACACCTTGTTAGCGGCCAGCCAGTTGCACCAGTTACGGTAACTGGCGGCAAGCCCCCCCAGCCAATCCTCGCCGATAGCGTAGATCCCCTCATGCTGCTGCAACTGGGGGAAATAGTCCGCCTGCTGATGAGCGGCAGGGTCGTAAAGGGCAATGGCACCTGCTGCAAACAACCCTTCCCACTGCCAGCAGGCATCCGGTCGGGTACGGTGCAGCGTGACATAGGAGGGCAATGTCATGGTGCTGGCCAACTCATGGGCGGTGCTATCGAGGGCATAGAGCACAATGGGGCAAAATCCTGCCGCCTCATGCTCTTCCGAATCGAGCAACGCCAGTAATTCTTCATCAGTGATGATCATCTTGAGCCCTCTTTGAAAACTGCTGGCTGAACTCATCCAGTGCCCGGTTCAATCTGGCTTGCAGCATCGGATGGGGCGCCTGTTGCCACTCTTCAATGACCGCCACCAACGCAGTCGCCCCTACCATTCTGGCGGCCCCCTTCAACTTGTGTAAAGCAGCATTCACGCCAACTTCATCTTCTTCTGTGCTGCAGCGCTCAAGTTCGGCCAAATCATCACGGGTAGCCTTCAGATAAAGGGCGGCCAGTTCATCGGTCAGCAGCGAGGCAACCGGTGTCGGGGCGACAACATTGCTCCCTTCTTTGGCAATATGGCGCAGCAAGGTCGCCAGCTCCTTGAGGGCGACCGGCTTGTCCAGATGGCCATCGCAACCGCAGGATTGCAGCTCCCTTGCCGCCTGATCACTGAGATCTGCGGTGATCACATAGACCGGCAGACGAGCCCAACGGGCGGATTGGCGCAATTGCCTGCACAGCTCGGCCCCGTTCATCACCGGCATCTGCAGATCGGTCAGCACAAAATCCACCTCTTGCTGCGCCAGCATCTCCAGCGCCAGCTGCCCGTTGGCGGCAGTGATAACGCTGGCACCAAGTTGCCCCAGTTGCAGGCTGATCAGCTCGCGATTGACATCGTGATCTTCAACCAGCAGTACCCGCATGCCAAGCCCTGGCTGGGTGCCGGCCACCGGTTGATCCGGGGTCAAGCGTGGTTGCAGCAGGGTGATGATGGTCCCGGGCACCCAGGACTCCCCTTGCCATGCCCAATAGTAGAGCCCCTTCTCGTCCACCTCCGCTTGCAGCGTATCAACGGCGTTGCTAACGGTGGCGATCCCCAATCGGCTTAACCAGGGCGACAGCGCTTGCGCCTCATCGTGGGGTAAAGAGAGTGCCAGCTGCCGCACATTGGGTTGCCAGTCCGGCTCCTGCTGTACCCGCTTCAGGGGCAACTCGCAATAGAAGCGGCTACCGCCACCGACACGCCCCTCGACATCGATAAGCCCCCCCATCTGCTCGATCAGCTGCTTGCAGATCGCCAGACCAAGACCTGTGCCCGGCGCCCGCAGCTGCCCTTCAACGGCAAACTGCTCGAACGGCATAAAGAGCGTGGTGCGCATCTTGGCGGTGATCCCCGGTCCCTGATCATCCACACCAAAGCGCAAGGTCGATGTGACCACCTCGGCCCACAGCACCACTTCCCCACGCAGGCTGAACTTGATGGCATTGGAGAGCAGGTTGTGGAGCACTTGCCGAACCCGGTGAGGGTCGAGGGTCTGCAGGGCTGGCAGAGCCGGATCCAACTTAAGGCGCAGTTGCAATCCCTTGGCCCGCGCCTTGGTCCAGTGCACCGCCGCCACGTGCTCGCACAGCTCGGCAAAATCGGTTGGCTGGGGCGAGAGGGAGAGTTTGCTGTTTTCGTTGCGGCTAAAGTCGAGCACATCGTTGAGCAGGCCGAGCAGCTCATCCCCCGCCTGACGCACCCGCGCCAGCGCAGAGTCTTGCTCTCTCGACAAAGGAGTACTGGCCAGCCACTCCAGCAAGCCGAGCATGGCGTTCATCGGCGTGCGGATCTCGTGGCTGATGGCGGCCAAAAAGCGCCCCTTGGCCAGAACTGCCTGTTGCGCCTGCTCATGGGAGTGCTGCAATACCTGATCCTGCTCGACCCGGGCAGTGGCATCCTGCATCACCGCATAAATTCGCCACCCCTGCGGCTGACTGCGGCCACGGCCATAGAGCTGCAACCAGCGCAGACCCTTGGTCGGATGGTGATAGCGCAGGGTGAACGCGAAGGGTTTACCCGCCTGCAACATGGCGAACATCTCAC
The DNA here is from genome assembly GCF_041402405.1 of Aeromonas sp. S13(2024). NCBI lineage: Bacteria > Pseudomonadati > Pseudomonadota > Gammaproteobacteria > Aeromonadales > Aeromonadaceae > Aeromonas > Aeromonas sp. S13(2024). Next base: position 46,553 of record NZ_JBGLRA010000002.1, on the reverse strand, counting down.
GGCGTACCCGACGGCGATCCTCGCGCTCCAGCATAATGAGCACCCGTTTGGGCTCACGACGGATCTGCTGGCTCGCCAGCCCCAGCTGCTCGTAACAGCCCCTGCTGATAAACTCGATCCCCCCTACCCGTCCCCGCTCGAACATAAACTGCAGCACCACGCCGGGCACGGTATTGGTCAGGGCGCGCAGGCGGCGCTCTGCCTGACGCAGAAAACGAGCCTGCTCACGCAGCACACTGATATCCGACAGGGCGATGAGATCGGTGGCAGGTGCCTGCTTGTCCAGCCGCAGCGGATGCTGGGCATAGGCGAAGACCTGATCCCCCAGCACCAACTCCCCTTCACTCTTCTGAGGCTGTACCGGCGGCAACATCAACTGCTGCGAATAGCGCAGGGCCAGACGTCGCCCCTGTTTATTGGATTTGATCACCTTGCCCTGGCTGTTGCGCAGATAGACGGGCACCGGCAACGCCTGAAACATGGTTTCCCGCAGCTCGCTCTCGATGGCCAGCGCCTTCTCGGCGGCGTGACGCTGGGCCACTTCCCTCGCCAGTTGCTGGCGGGAACGCCAGATCCCGCCGATGACGATACCGCTGATCAGCAGTGCCATGGCGATGGAGCCAAACCAGGCGGCGTAGCTCACGCCGGGCTGCTGAACGACGAGCAAGCGGCGCCAGCGCTGGTTAAGTTCGTCGAGCTGGGTGCTGGTCAGCGCCATCAGGTTGCGATCCATCACCCCGGCCAGTTCGGTCTGACTCTTGTTGATGGCAAAGCCAAGACTGAAGCGATCTTCCAGCTCCTCGATATCGAGCCCTTCCAACAAGTTGGTACGCTGGGGATATTGCAGCTGATAAAGCTCGCTCAGCATGGCGTCAGCCTTGCCCTGTTTGATCGCTGCCAACCCCTGCTCGATGCCGTCGGTACGAACCCACTCCTGATCACCGAGCAGGGCGAGCAAGGAGGGATCGTAGAGGGATTCCGGCACCAGAATACGCTGCCGCTTGAGTTGGGTAATGCGATCGGCAGCCAGCTTGCGCTTGCTGATCAAGGCAAACCGGTTGGTGGAGATCGTCCGACTGAAAATGAACTGATCCGTCAATGCCGGGGATTCCGGCAAGCCGGCCATCATATCCGCCTCACCACGGCGCAGCTTTTCTACGGCCTCCGCCTTGCTGGCGGCAGGCACCAGCTTGTATTTCAGGCCGGTCTCCTGGGTGACCCAGCGCAGCACATCCGCGCTCCACCCTTTCGCCTCCCCCAGATCATTGACACCGCTATAGGGCATCAACTCGGGATTGACCACCAGGCGAATGGTGCGCCCGCGGCCGGATAACCAGGCCTGCTCGGTATCGCTGAAGTGGGGTTGGTTGACGTAGAGCGACCCCTGATCGAGATAGCGAGCCAGATCGGTATAGATAGTACCGGCGGGCATATGACGGATCAGGGTGTCCACCAGATTGGCCAACTCAGGCTGATCACGCATCATCAGGCGATAGCTGATGATCCGATCCTCACCAAACAGGCGGCGCAGACGCAAACCATCGGCCGGAAACTCGCGCATCAGATAGCGCAGTTGCAGATAGTCCCCCAGATAGGCGTCACCCTTGCCACTCTGCAGCGCGTCGTAGACCTTCTCTCCGCTCTTTAGGGAAATAATGCGCGCCTGTGGATATAGCTCGTGCAGCAGGCGGGCAGAGTCTGCCACCGAGTAGACCAGAAAGCGGGCCTGTTTGAGATTTTCACCCTTGTAGAGGATGGCGGCATCGGTCTCCATCATCGGACGGCTTAACCGCATGCCCTCCACGGCCTTCTTGCGGGTTCCGACATAGGGAATGATGTCGCATTCCCCCTCTGCGAGCCCGTTGCGCAATGTCTGCCAATCGGGCAGCTCTTTGAGCACAAGCGGAATCGGGAACAGCTCCTGCAAACGGGCGAGACGATCCTTGAGCAGTCCCCCCTCGGCCATCAGGTATGGTGGAGGAAGCGTCGCAGGATAGCAGAGCGAAAGCTGGCTCAGTGAATTTACATAAGCTTGGGTCGCCGGCGCCAACGGCAGCACTATGGTCTGCAAAGGCTTGGCGTGCAATGACAGTGCCAGTACGGCACCCAGAAGAAAAACGGGGAATTTGGTCATCTGAAAACAAAAGCCAGGCATCTGCCTGGCTTTTTATCACTCGTTGGGTTCAACATTTTCTACCCTGGCCTTGAGCTTCTGGCCAGGCCGGAAGGTCACCACGCGGCGGGCGCTGATAGGAATATCCTCGCCCGTCTTGGGGTTGCGTCCGGGACGCTGATTCTTCTCACGAAGGTCAAAGTTACCGAAGCCTGAAATCTTGACTTGTTCACCACGCTCAAGCGCCTGTCGGATTTCCTCAAAGAAGGCTTCCACCATATCTTTGGCTTCACGCTTGCTCATCCCGAGCTGGGTGAACAGGTGCTCTGCAATGTCGGCTTTGGTAAGCGCCATAGATCAATCCCTCAAGGATGCATTCAACTCTTCACCAAGGGCCCGCACGACATTGTCTACGGTCTCGGCAATCTCTTTCTCCTCCAGGGTGCGCTGGGTGTCTTGCAATACAAGACTGATGGCCAGGCTCTTCTTGTCCTCTGCCATACCAGCACCCTGGTATACGTCAAACAAGTTTATTCCAACTACCTGATTTCCGCCAACTTTTTTAATTACCGCAAGCACATCACCTGCCAGAACCTGACGATCGACCACGACGGCGATGTCGCGACGGTTCGCCGGGAACTTGGAAACTTCGGCTGCCACAGGCACCTTGGCCGGGGTCAGCTTGTCCAGCTCCAGCTCAAACATCACCGCGCGGCTCTTGAGGCCCAGCTTCTTCTCGAGGCTCGGGTGGATCACGCCGATGTGGCCGATGATCTCGCCATTGCGCAGGATGGCTGCGCTCTGGCCCGGGTGCAGGGCGCTGTGCTCGGTGCGCTCGAAGGTAAAGGTGGCCCCTTCGGCGGTCAAGTCCAGCACCGCTTCCAGATCCCCTTTCAAATCAAAGAAGTCGGCTGCGCGGGTTTTGATATCCCAGTGCTCGTCGCTCTGGTTGCCAGTGATGATACCGGCCAGCATCGGCTCCTGACGGATGCCGTTCTCGGCGCTTTCATCCTTGATGAAACGCAGACCCTGCTCGAACAGACGCACGCGCGGCTGCTGACGGTTCTGGTTGTAAACGACGGCCTGCACCAGACCCGGGAACAGAGAGACGCGCATGGCGGACATCTCGACCGAGATTGGGTTCGGCAGCACGATGGCATCGCTCTGCGGGAACAGGGTTTGCTGGGTCTTGGGATCGACGAAGCTGTAGGTGATCGCTTCCTGGAAACCGCGGTCAACCAGCAGGTCGCGCACGCGCTTCAGGGTCACCTGCCCTTCTGCCTGCTCCACCATCGCCAAGGAGGCAGCTGGTTTCAGGTTCGGGATGTTGTTGTAGCCGTAGATGCGAGCCACTTCCTCGATGAGATCTTCCTCGATGGCGATATCGAAACGCCAGGAGGGTGCCAGCGCAGTCCAACCGTCAGCATCCACAGTAACCTGCATGCCGAGGCGAGTCAGGATCTCGACCACCTGAGCGTCAGCCACGCTGATACCGATCACCTTGTCGAGCTTGCTGCGACGCAGCTTGATGGGTGCCGCTTTCGGCAGATGGGCATCGGATTTGACCTCGATGACCGGACCCGCTTCGCCGCCGCAGATATCCAGCAGCAGACGGGTGGCTCTGTCCATCACCTTGGCCTGCAGCTGCGGATCAACCCCCCGCTCGAAGCGATGGGAAGAGTCGGTGTGCAGACCGTAGGCACGGGCACGGCCTGTGATGGAGAGCGGCGCGAAGAAGGCACACTCCAGCAGGATGTCGGTGGTGGTCTCGGAAACACCGGTGCGATTGCCACCGAAGATACCGGCCATGCAGGCAGGACCTTTGGCATCGGCAATCACCAGGGTGGTCTCTTTGAGCCTCACTTCGTTGCCATCGAGCAGGGTCATCGGCTCATCGGCGTGGGCACGACGCACCACCAGTTCCCCTTCCAGGGTAGCCAGATCGAAGGCGTGCATCGGCTGACCGTATTCCAGCAGCAGGTAGTTGGTGATGTCGACGATGGCGTCGATGGAACGAATGCCGCCCCGACGCAGCTTCTCTTGCATCCAGAGCGGGCTCTGGGCCTGCAGGTTCAGCCCCTTGATGACGCGCCCCAGATACCGGGGGCAATCGGCTGTTGCTTCAACCCGGATCGGAAAAGTTGCATCAATGGTGGCAACAGCAGGTGCCCAGGTCGGCTCGACCACGTCCACACTGTTGAGCACACCAATTTCACGAGCCAGACCGGCGATACCGAGGCAATCGGCACGGTTCGGAGTCAGATCCACATCGATGGAGACGTCGTTCAGATTGAGGTAGTCGCGAATATCGGTACCGATGGGGGCATCGGCTGGCAGCTCGATGATGCCATCTGCTTCAACGTCGATACCCAGCTCACTGAACGAGCAGAGCATGCCGTGAGACGGCTGGCCACGCAGCTTGGCTTTCTTGATGGTGAAATCACCCGGCAGGGTCGCCCCTACTTTGGCCACACATACTTTCAAGCCCTGACGGCAGTTCGGCGCGCCACAGACGATGTCCAGCAGCTCGGCTTCACCCACGTTGACCTTGGTCACCCGCAGCTTGTCGGCGTCAGGATGCTGGGCGCACTCGACCACTTCACCCACAACCACATTGTTGAACTGGCCAGCCACCGCTTCCACGGCGTCCACTTCCAGACCGGCCATGGTGATCTGTTCGGCCAGCGCATTGTCACTTAACTCGGTGCGGACCCACTCCATCACCCAGGATTTACTGAATTTCATGTTCTCTCGCCCTTACTTGAACTGCTTGAGGAAGCGCAGGTCGTTTTCGAAGAAGGCACGCAGGTCGTTGACCCCGTAACGCAGCATGGTCAGGCGCTCAACGCCCATGCCGAAGGCAAAGCCCGAGTATTTTTCCGGATCGATGCCGACCGAACGCAGTACGTTCGGGTGCACCATGCCGCAGCCCAGCACTTCCAGCCACTTGCCGTTCTTGCCCATCACGTCCACTTCAGCGCTCGGCTCGGTAAACGGGAAATAGGAAGGACGGAAGCGAATGGTCAGGTCTTCCTCGAAGTAGTTGCGCAGGAAGTCGTGCAGAATGCCCTTCAGCTCGGTAAAGCTGGCATGCTCGTCAACCAGCAGGCCTTCAACCTGATGGAACATCGGGGTGTGGGTCATATCGTAGTCGTTACGATAGACGCGGCCCGGTGCAATGATGCGGATCGGCGGCTGCTGATGTTCCATGGTGCGGATCTGCACGCCCGAGGTGTGGGTACGCAGCATCAGATCAGGATTGAAGTAGAAGGTATCGTGATCGGTACGCGCCGGGTGATGAGCCGGAATGTTCAGCGCATCGAAGTTGTGGAAGCCATCTTCAATCTCGGGACCACGGGCAACCTTGAAGCCCATCTCGCCAAACAGGCGCTCGATACGTTCAATGGTGCGGGTTACCGGATGCAGACCGCCATTCTCGATGCGGCGGCCCGGCAGGCTGACATCGATGGTCTCGGCGGCCAGCTTCTGGTTCAGCACGGCGACTTCGAGGGCTTCACGACGCTCATTCAGCGCATCCTGAACCTGCTGTTTGGCCTGGTTGATCACGGCACCCGCGGCAGGACGCTCTTCGGCAGACAAGGCACCTAGGCCCTTCATCTGCTCGGTAAAAAAGCCCTTTTTACCCAGATATTTGACCCGGATTTCGTCGAGGGTCGCGATATCGCTCACGCCCTCAATTTCGGCTCTGGCTTGGCCGACTACTTCTTCAAGCTGTTGCATGTCTTCCTCGTCACCACTCCCGGTACAGGAGCCTTTAGGCTAAATAAGGTCAAGGGGGGAATAATACAAAAAAAGCCCCTTCGCTGACCATAGCTAAGGTTGGCTTTTCTCCCTACAAATCATTTTGTTATATCAAGCGAGTCTTATCGGTTCACCGTCACTCCTGAAATAATGGAACAAACATCTAGTTTGTTGGCATATAAACTATTTGTAGAACAGGTCATCTCGCACATATCACCTTGTGTGGAGAAATATGCAGCTCGTGTAAAACAGTGGACAGAGTATGGGCGGGAGAAAGGAAAAAGTAATGTAAAACAGAGAGTTATAGATACAAAAAAGGAGGCCTGAGCCTCCTTTTAGCGTTTATAACAGAACTGGATTAAACCAGAGCTGCTTTAGCTTTTTCAACCAGGGCGGTGAAAGCCATTTTGTCGTGAACGGCGATATCGGACAGGATCTTGCGATCGATCTCGATAGAAGCCTTCTTCAGACCGTTGATCAGACGGCTGTAGGACAGACCGTTCTGACGGGCTGCAGCGTTGATACGCGCAATCCACAGCTGACGGAACTGACGCTTTTTCTGGCGACGGTCACGGTAGGCATACTGACCAGCTTTGGTTACCGCTTGTACCGCTACGCGGTAAACACGGGAACGGGCGCCGTAGTAACCTTTGGCGGCTTTCATTACTTTCTTGTGACGAGCTCGAGCAGTCACACCACGTTTAACTCTTGGCATTTTTCACATCCCCCCTTATGCGTACGGCAGACAAGCGACAACACGTTTGTGGTCGGCAGCAGAAACCATGAATTTCGGCCCCAGCTGACGCTTACGCTTGCTGCTCTTCTTGGTCAGGATGTGACGCAGGTGGTTGTGCTTGCACTTGAAGCGACCCGAGCCAGTCTTTTTGAAGCGCTTTGCAGCACCCCGGTTGGTTTTCATCTTCGGCATTTCATACTCCGCATTGTGAGTGACAACAAAATCGCAAGGCGAACCAACTCATGGGGGCGAGCCCCATGAGTCAATTTCTTGTGGGCCTTAAGATTTCTTCTTAGGTGCGAGGACCATCACAGCTTGACGGCCTTCGACTTTCGGGAACGACTCGACTACGGCCAACTCTTCCAGATCGTTCTTGACGCGCTCCAGAACCTTGATACCAAGATCCTGGTGGGCCATTTCACGACCACGGAAGCGCAGGGTGACCTTAGCCTTGTCCCCGTCTTCCAGAAAGCGAACCAGGTTGCGTAGTTTTACCTGATAGTCGCCTTCGTCAGTGCCAGGACGGAATTTGATTTCCTTGACCTGGACGACTTTCTGCTTTTTCTTCTGTTCTTTGGTTGTTTTGCTCTTTTCGTAGAGGAATTTGCCGTAATCCATGATCCGGCAAACGGGCGGCTCAGCATTTGGACTGATCTCTACCAGATCAACTCCGGCCTCTGCGGCCAAGTTCAGAGCATCCTGAATGGAGGTAATGCCAATGGCTTCACCATCCAGACCAGTCAGACGAACTTCTTTCAGACGGATCTCTTCATTGATCCGGTGAGCGCGGGCTTGCGGTTGCTTGCCCAGTTTTTTTCCGCCTTTTATAGCTTATTCCTCCACTTTCTTTTGTCCGCGGGTCTGAACTTCCTGGGTCAACAGAGCGATGAACTCTTCAACAGGATAAGTGCCCAGGTCAGCCCCTTTACGAGTCCGTACTGCAATCTTACCGGCTTCAACTTCTTTATCGCCGCAGACCAGCATGAAAGGTACTCGCTTCAAAGTATGCTCGCGGATTTTAAAGCCAATCTTCTCATTTCTCAAGTCCGCTTTTGCGCGAAGGCCCGCATCATTCAATGCTTTGGCTACTTTCACCGCATAATCGGCCTGATTATCCGTGATATTCATGACCACAGCCTGAGTCGGTGCCAACCAGGTCGGGAACAGACCGGCGTACTCTTCAGTCAGAATACCGATGAAGCGCTCGATAGAACCCAGGATGGCCCGATGGATCATCACGGGTACATGGCGCTCGTTGTTTTCGCCCACATAAGTGGCGCCCAGACGACCAGGCAGGGCAAAGTCGAGCTGCACGGTACCACATTGCCACGCACGATCAAGGCAATCGTGCAGGGTAAATTCAATTTTGGGACCGTAGAACGCCCCTTCACCCGGCTGCAGATCGTACTTCAGACCGTTGAGCTCCAGCGCTTCGGCCAGGGCTTTCTCGGCGCGATCCCACATCTCGTCGGAGCCGATACGCTGCTCGGGACGAGTAGAGAGCTTGACCACGATGTTCTCGAAGCCAAAGGTACCGTAGACGTCATAGACCATACGAATACAGCCGGAGACCTCTTCCATGATCTGCTCTTCGGTACAGAAGATGTGCGCGTCATCCTGAGTGAAACCACGTACCCGCATCAGACCGTGTAGGGAACCGGACGGCTCGTTGCGGTGGCAGGAACCAAACTCGGCCATACGCAGCGGCAAATCACGGTAGGACTTCAGACCCTGGTTGAAGATCTGGACGTGACCCGGGCAGTTCATCGGCTTGATGGCGTACTCGCGGTTTTCGGACTGGGTGGTGAACATGGCCTGGGCGTATTTCTCCCAGTGACCTGAACGCTCCCACAGGACGCGGTCCATCATGAACGGACCTTTCACTTCCTGATAGTCGTACTCTTTGAGCTTGCCGCGGATAAAGGTTTCCAGCTCACGGAAGATGGTCCAGCCATCGTTGTGCCAGAACACCATACCGGGTGCTTCTTCCTGCATGTGATACAGGTCGAGCTGCTTGCCGATCTTGCGGTGGTCGCGCTTGGCGGCCTCTTCCAGACGCTGCAGATAGGCCTTGAGCTGCTTCTTGTCAGCCCAGGCGGTACCGTAGATACGCTGCAGCATCTTGTTGTTGGAGTCGCCACGCCAGTAGGCGCCGGACATCTTCAGCAACTTGAAGTGGTGGCAGTGACGCATGTTGGGCACGTGCGGGCCGCGACACATGTCGATGTACTCTTCGTGATGATAGAGACCTGGCTGGTCATCACGGGCAATGTTCTGATCCAGGATTTCGACTTTGTAAGACTCGCCGCGCGCCTCGAATACATCGCGCGCTTCTTGCCAGGAGACTTTCTTCTTGATGACGTCGTAATCCTTGGCTACCAGCGCCAGCATGCGCTCTTCCAGGGCAGCCAGATCTTCATCGGTCAGGGTACGGTCAAGATCAACGTCATAGTAGAAGCCGTTGTCGATGACAGGACCGATGGCCATCTTGGTCTGGGGCCAGAGTTGCTTGATAGCATGACCCAGCAAGTGGGCGCAGGAGTGGCGCAGGATGTCCAGACCTTCTTCGTCTTTGGCGGTGATGATGGCCAGCGAGGCATCGGCTTCGATCAGCTCGCACGCATCCACCAGTTCACCGTTTACCCGACCGGCAATGCACGCCTTGGCGAGACCGGGACCGATGTCCGCAGCCACATCCATGACGGAAACAGAGTGGGCAAATTGACGTTGGCTGCCGTCAGGCAGAGTAATGATTGGCATTATGTGTTTCCTTATACAGTGGTGACCCCTACCAAAGGTCACATGCGGGATAGAAAAGAGATTCAAAAAGGTGATGTTTTGGTTCTCCACAGCACTTTGCGAAGACGGCCTGACACGTAAACCACATGTCTAACGTGACAAACCAAGCCAAAACGGCCCCATGCTACCAGAAGTCGGGCGTGCTGTATCGGATTTGCAGATATTTTCTACAGTCAAATGAGTCGCCTGCCGACTATTCACCAAGCAGGGATTGCCAGTTGAAGTCAAAGTCACTGCTCCCCTCCTCGGCCAGCGCCAGCTCTTGCAGCACCTGAAGCGCCAGCTTGTTGCCCTTTTGTGCCGCCTGATAGAGCCACTGTTTCGCCTGAGGCAAATCGACCCTGCCGCTGACCCCCATCAGATGAAGGACGCCGACTTTCAGCATGGCCGGGACGTCACCATTACGGGCAGCCTGATCCATCCAGTGAAAGGCTTGGCGCAGATCTCGCTTGACCCCGACACCGCGCAGATAGAGCTCTGCCAGCCGATATTGGCCGAAGGGATCCCCTGCCTGCGCCGACTGGCGATAGAGGCTGATGGCCTGATGGATATCCTGCTCGCTCCCCTGCCCCACTTCATGGCTCCAGCCCATCAAGGCTTGCGCCCTAGGTTGCCCTTGCGCCGCCAGTGGCGACCAGATCCGGGTCGCCTCATCGAAGTGACCGGTACGCCAGGCACGGTTGGCAGCAGCCATCTCCTGCTCGGTGGAGAGCGGAAGCAGACGCCAGATAACCAGCGCAATCAGACCGATAAATAGCCAACGGGAAGTGGTGGGGCTCATGATGATTTCCGTGATCCAGTTCTCATTTCGTCTATGTAAACGAAATGTAGCGCCGCAATCAAGCAAGAGATCCCTGCAACAACCCTTTTTGCACCCGGTCGCTCAGCAGTAGTTGTCATTTATCCGGGGCACCTGCAAAATAGCTGTATATATAAACAGTGCTGGTGCGCACCATGGCAGGACGAGGCAGTCCCCACAATATCGATCACCGTTTTAACGGCCCCCTTGTCGAAGCGGTTGATGACGGCTGGCAATCGTCCGATTGGGATGCCACCTTCACTCCTTCTGTGCCTGGCACCGAGGTGCGGGAGATCGATGCACGCAGCATCATCAGCTACAACAGTTCGCCAGATGTGCCTTTTGGTCGCTCCATCAACCCCTATCAGGGGTGCGAACATGGCTGCATCTACTGCTATGCCAGACCCAGCCATGCCTATCTGGAGCTCTCCCCTGGCCTCGATTTCGAGAGCAAGCTGTTTGCCAAACGCAATGCAGCCGACCTGCTGCGCCGGGAGTTTGCCAAACCAGCCTATCAGCCACAGACCATCTTCATTGGCGCCAATACCGACCCCTATCAACCCATCGAGCAGCGCTATCGCCTCACCCGGCAGTTGCTGGAAGTGATGCTGGCTCACCGCCATCCGGTCGGACTCATTACCAAGAGCGCCATGATCTTGCGCGACCTCGATCTGTTGACCGAGCTGGCAAGCGAGGGACTGTGTCAGGTGATGGTGTCGGTGACGACATTAAATGAAACCCTGCGGCGACAGCTGGAGCCCCGCGCCAGCACGGGCGCAGGCCGCTTGAAAGTGATCGAGAAGCTGGCCAACGCTGGCGTGCAGGTGGGGGTACTGGCCGCCCCCATGATCCCGCGGCTTAATGAACCTGAGCTGGAGCAGATCATCAAATCAGCCGCCGAGGCAGGCGCCAGTTGCGCAGATTACATCCTGCTGCGGTTACCCCACGAGTTGGCGCCGCTATTTGGGGACTGGCTCGATACCCACTACCCGGGCCAGAAGGAAGCTATTTTAAATCAGTTGCGAGCCAGCCGCGGTGGCGGGCTCAACAGTACCGCCTTCGGTACCCGCATGCGCGGTGAGGGGCACTTTGCCGATCTGCTGGCCCAGCGCTTTCGCCTCATCAGCAAGCGCCTCGATCTGGGCAAACGTCATATTCAGCTCAGGCTGGATGGGTTTATCCGCCCCGGGGAGCAGCTGTCGCTCTTCTAATCCCCCTCTCATGCACTGCATATATCAGGTGCACAGTCCTTGCCTGCCAAGAGGTCTATAGGAAGGATTGTCGCGACAGGATCGCGCTATCTGGTAAAGAGAGGGCTAACGCCTTAGCCTGCGCGCTGATCCCGACCCTGCTGCACCATTTCAACCGGTAGTCGCGAGGGTTCATGAGCCACTTCGTGCTCATCCTCTTCATACAGCGGCACCTCTGACTCGCCCCATACCCGGCTCCACCAAATTTCCCACGTGATCCAACTGGTCATATGCAGCTCCTGACGGTGAAGGTGATAGCAACAACGCACCACTCGCCCGGCAGGATAGCGACTGGGAATGACAGGGAAATGACAAAAAAATCACTTGTAAAAAGGCAACTGGCGGTGGCGAGGAAAAGCCGAAACAGTTCACATATTCGGCGAAATCACTCTGAAAGCGGTCACAAATCTGCAGGTTGTGGATTGCAGCACATCCTGTTCCCGCCAAAGCTGGGTTGCCCATTCAGGCATCTATAAAAACAGGGACACAATAATGAAACACACAGCGGGAATATGGGCGATCGCAGGCATCCTGATCGCCCCCTTGGCGCAAGCCGACGTCATACTGCACGCCTTCAACTGGAAGTACAGTGAAGTGACGGCCAAAGCCGACCTTATCAAGTCGGCCGGTTACAAACAGGTACTCATCTCGCCGCCTCTCAAGTCATCAGGCAACGAGTGGTGGGCTCGTTACCAGCCGCAGGATCTGCGTCTTGTCGACTCCCCTCTTGGCAACAAGCAGGATCTCGAGCAGCTGATTGCCGCCATGAAGGCGCGGGGTATCGCCGTCTATGCCGATGTGGTGCTCAACCACATGGCCAACGAAAGCTGGAAACGCAGCGATCTCAACTATCCTGGCAACGAGCTGCTGCAAAGCTACGCCAGCAACCCGGCCTATTTCGAGCGCCAGAAACTGTTTGGCGATCTCGGGCAAAACTTCCTCTCCGGTCAGGATTTTCATCCCGAAGGGTGCATCAGCGACTGGAGCGATCCGGGTCATGTCCAGTATTGGCGTCTCTGTGGCGGTGCCGGTGACAAGGGGCTGCCGGACCTGGATCCCAACAACTGGGTGGTAAGCCAGCAACAGGCCTATCTCAAGGCACTCAAGGGGATGGGGATCAAGGGTTTTCGGGTCGATGCGGTCAAACACATGAGCGATTACCAGATCAATGCCGTGTTCACCCCCGAAATCAAACAGGGGATGCACGTGTTTGGCGAGGTGATCACCACAGGGGGGGCTGGCAGCACCGATTACGAGCGCTTTCTCAAACCCTACCTCGACAGCAGCGGTCAGGGAGCCTATGACTTTCCGCTGTTTGCCTCCCTGCGCGGTGCCTTCAGTTACGGTGGCAGCATGAACCTGCTGGCGGATCCGAGCGCCTACGGTCAGGCGCTACCGGGCAGTCGAGCCGTCACCTTTGCCGTGACCCACGACATCCCCACCAACGACGGCTTCCGCTATCAGATCTTAAGCCAGACTGACGAGAAGCTGGCCTACGCCTACCTGCTTGGGCGCGATGGTGGCTCGCCGCTGGTCTATTCGGATCACGGCGAGACCCAGGCCAAGGATGGACTGCGCTGGCAGGATTACTACCAGCGCGCCGATCTCAAGGGGATGATCCGCTTCCACAATGCGGTGCAGGGTCAACCCATGCAGCTGATCGGCAGCGGTGACTGCTTCGTGCTGTTCAAACGGGGCAAACAGGGGCTGGTCGGCATCAACAAGTGCGACTATGAGCAGGAGTATTGGCTCGATACCGCCAAGTTCGAGATGAACTGGTATCGCAACTATCGTGACGTGCTCGACCAAGGCGCCGTGGTCAACGTGCAGAGCCAGTGGGTACGGGTCGCCATTCCCGCCCGCAGCGCCAGAATGTGGCTGCAGGAGTGATCCAGCCGTAAGATCAGCGGAGAGTCATAAAAAGCAGACTAATAAAAAGAGCGACCACCAGGGTCGCTCTTTTTGCTCAGAGACGTTGCTCGGGTAACTGGTGACGATTACTCGTCGCCCGCTTCCCCAGCATCGACCGCATCAGTGCCGGTCGCGGTATCGGTACCTTCAGATACCTCACCGTCAACGGCCAGCGCGTCGTTCTCGTCTTCGTCGCTCTCGGCGATGCGCTGCAGGCCCACCACGGTCTCGTCTTCACCGGTACGGATCAGACGGACACCGCCGGTGTTACGGCCAATGACACTCACCTCGGCAACACGGGTACGCACCAGGGTACCGCCGTTGGTGATCAGCATGATCTGGTCGGTATCTTCGACCTGGATCGCATCGATCACCTTGCCATTACGCTCATCCACCTTGATGGAGATAACGCCCTGGGTACCACGGCTCTTGGTCGGGTATTCGGCCAACGCAGTCCGCTTGCCGTAACCGTTCTCGGTGGCGGTGAGGATGGCACCTTCGCCGCGCGGAACAATGAGGGAAACCACCTTGTCACCGGCGCCCAGCTTGATGCCGCGCACACCGGCTGCGGTACGACCCATGGGACGAACGCCCTTGAAGGTACCCTTGCTTTCGGTGCCTTCGCCGTTGTCGCTGCCATCATCGTCATTGCCGGCATCGTCGTCGGTTTCAACGTCATCGCTGACATCGGCATCAACGCGATCTGTTTCCGAACGACCGCTGCCTTCGGCGAAGCGAACAACTTTGCCCGCGTCGGAGAAGAGCATGATCTCGTTGCTGCCGTCGGTGATATCCACCCCAATCAGCTCATCACCCTCTTTGAGGTTGATGGCACGAATACCGGAGGAGAGCGGACGGCTGAAGTCAGAGAGGCTGGTCTTCTTCACGGTACCGTTGGCGGTGGCGAAGAACACATACTTCTCGGCGTCATACTCCTTCACCGGCAAGATAGCGGTGATACGCTCACCCTCTTCCAGCGGCAGCAGGTTGATGATCGGACGACCACGGGCGCCACGGGACGCTTCCGGCAGCTGGTAAACCTTGAGCCAGTAGACCTTGCCACGGGTGGAGAAGCACAAAATGGTGTCGTGGGTGTTGGCCACCAGCAGACGCTCCACAAAGTCCTCTTCCTTGATCCGGGTGGCCGACTTGCCACGACCGCCGCGGCGCTGGGCCTCGTAGTCGGATAGCGGCTGATACTTCACATAGCCCTGGTGAGACAGGGTAACCACCACGTCTTCCGGGGTGATCAGATCTTCGATGTTGATCTCGGCACTGGACATGCTGATCTCGGTGCGACGCTCGTCGCCATACTGCTCACGCACGGCCAGCAGTTCATCGCGGATCACTTCCATCAGACGAGCCGGGCTCGCCAGGATGTGCAGCAACTCGGCAATCAGATCCAGCAGAGACTGGTACTCTTCCAGGATCTTCTCGTGCTCGAGGCCAGTCAGCTTGTGCAGACGCAGGTCAAGGATGGCCTGGGCTTGCTGTTCGGTCAGGAAGTATTGACCTTCACGGATACCGAACTCCGGCTCCAGCCACTCTGGCCGTGCCGCGTCGTCGCCCGCTTTTTCCAGCATGGCGGCCACGTTGCCGAGTTCCCAGCCCTTGGCAACCAGGCCCGCTTTCGCGTCGGCCGGGGTCGCGCTGTGGCGGATCAGCTCGATGATGGGATCGATGTTGGCCAGCGCAACCGCCAGACCTTCCAAAATGTGCGCCCGATCCCGCGCCTTGCGCAGTTCGAACACGGTCCGGCGAGTCACCACTTCACGGCGGTGCAGCAGGAACGCATCCAGGATCTCTTTAAGGTTCATCACCTTGGGCTGGTTGTTATCGAGCGCCACCATGTTGATGCCGAACGTGGTCTGCATCTGGGTGTGCTTGTAGAGATTGTTCAGCACAATCTCGCCGGACTCGCCGCGCTTGATCTCGATAACGATGCGCATGCCGTCTTTGTCAGACTCATCGCGCAGGGCACTGATGCCCTCGATCTTCTTCTCTTTGACCAGCTCGGCGATCTTTTCGATCAGTCGAGCCTTGTTCACCTGATAGGGGATCTCGTGAACGATGATGGTCTCGCGACTGGTCTTCTCGTCCACTTCCACTTCAGCTTTGGCCCGCACATAGATGGAGCCACGACCGGTACGGTACGCCTGCACGATGCCGGAACGACCGTTGATAATGCCGCCGGTGGGGAAATCCGGGCCGGTAATGTAGGTCATCAGCTCATCAATGGTGAGGTCGCCATTTTCGATCAGCGCCAGACAGCCATTGACAATCTCGGTGAGGTTGTGAGGCGGAATGTTGGTCGCCATGCCCACCGCGATACCGGAGGAGCCGTTGACCAGCAGGTTGGGAACCTTGGTAGGCATGACAGCCGGGATCATCTCGGTGCCGTCATAGTTCGGCACCCAGTCCACGGTCTCTTTGTCCAGATCAGCCAGCAGCTCGTGGGAGATGCGGGCCATCCGCACTTCGGTATAACGCATCGCCGCGGCGCTGTCGCCGTCGACTGAACCGAAGTTGCCCTGACCATCGACCAGCATGTAACGCATGGAGAAATCCTGCGCCATCCGGACAATGGTGTCATACACAGCGCTATCGCCGTGCGGGTGATATTTACCGATTACGTCACCGACCACACGGGCCGATTTTTTATAGGGCTTGTTCCAGTCGTTCCCCAACTCGTTCATTGCATACAGAACGCGGCGGTGAACCGGTTTCAAGCCATCACGCACATCCGGCAGAGCTCGTCCTACGATCACGCTCATGGCGTAATCAAGATAGGAACTCTTGAGCTCTTCTTCGATGTTGACCGGCGTGATCTCTCTGGCCAGATCGCTCATAGAAAGCCTTATCCCTAATTAGTTGTTCTTTGGCTTAAACAGCGCGACATGGTAACACACTGAGCCAAATACCTTAAGCCACAAATCGGGGATCAGATCGGGCTGGTGTGACAAAGTCCGTCCGTTATAATGCCCGCCAGGACAATAGATTGCGCCCATGACTCAGAAGCGGGCGCCCTGCCACAGGATCTTCGAAAAATGAACAGTGATGCCAATGTCGATCTGACAGAAATCGCCAAGTTTGAAGCCATCGCCTCCCGCTGGTGGGACATGGAAGGTGAATTCAAACCCCTGCATCAAATCAATCCGGTACGCCTTGACTGGATCACCGACAAAAGTGGCGGTCTGTTTGGCAAGCGCATTCTCGATATCGGCTGCGGTGGTGGCATTCTCTCCGAGAGCATGGCCCGCCGTGGCGCTAGGGTCACCGGCATCGACATGGGCAAGGAGCCTCTCGGCGTTGCCCGCCTGCACGCCCTGGAGCAGGGTGTCGAGCTCGAGTACCGCCAGATCACTGCCGAAGCCCATGCCGCCGAAGTGCCGGGCCAGTATGACGTGGTCACCTGCATGGAGATGCTGGAGCATGTGCCGGACCCCGCCTCCGTGCTGCGCGCCATCGCGACTCTGGTACGCCCGGGCGGCCGGGTGTTCGTCTCCACCATCAACCGCAACCCCAAATCCTATCTGATGATGATCATCGGGGCCGAATACCTGATGAAGATGGTGCCCAAGGGTACCCACGATCACAAAAAATTCATCACCCCGGCCGAACTGTGTCGCATGGGGGAAGCAGCTGGCCTGCTGGTGCGGGACATGAGCGGCGTCCACTACACCCCCCTCACCAACCAGTTCAAGCTCGGCAAAAATGTCGACGTCAACTATATGGTGGAGTTTGTCCGCCCGGAGCACGGCTGATGAGCGCCTCTCGCCCTCTTCCCCTGCGCGGTGTGCTGTTCGATCTGGATGGCACCCTGCTCGACACAGCCCCGGATCTGGGTGCCGCCGTCAACCACGTGCTGATCAGCGAAGGCTTTGCGCCGCTCTCTGACGACATCATTCGTCAGACCACTTCCCACGGAGCGCTCGGGCTGCTGAAAGCGGGTCTTGGCGACGAACTGCTTGAAGAGCTGGGGGCCACCCGCCTGCGCAATGCCCTGCTCGACTACTACGCGGCCAACCTCTGTGTCGGGACCCGTCCCTATGAGGGAATGGTGGATCTTATCGAGTGGCTCGACGAGAAACAGCTCCCCTGGGGCATAGTCACCAACAAGCCGGGCTTTCTCACCGAGCCGCTGCTGGCGGCCCTGCCACAGCTTGCCAGCTGCGGCGTCACCGTCAGCGCCGACACCCTGCCGGTACGCAAGCCCGACCCCGCCCCCATGTTCTTTGCTTGTGAGAAGCTGGGGGTCGAGGCGGCTCACTGCCTCTATGTGGGTGATCATGTGCGGGATATCGAAGCGGGCCGCAATGCTGGCATGCGCACCGCGGTCGCTGGCTGGGGCTATCTCAATGATGAGGAAGATCCCGCCCAGTGGGGCGCCGATCTGCACTTTGATACCGTGCAGGCTCTGCACCACTGGCTGCGCTATGAGTTGACGGCCAAAGCGTAACGCGCAGCCTTACCGGCTGACATGCGATAACGGGGCGAAGAGACTCTCCGCCCCTTGCATCTTTTCCTTTACGCTCCTGCTTCCTGCGCCACCATCACTCGTCTATTCATGGATAATAAAGGCGGCTTTCTGCCTGTTGGATACCCATTTGACAAGCTCACAGCCGTCACAAAGCGGCTACAAACCACCGTCATCTGATGCAAAGCCCTTGCCACGCTGAGCCCGCGGCTGCGACAACTGGACAGCTTTTGACCCTTGTTGCATAAGGGATAATCAGCCGCCGTTTGCTAGTAAAAAGCCCCCCGTTTCGCAAGCAAAAAAAGTTATTTAAATTTTCCATCTTCGATCGGGAGACTTGCATTTAGCGGAGCGGACGAATGAAAACCCGCTCACTGTGAGCAGTCACTAACTGATGGGGCAAGACTCACAATTTATCCACAGCTCGTCACTTATCCACACATTGCAATGGCGGGCTGACCTCACTATCTTGTAGCTCGAACTTAAAATAACACTACATCTTGTGATTCATCGCACAATCTCTACCCAACTCCCGCATATCGCCGGGGCAAGGGTAGCGCCATTGTGCGATGGTTTTTCGGGAATCAACTGAAGGTCATCAGCCAATGAACTTGTTTGTGACGAAGCGTAACGGACACAAAGAACCCATCGATCTGGATAAAATTCACCGCGTGCTGGACTGGGCCGCCGAAGGGCTCGACAACGTGTCGGTCTCCCAGGTAGAGCTCAAATCCCACATCCAGTTCTATGACGGTATCCGTACCGCCGACATTCACGAAACCATCATCAAGGCAACGGCTGACCTCATCTCCGAGCAGACCCCGGACTACCAGTACATGGCAGCCCGTCTGGCCATCTTCCACCTGCGCAAGAAGGCCTACGGCCAGTTCGAACCGCCCCACCTCTACCAGCACGTGGCTCGTCTGGTGGACATGGGCAAGTACGACAAGCACCTGCTGGAAGACTACACCCAGGCCGAATTCGAAGAGCTGAACACCCATCTGGATCACTGGCGCGACATGGATTTCTCCTACGCGGCAGTCAAACAGCTGGAAGGCAAATATCTGGTCCAGAACCGCGTCACCGGCGAGATCTACGAGAGCCCGCAGTTCCTCTATATGCTGGTTGCGGCCTGCCTCTTCTCCAAGTATCCGAAAGATACCCGTCTGGACTACATCAAGCGCTTCTATGATGCGGTCTCGACCTTCAAGATCTCCCTGCCGACCCCGATCATGAGCGGCGTGCGCACCCCGACCCGTCAGTTCAGCTCCTGCGTACTGATCGAGTGCGACGACAGCCTGGACTCCATCAACGCCACCGCCAGCTCCATCGTGCGTTACGTTTCTCAGCGCGCCGGTATCGGCATCAACGCCGGTCGCATCCGCGGTCTGGGCAGCCCCATCCGTGGCGGCGAAGCGTTCCACACCGGTTGCATCCCCTTCTACAAATACTTCCAGACTGCCGTGAAGTGCTGCTCCCAGGGCGGCGTGCGCGGCGGTGCGGCCACCCTGTTCTACCCGCTGTGGCACACCGAAGTGGAAAGCCTGCTGGTGCTGAAGAACAACCGCGGCGTGGAAGAGAACCGTGTTCGTCACATGGACTACGGCGTGCAGATCAACAAGCTGATGTACCAGCGCCTCATCAAGGGCGGTGACATCACACTGTTCTCCCCGTCCGATGCGCCGGGTCTGTACGACGCCTTCTTCGCCGATCAGGACAAGTTTGAAGAGCTCTACGTCAAGTACGAGCAGGATCCGGCCATTCGCAAGAAGACCCTGAAAGCGGTAGACCTCTTCTCCCTGATGATGCAGGAGCGTGCCGGTACCGGTCGCATCTACATCCAGAACGTGGATCACTGCAACACCCACAGCCCGTTCGACCCGAGCGTGGCGCCGGTGCGCCAGTCCAACCTCTGCCTCGAGATTGCGCTGCCGACCAAGCCGCTCAACAACATCGACGATGAGAGTGGCGAAATCGCCCTGTGCACCCTCTCCGCCTTCAACCTCGGTGCCATCGAGAAACTGGAAGATCTGGAAGAGATGGCCGATCTGGCCGTGCGTGCCCTCGACGCCCTGCTCGACTATCAGGACTACCCGATTGCCGCCGCCAAGAAGGGCAGCATGGGTCGTCGTACCCTGGGTATCGGCGTCATCAACTACGCCTACTACCTGGCCAAAAACGGTGCCCGTTACTCCGACGGCTCCGGTCTGGCCCTGACTCACCGTACCTTCGAGGCCATTCAGTACTACCTGCTGAAAGCCTCCGTGCAGCTGGCCCGCGAGTTCGGCCCCTGCCCGCTGTTTGGCGAGACCACCTATGCTCAGGGCATCCTGCCCATCGACACCTACAAAAAAGATCTGGATGCGCTGTGTAACGAGCCGCTGCATCTGGATTGGGAAAGTCTGCGTGAAGAGATCAAGTCCGTTGGCTTGCGCAACTCCACCCTGACCGCCCTGATGCCGAGCGAGACTTCCAGCCAGATCTCCAACGCCACCAACGGTATCGAGCCGCCGCGCGGTCTGGTGTCGGTCAAGGCCTCCAAAGACGGCATTCTCAAACAGGTGGTGCCCGAGTATGATCGCCTGAAAGATCAATACGAATTGCTCTGGAAGCAACCGAGCGTTGACGGCTACCTGCAGCTGGTCGGTATCATGCAGAAGTTTGTGGATCAGGCGATCTCCGCCAACACCAACTACGACCCTGCCCGTTTCGAAGGCAACAAGGTCCCGATGAAACAGCTGCTCAAGGACTTGCTGACCGCCTACAAATACGGCCTCAAGACCCTGTACTATCACAACACCCGTGATGGTGCAGACGATGCCCAGACCGACCTGCAAGATGACGGTTGCGCTGGCGGGGCTTGCAAAATCTAAGTCACGGCAAGAACTGATAACCGGGCGGGAGCATGAAGCTCCCGCTCTCCTGTTTTCTCTATTCACATATTCTGGTAACCATGGCCTATTCAACTTTCTGCCAAACCCAAAACGACCAGCTCAAAGAGCCGATGTTTTTTGGCCAATCGGTCAACGTAGCCCGTTATGATCAACAAAAGCACGAAGTGTTCGAGCGGCTGATCGAGAAGCAGCTCTCCTTCTTCTGGCGCCCGGAAGAGGTGGATGTCTCCCGTGATCGCATCGACTATCAGGCCCTGCCGCCCCACGAGCAGCACATCTTCATCTCTAACCTGAAGTACCAGACCCTGCTGGACTCCATTCAGGGCCGCAGCCCCAACGTGGCGCTGCTGCCGCTGGTCTCCATTCCGGAGCTGGAAACCTGGATTGAGACCTGGGCCTTCTCGGAGACCATCCACTCTCGCTCCTACACCCATATCATCCGCAATATCGTCAACACCCCCGCCCAGGTGTTCGACGACATCGTGACCAACGAGCAGATCTTGAAGCGCGCCGGCTCCATCAGCCACTTCTACGACGACCTGATCGAAGCGACCGCCCTCTACAACCTGCACGGTGAAGGGACCCACACCGTCGCGGGCCGCGAAGTGACCATCACCTTGCGCGAGCTCAAGAAGAAGCTCTATCTCTGCCTGATGAGCGTCAACGCGCTGGAAGCAATTCGCTTTTACGTCAGCTTCGCCTGCTCCTTTGCCTTCGCCGAGCGTGAACTGATGGAAGGCAACGCCAAGATCATCAAGATGATCGCCCGCGACGAAGCGCTGCACCTCACCGGCACCCAGCACATGCTGAACCTGATGCGCACCGGCCAGGATGACCCGGAGATGGCCGAGATCGCCGCCGAGTGCGAACAGGCATGCTTCGAGATCTTCAAGGAAGCGGCCATTCAGGAGAAAGAGTGGGCCGAGTACCTGTTCCAGGACGGCTCCATGATCGGCTTGAACAAGGACATCCTCTGCCAGTACGTGGAGTACATCACCAACCTGCGCATGAGTGCGGTCGGCCTGCAGCCAGCCTTTGCCGGCACCAAGCAAAACCCGATCCCCTGGATCAACACCTGGCTGTCATCCGACAACGTGCAGGTCGCCCCGCAAGAGGTGGAGGTCAGCTCCTATCTGGTCGGTCAGATCGACAGCGAAGTCAATGCCGATGACCTGGGTGATTTCGAGCTGTGAGTGATGCCACCAACACGCTGACCCCTGCCCCGCACGCAGCTGCTGAACAGCAGGCGGTCGTGGCACCACGGGTACATACCCGGGATGGTGCCGTGCTGCACGCCCATCCCGGCGAAAGCGTGTTGGAGACCCTGGAGCGCCATGGTCATCATGTGGAATTTCAGTGTCGCAGCGGCTATTGCGGCGCCTGCCGCACTCCGCTGATGGCTGGCAAGGTGCACTATCCTGCGGTGCCCTTGGCATTCGTCGCCCAGGGGGAGTGCCTCCCCTGCTGCTGCAAACCGGTCGGCGCCATCCGGCTGGATATCCAGAAGAGCTGACGCAGCCACAGACTGGCAACTCGCACAAAATAGAAAGCCGCCGGAGCAATCCGGCGGCTTTTTTTGTCTCTTCATCTTTGCTCGGGTTTGCTCGGGCGCCCGATTACAGACGCCCAAAGCCTCAGAGGATTACAACCAGGGGGCGGCAGTCGGCCCGTGGTGCAGACCCAGCTTCCAGACCCGGCCGAAGTGCTTGTAGTGACCGGCCGCGACACCAGCCTTCTCGCCCATGCCATGGTAGAGGTCGAGGTGGCCCTTCTTCACCGCCCCGCCCACATCCAGCGCAATCAACAGCCGCAGCTGGTGCTTGCCGGTCCAGTTGCCCTCTTTATCGAGCAAGGGGACTTCGGCGAGGATAGGGGTACCCATCGGCAACAGGGTCTTGTCGGCAGCAACGGCCGCCAGCGGCAGCAGCGGGATACCGGCCGCGCCGATCACATCATTGGTCGGGCGGCGCTCGAAGAAGACATAGGAGGGGTTCTGCTCCACCAGCTCCTTGACGCTCTCCTCCGGCTGTCGGTTGGCCCACTCCTTGATGGCCTTCATCGACATCTGCTCTTTGGGCACTTCACCGCGGTCGATCAGTACCCGACCAATACTCACGTAACCGTGGCCGTTCTTGCCGCTGTAGCCCAGATATTGCAGCCGATCGTCATCCCCGTAGTGGACAAAGCCAGAGCCCTGCACATCCATCAGGAAGTTGTCGATGAGGGATTTGCTGTAACCCAGCTCCAGCCCGCGGTTGGCCAAGGCCCCCTGATGGATCTCGGCCCGGGTCGGACAGCGACCGCCACATTTGGGCATGGCATAGATGGGGTATTTGTACTTGGCATCCGGGCGGTGGCGCACCTCCAGCACCGGCGAGTAGTAACCTGTAAAGAGCACGTTACCCATGCGATCGGCGCCGCCCAGCTGAGCCAGGCTGATACCGTAACGGGTGATGTCGGCAGGATTGCCGCCGCCCGCCACCCAGCGGGAGAGCTGGTGATAGAGCTCGCCATAACGGCGGGTCATCTTGCCGGAGCGTTCCAATACCAGTCGGCTTTGCGGGCCAAACTTGCTGTAGTCGGCACGCGCACGGCTATTGACCCGATCTACCCTCACCAGATCCTCTGACAAGGTCCCGTCCAGATACTGCTTGCCCAGATTTTCCGGCACCTCGCAGTTAAGAAAACATCTGTTGTCGGTCTGTTTTTTGGGCACTTCTGCTTTGTCAGAGTTGCCCGCACAACCGGCCAGTCCCAGCACTGCGGCGGTCAGCCAGTACGCGTGTTTGTTCATATGTCCTCATATAACGCCAAGAGCCATGCTCGGCGGGGAAGATGCCAAATTTGCAGGGGGAAAGCAAACGACATCAATCACTTGAAGCAGGATTTCTCCAAAGGGGATCCGCTGGGTTATAACAAGGTGACAGGATGTGCGAGGTGATGGATGGAACAGCTCGAAATATTCCCGCTGCAGAGCCCCTGCATCGGGGTCTGCGAAGTGAACAACAAAGGCTACTGCAAGGGGTGCCTGCGCAATCGCGAAGAGCGTTTCAACTGGCTCACCATGACCCCTGCCCAGCAACAAGAGGTGATGCGCCTGTGCCGGGATCGCAAACGCCGGGTCGAGGCTGCCCGCCGCAAGGCACAGGAGGAAACCCAATCCGAGCAGCCAGAACAACCGAGCTGGGATTTTTGACATCTGCCTACCAGTAATCCTCCTCATAGATCATCAATTCCCCAGCAAAATAAAAAGCGGCCCGCAGGCCGCTTTGGGTTATGACGTGTTGTCGGGTGGCAAGGCTTATGCCGTGGCCAGCTTGGCCTGCTCTTCACCGCGCTTGAGCATGGCGTAGGAGACACCGGTCAGCAACGAGCCTGCGGCAATGGCAACGATATACATCATGACGTTGCTGATGGCGTGCGGAATGAACAGCACGAACAGGCCGCCGTGGGGTGCCATCAGCTCGCAGCCGAACAGCATGGAGAGCGCACCGGTCAGGGCGCCGCCGACCATGCAGGCCGGGATAACGCGCATCGGATCCTTGGCGGCAAACGGAATGGCCCCCTCGGAGATAAAGCACAGACCCAGCACGAAGGATGCCTTGCCCGCTTCCTGCTCCGCCTTGATGAACTTGGTGCGGGCCAGGAAGGTGGCAATCCCCATGCCCAGCGCCGGCACCATACCGGCGGCCATCACCGCAGCCATCGGGGCATAGGTTTTGGAGGCCAGCAGGCCGACACCGAAGGCGTAGGCCGCCTTGTTGACCGGGCCACCCATGTCAAAGCACATCATGGCACCGATGATGACACCCAGCAGCACGGCGTTGGCAGAGCCCATGTTGTTGAGGAACTCTGTCATGGCATTCATGATGCCGGCCACCGGGCCACCCACCACATAGATCATCACCAGACCGGTAAAGAGGCTGGCAAAGAGCGGAATGATAAGGATCGGCTTGAGCGCTTCCAGGGTCACCGGCAGGCGCACCTTGTCGCTCAGGTACTTGGCGCTGTAACCGGCCAGGAAACCGGCCACGATGCCGCCGAGGAAACCGGCGCCCAACGAGCTTGCCAGCATACCGCCGATCATGCCGGGAGCGAGACCCGGACGGTCAGCGATGGAGTAGGCAATGTAACCGGCCAGCACCGGGATCATCAGGGCGAAGGCGGAGCCACCACCGATCTTCATCAGGGCCGCAGCCAGAGTGCCTTCCACCTTGAACGCTTCGATACCGAACACAAACGAGAGCGCGATGATAAGGCCGCCCGCCACCACCATGGGCAGCATGAAGGAGACGCCGGTCAACAGGTGCTTGTAGGGGCCTGCTTTTTCCTCTTTCTTGGGCTGGCTGGCACCGCTGTGGCGATAGGTTTTCGCCTCACTCCAAGCCTTGTCCAGCTCGGCGCGGGTTTTCTTCAATGCCGCACCCGTGCTGGTGCGATAAACCTGCTTGCCATCGAAACGGGCCATGTCCACTTCGATATCGGTGGCGAGGAACACCAGATCGGCAGATGCAATCTCCTCGGCAGTCAGGGCATTCTGGGCACCGACCGAGCCTTGAGTCTCGACGCGGATCTGATAACCCAGCTGTTTGGCCATGGTCTCCAGCGCTTCTGCCGACATAAAGGTGTGGGCCACACCGGTCGGACAGGCGGTCACCGCCACAATGCGCTTGCCAGCGGCGGCCGGTTTGGCGGCAGCGGGCGCGGCTTGATGACGATAGACGCTGGCACCGCTGGTTGCGGCTTCCAGCAAGGCAGCCGGATCCTGCAGGGCGAGA
Organism: Aeromonas sp. S13(2024); assembly: GCF_041402405.1. Lineage (NCBI taxonomy): Bacteria > Pseudomonadati > Pseudomonadota > Gammaproteobacteria > Aeromonadales > Aeromonadaceae > Aeromonas > Aeromonas sp. S13(2024). Next base: position 21,034 of record NZ_JBGLRA010000002.1, on the reverse strand, counting down.
TCCATGCTGCCCTGATAGACTCGCTTGCCATCATAGGCGGCGAGATCCACCGGGGCACTGGCGACAACCACCACCAGATCGGCGGCGGCAATCTGCTCCTTGCTCGGTACTTGGCGGGGCTGCACGCTGGAGCCGACGTCGAGGGTGAGTTCCCAGCCAGCCAGTTTGGCCTGCTGTTCTATCCGTTTTGCAGCGAGAAAGCTGGTGGCAATGCCCGCCGGGCAAGCCGTAACCAAGATTGCTTTCATTGGGCATCTCCTGAGTTTTCCATTGAGGGGGTATGGCATTGAACTTGTGCCAGCGCATCCAGACGCTCTACGCGCACCTGTTCAAGTAAGGGGTTAAGCACACTGATATCGTCAAAGCCGACCGCAACCTGACTGACCGCCAAGGCCGAGACGGCAGTGGCCAGCCGCAGGGTCTGCTCCGGTGCCCAGCCAAGGCTCAGACCATGGGCGAGACCGGCCACCAGGGAGTCGCCGGCACCCACAGTGCTGACCACCTGCATCCGCGGCGGAATGGCCTGCCAGACGGCATCCGGGGCAAACCAGATGAGGCCATCGGCGCCGTTGGAGATCACCACGTTGGGGATCCCGCTTGCCTGCAGCGCGCGGGCACACTCGGCCTGCTCGCTCAGGGTCTTGATGGGTCGACCCGCCCACTGGCTCAGCTCCTCCAGATTGGGTTTGACCAGGGTCGGCGCCGCCTTGATCCCTTCGCTTAACGCCGCGCCGCTGCAATCGAAGATCACCTGCTTGCCTTTGGCCTTGAGCAGGCGGATCAGATGAGCGCAGTAATCCAGGGCCACCCCTTTGGGCAGGCTGCCCGCCAGCACGAACCACTCAGCATGCGCAGCCAATTGGTCGATGGCCTGCTCCAGCGCGCTCACTTCCCCTTGCTGGATGGTGAGCCCCGGCAAGTTGAGATCGGTGACTCGACCGGACTGCTCGGAAATCTTGACGTTTATGCGGGTGCTGCCCGCGACACGGACAAAGTGATCATCCAGCGCACGTTCTGCAAACAGGGAGACAAAGCTCTGCTCATTGTCTGCGCCCAGCCAGCCGGTGACGCCCACCTCGCGGCCCAAGTCCTTGAGCACCATGGCGACGTTGATCCCCTTGCCTGCGGCACGCAGGTTGGCCTCGCTCACCAGATTGACCTCGCCCAGGCTCATCGCCTCAAGGCGAGTAGTGAGATCAAGGGCGGGGTTGAGGGTGATGGTAACAATCTTCATCAATGCGCCCCCTCGCCGAGACCAGCGGCGATCGCCTCACCGATCCCCTTGAGAGCCGCTTCGGCATCTGCCCCTTCGGCGCGAAATGCCAGACGATGCCCGCACTTGACGCCAAGGCCGATCACCTTCATCAGGCTCTTGGCGGAGACTGCCTCGCCGCTGCCATCCAGATTGGCAACCCGGATGTCGGATTCAAACTCTTTGGCCACCTTGACCAGCATGGCGCCGGGACGAGCGTGCAAGCCGTGGGGATTGATGATGGTGAAGGTTTCGGAAAGACCGCTCGCCGGCCCAGCTTGCAGCATGGCCAGCCCCTCGCCGCCCGCCAGCGTCGCCAGCTGACCGGCAGCCGCCAGTTTGGCCAGATTCTCCAGCTGCGGCAGATGGCCGCTATCTGCGGCACAGAGCAGCAGCATGGCGCTGACCGTTTGTTCCCCTACCATAAGTGCGCTGCTCGGGGTGGCCAACACCCAGCCGGTCTGGGCCGCTTGTGCTCGAGCGAGCCAGACACCCTCGCCCAGATAGGCGGGATCGCTTGCCAGCAGCGCGCTCACCATGGCGGCATCGCCCCAGCCCGCCGATTTGGCGCGGGCGGCTGCTCCCAGCAGCAGTTGGTCGCGATCATCGGCCGGGAAGTCAGCCAGGCTCAGGTATTGCACCTCTTTCGCGGCAGTGGCGCCAGTCAGGATGTTGATGATGGTGTCGGCATCGGTGGCCTCTTTGAGCTGGGCTGCCGCCTGCTCATCACCCAGCACATGGGTGAGCTGGCGCAAAATGCCCAGATGCTCGTCGGACTTGGCGGCGATGCCGATGGCGACATAGGCGATCTGCCCCTCATCCCACTCGATACCATTGGGGAACTGGGCCACCATGACGCCGGTGCTCTTCACCAAATGACGGGTATCGGTGGTGCCGTGTGGAATGGCGATGCCGCTGCCAAGATAGGTGGCATGCTGCGCTTCACGGGCCAGCATCCCATCCACATAGCCCGCTTCCACCAGACCGGCTTCGGTCAGTTTGCCTGCCAGCAGGGCAATGGCGTCCGACTTGGTTGCCACCGACTGTCCCAGCAAGATCTGCTCTCGCGCCAACTTCAACATAGAGACTCTCCATCAGGTTCCGGCCGCGCCGGTACGTCACAATTGAACATTCGGATAACTCGCCAGCTGACAATAGACCCGAACACGGTTCACTGTGATCGGGGCCCGATTTTCAGGCCACTGGGTCTCTTCGTTGCTGACAGGCTGAATCGTTTCACTTACACTCAGACTGAATCGTTTCAGCGAATTGATCAAGTACCCACAAAGAGTGCTTTTCAATGATATGATCCCGCGCACACTTTTCGGTGCCCTCACCCGGCAGTGACCGTGGGCCTTGCAACTCAAACAGAGCCAATATGATGAAACTGGATGAAATCGCCGCCCTCGCCGGTGTCTCGCGCACCACGGCAAGCTATGTGATCAATGGCAAGGCCGACCAATACCGCATCAGTCAGGCTACCCGCGACAAGGTGATGGCCGTGGTCACCGCCCATAACTATCAGCCGGACAGCCGCGCCGCCTCCCTGCGCGGCGGCCAGACCAAGACTCTGGGCTTTATCCTGCCCGACCTTGAGAACGCCAGTTACGCCAAGCTGGCCAAACGGCTGGAACAGGGGGCCCGGGCGCAGGGATATCAGCTGCTGATCGTCTGCTCGGAAGATGAGCCCGCCACCGAAAAAGAGCTGGCCCAGATGCTGGTGAGCCGCCATGTGGACGCCCTGCTGGTCGCCAGTTGCCTGCCGCCAGACGACCCCTTCTACGGCAAATTGCAGGCGCAAGGCAGCCAAATCCTCGCCATCGACCGGGCGATGGCCGCCGACAAGTTCGTCACCGTCGCCAGTGAAAACGAGAAAGCGAGCTTTGATCTCACCAGCTCCCTGCTCACCCCGAACTTACGCCATATCGCATTGATCACCGCGCTGCCGGCGCTCACGATCAGTCAGGAGCGCCAAGCCGGTTTCGAGCAGGCGGTCGCCAGTCACAGCGCGGCTCGCCATCTGTGTGAGGGGGATCACTTCTCCCGCCTTGAGGGGTATCGCCTGATCAAGGATCTGCACCAGCAGCTGGGTCAGCTGCCCGAAGCGCTGATCACTACTTCCTATATCCTGATGGAAGGGGTACTCGACTACCTGTTGGAACAAGAGATCGATATGAGCCAGCTCGCCATGGCCACCTTCGGGGACGATCGCCTGCTTGACTTCCTCCCCTTTGGCATCAACTCCCTGCCCCAGCAGCACGACGCGCTGGCGAGCCAGGCGCTGGATCTGGCGCTCAAGGCGGTGAACGGCGAATACCAGACCGGGCTGCACTATGTGAGCCGCACCCTCAAGCGCCGCCGCTAACCTGCTCGAAGCAGACCCGATTTGCTGTCAATGGGTTGGTAAAACGAACAGATGACAATAAGGCTGCCAGGATTGGCAGCCTTATTGTTTTCCCCCACAACCCTACCCGCCCGCTTGGCTTTCTCTACCACCTGACCAACTAAACAACCGGCCTCCACACTCCTTTCACCCCGCAAATAAACGCCAACGCCACGACAAGGCACTCCCCCATCCGTGCTGCAACCACTTCGCTGACCTGTATCAATGAGCCACTGCCAGTCATTTTTTCGGCGCTTTTTTCTGCAATTAGCTACCACTGTCATCATTTATTTCCACTTGTTGCCACAAGCCAGTACAAAATCCGTATAAAAGGGGTTGTTTCCGCTATTTTGATCCGCTAACGTGGCAACCATCTTTTACAACTGACAGGTTTTAGGTACAGATGTTCCCGTTCCGATATTGCTAGCCTCCGGCCCTATCACCGGAGGCACCTTCTGATAACGCCAATTGGCCCCCTCTTGTTGACGTCAATGCTGACATCGCCTGTTTGCACTGACACCGCTACGTTCGGATGGATAACATGAATACCAAAACCCTGGGTTGTACCCTGTTGATTGCCGGCACCACTATAGGCGCCGGCATGCTGGCCCTGCCGCTGGCCTCCTCCTCCCTCGGCGGCCCCGCCACCCTGATGTTGATGGTCGGCCTCTGGGCTCTGATGGCCTTCACCGCCATGCTGCAAGTAGAGGCAAGCCTGAACACCGGCAAGTGGTACCTGCACCAGCTGGCGGATCATCTGCTCGGCCCCTGGGGCAAGCGCATCGCCTCCTTCTGTATCCTGATGCTGTTCTACTCGCTGGCCTCCGCCTACATCAGCGGCGGCAGCAGCCTGCTGGCACAGGCGCTGGCCGATGCGGGCATGCCCCTCAGCCAGGAGCAGGCCGCCTGGGCCTTTACTCTGCTGTTTGGCGGCATGGTCTGTGTCGGTACCCGCTCGGTGGATTACCTCAACCGGCTGATGTTCACCGTCAAACTGGTGATCATGGTGGTGGTGCTGGCGTTGCTGCTGCCCCGCACCGAAGGGCAGCATCTGCTCTCGATGCCGCTGGGTCAGGGCCTGTTGCTGGCGGGCCTGCCGGTCATCTTCACCTCGTTCGGCTTTCACGGCTCCATTCCGAGTGTGATGCTTTACCTCGGTGACTGCCCCAAGCAGTTGCGTCGGGTCTTTGTCTGGGGCTCAGCCCTGCCGCTGATCCTCTACGTGCTGTGGCAGGTGGCGATCCTCGGTCTGCTCGGCCAGCAAGCCCTGCTGCAAACCGGCGGCGCGCTGGACAGCCTGCTGGCCAACGTCGGCAAGCTGGTGAGCTGGCCCGCGTTTAATCAGGCGATGCACCTGTTTGCCGATCTGGCGCTCGCCACCTCCTTCCTCGGGGTGACGCTGGGGCTGTTCGACTTTATGGCCAAGGTGACCCGCCGCAAGGACAACTGGCAGGGCCGCACCCAGACCGGCCTCATCACCTTCGTGCCGCCATTGCTGTTTGCCCTCTACTTCCCGCAGGGCTTTATCATGGCCCTCGGCTACGCAGCCATTGCGCTGGCGATCCTGGCGGTACTGCTGCCGGTGGCGCTGGTATGGCAGAGCCGCAAACAGGCACCTGCCCACCACTACCGCGCCCCAGGTGGCGTAGTGGCGCTTGGAGTGGCCGCCGCCATGGGCTTACTGATTGTCGGCGTACAGGTCAGCGTCAGTATGGGGCTGCTGCCCGCGCTATAGCCCTCGCCGATAGGTAATTCCCAAACAACAAAGCCCCGCCAATCTGATTGGCGGGGCTTTGTGTTGGTGAGATCGTTAAAAAGTGCATGTTAATCTTCAAAGGGTTAAGATACCTAAAAATAATCGCTAGTAATATCTCCCACCAAGTTGATTTACTAGCTGCTCCTTCGATATCGCTTTGACCATACCTTTTTTACTCTCTGGATCAAATTGTAATAGCAGCCAAACTAAATCCGTTCCAAAATCAAAATAAACTGGTTTCGTAGCTTGAGACCACTTAGCAAATATCTTACTGCGACCATGCCATCTCAACATACGTAGAGAAGTATCTTCTGTATGAGCTGCACCAACACTTAAACCAAAATTTATTCTATCGAAATCATTTTTGCAACCATCTACTATCCAAATCATTTTATTATAAAACGTCTCTCTTAAACGAGCTTCCTCGTCTTTTATCGAATAGCTCTGCATTTCAATAACCACACCATTAGTAAACACATCTGCGATATGTTTCTCATTAGTGATCGGTTGGCTGAATACTATTTCCTGTGACTCTACTGGAAAATAACTTTTCCATTTTCGATGCCATTCTCCCTCATTTTCCCACCAAGGGTCACAGTTTACTTTTGATTTATGAGCCCAATGATGCACTTTGAAACGACCACATTTTGCAATTGTTTCACTTCCACAACAGATGCATATACCTAACCCACCTTTAAATGCCTCTTTTTTAACATGGTCTACAATTGCAAATTTCATAGTGCCTCTTATTTATTCAGACCAAAATAGATGGCCAAAAAAAGCATATTTACCCATCCCATTTAAATAAAATCCCACCTACTTATCTCACCATGAAAAACTGACCTCCATTAATATCAGGATAAAAGCAACCACATAGAATCGCCTCATGTAAGCAATATTAAGTTATATTAATATTGATACAACCATCCGATACAACTCACTTGTTTTTCATGACTCTGGATAGGAGTCGTGTGTACATACAGGGTATCAAACGCAAACCAATTTAGTGAGCATAAAGTTATCTACAGCTCTGATTTAAACCTGTTTTTTGATGGAGATCAGTTTTATGATACTAACGAAATGAAAGAATAATATTTAGTTCGCTGATGCAGATACAACTTATAACCACCTCTAGATGCACTCATCCATGTAACTCTCTCGCCCCCCATCTGTCGAACAAACAACACACGCCATCTAACCATCCCCCAAACCTTCAGCTATATACCGACCTTTTTACTACCCAATCCTGAATAATCAGTTCAAAAACCGTTCATGCCCCTTCGCTACACTGCCCGCTCGTTTATCGCGTTCAGGAGTTTGAAAACAATGATGTTGCACCTCAAGAAGAGCACCCTTGCCCTCGTCCTGCTTGCCGCCAGCGGCGCACTTAGCGCCGCCGAAATCGCCAACAACAATATTACCGAGGCGGAGATCAAGGCCGCGCAGGATGGTTGGGGCGCGGCGCTTATCAAGATCAGCGATGACTATCGCGCCGGTGGGATTGAGCGCGCCAAGGCGACTGCCGAGTCGGTGCTCGACAGCGCTTATGGCTACCAGCAGGGGCCGGTGCTGTTCAAACCCACCCTCGCCGGTGGCGAGCAGACCTTTCGCACCAACCGCGAGGGGGCGCTGGCCTACTTTGTCGGCAACAACAGCGCCTACCCCACCGACAAAGGGTTCGCCCTGAAAAACTGGCAGAGCTATCGCTATGACAATGCCGCCGTCTATATCAACGGCGACATGGCGCTGACCATGGGCAAGGTACATCTGGTAGATCGCGACAACAAGGAAACTACAGTCGACAAGACCTGGGGTTTCAAGAAGGGGGATGATGGCAAGGTGCGCATCGTGCTGCACCACTCCTCCCTCCCTTATGAGGGGTAATGACGGGGCCCTGCTCTGCCCACCATCAATATGATCAATAAACAGCCCTGCCACCTCGGCAGGGCTGTTTTTTTGCGCCTGCGCTTGGCCGATGGCAAGTGAATAGATGACGGTCGTGCTAAGGCAGTTTGCTGCTACCCTCAAGGCAAGCCATTGAGATGCCGAGCAATATCACGTCTCTGAACACCAGCCACTCGATATCATCACACAAGGATCCAGATACCATGACCATACTGCCTGTTTACGCGGCCCTGCTCGCGCTGCTGTTTGTGTTGCTGAGCATTCGTACCATTCGCACCCGCCATAGCCGCAAGGTGGCGCTGGGGCATGGGGATGACCCCGCCATGTTGCGGGCCATGCGGGTACACGCCAACTTTGCCGAGTATGTCCCCCTCGCCCTGCTGCTCATCTATTTCGTCGAAACCGGCAGCCATGCCCCCTGGCTGGTTCATTTGCTGGGGAGTGCCTTGCTGCTTGGTCGCCTCTGCCACGCCTTTGGCATGAGCCGCACGCCGGAGAACTTCCGTTATCGTGTGGCGGGAATGGGGCTGACCTTCACTGTGATCCTGGTGAGCACCGTCCATATCCTGATCACTGCGCTGCTCCCCTGACCCGGCCGTCACGAATAGCTGGCGAAGCGGTCTGGCAGCCATCCACATCGGCTATTCTTTACTGCACAGATAGTCGCAACAGTTCTGCTTGAACAAGCCCGATTCAGGAGTGCGATATGAAGTGGATTGGCTGGTTACTGCTTGTCGGGCTGACTCCCGTTGCCCACGCAACCCCGCTAAAGCTGGCGGCAGCGGTCGAACACACTGCGATATTGCGCCCTTTTATTCATGACTGGTTTGGCCGAGCCGGCATCGACTTTCAGTTGATCCCCTGCACTTATGCCCGCTGCGAAAAGTTGATTGAGGCAGACCATGCCGTCGATGGCGATATGGCCAGGATCAAGGGCTTTGATCAGACCTATCCCCACTTGCTGCAGATCGGTGCCCCCATCTCGGAGGCGGCGATTTATGGTCAGCCACGGGATAACCCGAGCTGGCCCCCTGCCGAGGGTACCGTGATTGGCTGCCTGCGCGGCATCCAGTGGTGCGAACGCTTCCTCGGCAACTATCAGGTCATCTGGTTGAACGATGAGAAGCAGGGGCTTGCCCAACTGCATCGAGGCAAAGTGGACTGGCTCATCAAGATGCGCCCCGCCTCTCAACCCGCACTGGCGTCCCCCTGGCAGAAGATCACCAAAGAGCAGGTCTTTCTCTACCTCGATAAAAAGCACCGGGCGGAAATTGCGGCCCTGCTCAAGGTACAGCTGGCGTTTATCAATAACGGCCGCTGGCTGGCAATGCAAAAGCAGTACCTCTCCGCCATCTAGCGCTGTTCTCGCAGCACCACACAGTGCCGATTACATGGCTGAAAAAACAAAAAGCCCTGCCAGATTGGCAGGGCTTTTCAGTCAACCGCATAGCTGGGGAGTCAAACTCCCGAGCCGCTTACTGGTTGTGGGTAGAGCGACGGGGGCGACGGGCCTGAGCCGGTTTGCCAGCGCCATCAGCCGGACGTTGACCACCTTGCGGCTTGGGCTTGCCACCGTTACCGGTACGTGCACCACCCGCATTGCCATTGGAGGCGGAACGACCGGCACCTTGACGCTGGCCTTGACCTTGCGGACGCGGCGCACGGCGCTGCTCGCTCGGATCACGGGGCTCTTTGCGCAGCGGCGCGCCGATACCACGGGCGATGTTGTCGAGGGTCTCGCGGGAGGCTTCAAAACCGGCCACCTGCTCGCACGGGATGTTCTGCTTGGTCAGACGCTCGATCGCCTTGATAAGCTTGCCTTCATCGGCAGCCACCAGCGAGATGGCGTGACCGGCAGCACCTGCACGGCCGGTACGACCGATACGGTGCACGTAATCTTCCGCCACGTTAGGCAACTCGAAGTTGACCACTTGCGGCAACTTGTCGATGTCCAGACCACGGGCGGCGATGTCGGTTGCCACCAGCACCTTGACGCTACCATCCTTGAAACCGGCCAGCGCGCGAGTACGGGCACCCTGGCTCTTGTTGCCGTGGATGGCGGCTGCGCTGACGCCGTTCTTGTCGAGGGTTTCGGCAACACGGTTGGCCATGTGCTTGGTACGGGTGAACACCAGTACCTGCTGCCAGTTGTTGCTGGTGACCAGATGGCTCAGCAGCGCGATCTTGTTGGCCTTGTCGCACGGATGCACCAGCTGCTCGATACGCTCGGCAGTGCTGTTGCGCGGGGCGACTTCGATCACCGCCGGGTTATCCAGCAGACCGGTGGCCAGTTCGCGGATCTCGTCGGCGAAGGTGGCGGAGAAGAGCAGGTTCTGGCGCTTCTTCGGCATCAGGGCCAGGATGCGGCGGATGTCGCGGATAAAGCCCATGTCGAGCATGCGGTCCGCTTCGTCCAGTACCAGGATCTCCACTTCGTCGAACTTGACGGCGTTCTGGTTGTAAAGATCCATCAGGCGGCCGGGACAGGCCACCAGCACGTCCAGACCACGGCGAGTCGCCATCATCTGCGGATTGATGCTGACGCCGCCGAACACGACGTGGCTGCGCATCGGCAGGTGTTTGCCGTAGTTACGCACGCTCTCGCCCACTTGGGCGGCCAGCTCGCGAGTCGGGGTCAGCACCAGCGCACGAATGCGGTTCGGAGAAACCTTGCGCTTGCTCTCCATCAGACGTTGCAGCATCGGCAGGGTAAAGCCTGCGGTCTTGCCGGTCCCTGTTTGGGCCGCCGCCATCAGATCGCGGCCAGCCAGAACGGCAGGGATCGCTTGCTGCTGAATGGGAGACGGGGTGTCGTAGCCTTGTTCGGCAACGGCACGCAACAAGGGTTCGGCCAGACCGAGGGAAGTAAAACTCATAGTTACCTGCTAGAGATAGGGGCGCCGGGGATTTGTGGTGGGGCTCCTCTGCTGAGCCGATGCCATCTCACAAGATCTGGGCCTATTGAGAAAACAACGATTTCCCCGGGGAGCAGAGCAAAGGGGAAAGAATAGAGGCGCAGTCTAACGGAGTTGCCCGGGATAAACGAGAAAAATGTGATGTTCCTCCCAGCACGAACAGAAAATCCCCCTCCTGCCCCCCGAATAATCCCGTTGATTGATGTAACACGCACCACACTATTAACTGGCAACACAATATCAGCCCTCGCAGGCATGACTCGCGGGGCAAAAGCACGGGATAGAAGAACACAATAACGAGGTTTAGCTATGACCACGCCATATCGTCCCCGCGGCAGCTGGCAGGCAAGGATTGGCCTGCTGCTTCTGCTGCTAAGCCCTATGCTGCAGGCCAGTCAGACCCTGACCGTGGCCTGGAGTCACTGGCCCCCCTTCAGCCAAATCAACAACCGGGGTGAGCTGGATGGGCTGGATGTCAGCCTGACCCGCCAGATCCTCACCCAGGCGGGCTTTGCCCCCAAGTTTCGCGAGCTTCCCTGGGCGCGGGCACTGCATCTGGTAGAACACGATCAGCTGGATGTGGCGATGGCTGCCCTCCCTCTGCCGGAGCGCCAGAGCTATGCCCGCTTCTCGACCCCCTACCGCCAGAGTGCCTATGTGCTGCTGAGCAATGACCCGATTCCCGGCCATCAGGATCGCTGGGCGCAGCTCGATAATCTGCCCGCGTTGTGCAACGAGAAAGGGCTCAAGATAGGCAAGTTGCGCGGCACTCGCCCCATGCATCAGATGGATAGCTGCCCGGCGCTTAAAATGGCGACCGAATACAACGCCGATGAGCGGATGATCGATCTGCTGCTGGCTCGCCGCCTCGATGGCATCATCATGGAGTGGCAATATGCTCGCTACCGGCTGGCCCAGCTGGGGGCCGAAGAGTTTATCAGCTGCCAACTGTTGCTACACCACCAGCCGGTCAGCTTGATGTTTGCCAAAAACAGCGTGAGCGAAGAACAGATCCTCAAAGTCAACGAGGCCATTCATGCCTTGCCCAAACCCCACAACAAGTTCTCGCCCCCAAGGTGTCGCCTCAATGCCGATCCGGGCGCCGCGGATCTGTTGACCCGCACCCTCCGCAAGCATTGACGGGATAAGCCGCCACCTGAAATAGCAAAGGCGACCCGAAGGTCGCCTTTTTGGTATTGTCGAACTTGTTCCCCAAACAGGGAGCGATCAGTCGATAAGCAGCAACAGCGATCAGCGCAGCTGCGGGGTATGGGTCAACACCCCCTGGTTCTGGGCGCGATGGCGCAGCAGGTGATCCATCAACACCAGCGCCAGCATGGCTTCGGCGATGGGCACGGCGCGAATGCCGACACAAGGATCGTGACGACCCTTGGTGATCATCTCGATTGCCTCGCCTTCGGTATTGATGGTCTTTCCCGGCACAGTGATGCTGGAAGTCGGTTTGAGCGCCATGCTCACCACGATATCCTGACCCGACGAGATCCCACCCAGAATGCCGCCCGCGTGGTTGCTGGCAAAGCCCGCCGGGGTCATCTCGTCGCGATGCTCGGAGCCTTTTTGCTCCACTACCGCGAAACCGTCACCGATCTCCACCCCTTTCACCGCATTGATGCCCATCATGGCGTGGGCGATATCGGCGTCGAGGCGATCAAACACCGGCTCACCCAGGCCCACCGGCACATTGCTGGCAATGACCTGCACTTTGGCACCGATACTGTTGCCCTCTTTTTTCAGGTCGCGCATGTATTGATCGAGCTCTTCCAGCTTGCCCGCATCGGGGAAGAAGAAGGGATTCTGCTCAATCTGCGCCGCGTCAAACGCCTCAGCCTTGATGGGGCCGAGCTGGGAGAGAAAACCGGTGATCTCGATGCCATGCACCTGTTTCAGATACTTCTTGGCAATGGCCCCCGCCGCTACCCGCATCGCGGTCTCGCGTGCCGAGGAGCGACCACCGCCGCGATAGTCCCGCTGACCATACTTCTGGTGGTAGGTGTAGTCAGCGTGACCCGGCCGGAACAGATCCTTGATGTCGGAGTAATCCTTGGAGCGCTGATCGGTATTCTCGATAAGCAACCCGATGGAGGTGCCGGTGGTCTTGCCCTCGAACACCCCGGAGAGGATCTTCACCTCATCCGGCTCACGGCGCGGCGTGGTGTAGCGAGAAGTGCCCGGCTTGCGCCGATCCAGATCCCCCTGCAGATCCGCTTCGCTGATCTCCAGCCCAGGCGGGCAACCATCGACCACGGCGCCCAGCGCCAGGCCGTGGCTCTCGCCAAAGGTAGTGACCCGAAAGAGTTGACCAAAACTGTTCCCTGCCATGCGCGCTCCTGCTTAGTTCTTGTAGATGGCGAAATGATCCTGATACTGCACCAGCTCGTCACGGGTCATCACAAAGACGCCGTGGCCGCCGTTTTCGAATTCAACCCAGGTAAAGGGGATCTCGGGGAACTGGGCTTCCAGATGGATCATGCTGTTGCCCACTTCGACCACCAGCACGCCCTTATCCTTGAGGAAATCTGCCGCATGGGCCAGTAGACGCTTGGTCAGCTTGAGACCATCGGAGCCGGACGCCAGCGCCAGCTCGGGCTCGTGACGGAACTCGTCCGGCAGATCCGACATATCTTCGGAGTCCACATAGGGCGGATTGGAGACGATGAGATCGTACTTGTCGCCCGCCGGCAGATCGCGGAACAGATCGGAGCGGATCGGAATGACCTGCTGCTCCAGCCCGTGATCGTTGATATTGCGCTCGGCCACGTTCAGCGCATCGATGCTGATGTCGATGGCATCGACTTCCGCTTCCGGGAACTCGTGGGCCATGATGATGGCGATACAGCCGGAGCCGGTGCACAGGTCCATGATCCGGGTCGGTTCATGTTTGAGGAAGGGCGCGAAACGGTTGGCCACCATCTCGGCAATGGGGGAACGGGGAATGAGCACCCGCTCGTCCACGTAGAACTCCCAACCGGCATACCAGGCCTTGTTGGTCAGATAGGCGGCCGGTACCCGCTCCTGTACGCGGCGGATAATCAGCTCGGCGATACGGTGACGCTCGCTGCTGGTGAGACGGGAGTGGCGCATGGCAGGGTCTACATCCGGTGGCAGATGTAACGCGGGCAGTACCAGCTGCACAGCTTCATCCCAGGCGTTGTCGGTTCCATGACCGTAAAAAATCCCGGCGTCGTTGAAACGACTCATGGCCCAACGCAACATGTCCTGGATGGTGTGCATCTCGGCAACCACCTCATCGATAAATATCTTGTCCAAATCCACCTCCAAGTCGAGTAATATCCGGCCCGAGCCCCGTTTACGTTGCGGGCAAGACGCATACCTAATACATGAGCATCTGATGAAAAAAACGCCCTCACCGACAGACGAGGAAACCCTGCTGTTCCGCGATGCGATAAAAGGTACCCGGAAAATCAAGCAAGATACCATAAGGGCCGAGTTACGCCCGGTCAAGCAGAAACGCGAATTGCGCGAAACCCGCGAAAAGCTTGGGGTTGACCACTATTTCAGCGATGAGTATCAGCCCCATCTCGACGATGATGGGCCGACCCGTTACGTGCGGGAAGATGTGTCAAAATTTGAGCTGAAAAAGCTCAAGCGGGGCATTTATCCGCCGGAGATCTACCTGGATCTGCACGGCATGAACCAGCAGCAGGCAAAACAGGAGCTGGCCGCCCTGCTCACCCTCTGCCAGAAAGAGAACATTCACGTCGCCTCGGTGATGCACGGCATCGGCAAACATATTCTCAAGCAGCGCATTCCCAGCTGGCTGGCCCAGCACCCCAATGTGCGCGCCTTCCATCAGGCCCCCCGCGAATGGGGTGGCGACAGCGCCATTCTGGTGTTGCTGGATATCGAAGAGTAGTTAGCCAAACGACCACACTATACTGAATATCAATATGTTATTCGCCGTGGAGGTCGCATGTTTACACAGGGTTCCCATGCCGACATAAAGTCATCTCTCGACGCCATCGGCGCAGCCGTGGCGGTGTTCAGCCTCGACAAGGATGATCACTTTGTGCTGGTCTCTGCCAACGATACCTTTGCCAAGGCGTTCGAGCTGGATGTCCTTGGCAGCATTGGCAAACAGTTGAGCGAGATGTTTCCCCGCTACATCACCAATACCATCGAGCCGCCAATGCACGAATGTGTGCGCATGCAGACCGGGCTCGAGAGCGAGCTGCCCATCGACAGCCTCTCGCGCACCAGTTGGTGGCGCTTTATTCTCTCCCCCATCATCCCCGAGCAGGCACGGATCAACCGGATCATCGTGACCGCCATCGACATCACCGCCAGGATGCAGCTGGAAGAGGCGCTCACCACCAGTCGCCGTCGCTTCGAAGCGGTGGTCAACTCCGCCTATGACGGCATCATCAGTGTCAGCAGCGAGTCACGCATCGAGCTTATCAATACCGCCGCCTGCGAGATGTTCGGCATCGACGAAAGCTATCTCGGCAAGCGGCTGGAAACCCTGCTGCCACAGCGTTTTCGCGCCAATCACGAAACCTATTTCAAAGCTTTCAGCAGCTCCCCCATCAATTCGCGCCCGATGCATGCCCGCGCCTCGGTGATGGGTCTGCGCCGCGACGGTAGCGAATTTCCGCTGGAGGTGACTATCGCCAAGATCAATCTGGGCCCGACCACCGAGATGACCGCCATCTTGCGGGATATCTCGGAGCGAGCCCGACTGGTGGAGGAGTTGAAGGTCGCCGCCACCACGGATCCCCTCACCGGCATTGCCAACCGGCGCCGCTTCAACGAGCTGGTCAACGCCGAGATGCAACGCTGCCAGCGTTTTGGCCATACCATGAGCCTGCTGCTGATCGATATCGACCACTTCAAGGAAGTCAACGACACCTTTGGCCATCAGCAGGGAGATCTGGCAATCCTGAGTCTGGTGAAACGGATCTGCAAACAGCTGCGGGAGGTGGACATGCTGGGTCGCTGGGGTGGCGAAGAGTTTATCGTGCTGCTACCGGAAACCTCCCTCGAGCTCGCCTGGGCCAGCGCCGAGCGGATCAGGCTATCCACGAATCCCAGCACCATGCACTGGAGGGGGCTCTTGAGATCTCCCTCACCATCAGTATCGGGATCAGCGCCAGCAAGGGCAGCCATGACACTGTAGAGAAGATGGTTAGACGAGCCGACACCGCCCTCTATCTGGCCAAGAAACAGGGGCGCAACTGCTGCCGCAAAGAGGAACCGGAGCCAATCTGATGGCGCACGCCCTTCCCTCTGGTGACACTGCTAACCAGTGCCTGCAGAGATAACCAACCACAACGTACACAAAAAGCAGGCTACTCTCTTCGGTAGCGCTGCTTTTTTCATTCTGCTTTTGGTGCACTTTTCAATCACAACCATCAAGGGGACGGCTAAAGCGCAGTGGGCCGCCATCAGCCAGAGAGAGCCTCACCGACAGCATGCCGCCGTTGGGCAATTGCCACTCGAAGAAGTCATCAAATCCGGCAATCGTTACGGCACGGATCACCTTGGCGACCACACCATGCGCCACCAGCAATATCCGCTCCCCGTGCATGGTCGAAGCAAGTTCTGTTAGTCCCTGCGAGACCCGGGCAATCACCTCATCAATGGTTTCACCACCGGGTGGAGATTCAGCCCAGCGCCGGGTGATATTGCGCGCCCACAGCTCGGGATAGCGTGTTCTTGCCTCTACCTGCGTTAGCCCTTCAAACAGGCCGACATCCCGCTCACGAAAGGCAGGCACAAGCTCCACAGGCAATCCCAGCTGACGAGACAAGATGGCAGCACTCTCCCTTGTTCGCAGCAGGGGGGACGCCAGCAGCCGATCGAACGGCGGCTCTGTCACAGCCACCTTCTCAGCCAGACAAGAGATCTGGCGCACGCCATCGTCATTAAGCCCGATATCCAGTGCACCTTGATACCGTCCTTCCGCATTGGCTTGCGTCTCGCCATGGCGGATAACTACCAGCTCCATGTCAACCTCCCTTGTTGGGGCTACCTTGGTTTTACTTCCCTTTACGATAACGGGGATGCTCGTCCTGGATCGACAACCAGGGCAGCTGGCTGTCAGTATGGATGTGATAGGTTGGCGCAATAGCCTCTGGATTATCGAGAGAGGCGATAGCCAACGTGAGATAGTCAGGGTACTGGGTGCTGCGATACGTGAGGGTGGAGCCACACTCGGCGCAAAATCCCCGTCGGATAAAATCTGAAGACGCATACTCGGTCGGTTTGCCGCATAACCACTGCACCTGTTCGGCGTGAAAGTCCATCCAGGCCCCGACCGGTGCCCCCGTGGTGCGCTGGCAATCCCGACAGTGACAAAAATCGGCCGCAAAAGGTGCAGTCAGCATCTCATAACGGATCGCCCCGCAATGACAACCCCCCTTCATCTCTCCCCCTCGTTGCAATTTTGCACAAGCCAAAGAGATTACCAATATAAACCTGCCGTTTACATCTATTTTCTCAAGGGAATAAGCGACAATGTACCGAGATAAAGCTGAGTGATATAGCAAGACCTCACCATTTCAGGTGATAAATGACAGTTTACCAATAGAGAAGATACTCCTCATATTCTCAATGAGATGTTTCATTTTATGGTGGAAAATGAATTCGCAAGTAACGCACTACGCTCATCATAAGACGCTAGTTTATGGGGGCTAACGAACCTGAATATAAACTTTATTCTTAACTTTGATTCAACACTATTTCATTTCAATTTTCAGATAGAAACTCACCTTATCAGTTAGAACATAAGCACCATTAAAAACACAAGATAATATTCAGTAATGCACTGTTGATAATTAACGAGGAGAAGGAGTTATCCGCCCTCTCCTCTTTGGGAGTGAAATTACGCCATCTTATTTGGCAGGAACTACAACCCAGGGGCCGCCTTTGGCGGGATCATCCCCCTGTGTTCACCATTTGGCCTGATAGACGGCGCCCTTGTAGCTCACCTTGCTGCCAGCGGTGTAGACCTTGGTCGCTTCCCATGCCGGGTTGCCACCGATGGGTGGTTCACTCGGATCGACCGGTGGTGGAGTCAGTTTGTCCACAACCCGCACTTTCGGCCAGTTGGCGTGGGAGCCGTAGAAGTTGGTCACGCACTTCTCGTAATCACCCGGCACCAGCGCAGAATAAGCGGTCTGAAAGCCCACCAGCTCGCACTCGAAGGAGTAACCGCCCGGGCGATCCGGATAGTACTTCCAGTTGCCATCCCAGTTGGTATAGAGCACGTCGGTAGCACCGTTGAGATTGAGGCTGCCATAGGGAGTCTGCTGCCAGCAGGTGTTCTTCTCATCCGCCTTGATCGGGATCTGGTAGTGGTTGGCCAGCCCTTCCCAATAGCGGATGCGATTGACCGGCTGCCCCTTGTCCTTGTTCTGTTCACCACACTCGATGCCGCCGTTGATGACGTTGATGGTGGTACCAAAGCCGTAGCCGATACCGGCATCCACTTCCCGTTTGGAGGGTACCCAGGTGCGATCAATCACGTGCAGCATGGCCGGTTTCGGGGCCTGCGGGGTGAGGAAAAACCATATGGCAGAAGCGAGGTTGAGCCAGGAGTCAGCCACCAGCCCCGGGTTGTTGAGCAGCACGGAGGCATCGCCATCAAACATCGCCTCGGAGAAGGCACCGTAGTTGAAGTGGTAAGAAAGCTGCTTGGCGCCGCGGCCGAAGTACCCCTGACCCGTGCTGCAAGGCCACTTCTTGTTCTGCCAGTCGTTCTGGCCACAGCCGGTGGTGTAGCCGGTCTGTCCCTCTGACCAGCCCATCTCCCGCACATGCACCAGCGCCTGTTGCCACTCCTCCAGCCCCAGCGGGTTATCGGAGACGTTCTCCTTGGCAATATGGCCACCGGTCTCCTGAGAGAAGTGGGCAAAGGCCGTCACAATGGATTTTTTACAGATCGCATCAGAGTCGCGACCGTCGGTATATTCGCCACAGAACGCAGGGAATTTACCGATGGCTCGCAAGAAGCGGACATAAGTATATTCCGGCGCTGCCATCTGGGTTAAATATTCCCATTCAGATTGGGGAAATACCCGTTCAACCCGTTTTACGTTGTCAGGATTACTTGCCAGACCCGGCTCAATGGCATCAACGATTTTATTGGACCGGGTGGCCAATGCCTTGGCCCATATTGCATACATGGGATTAGCCGTCTTGGCTTTTTCCACGGCGGCCAGATCCGGGGCCGCAATCACATATCCTCCCGCATTTTGCGGATCGGGTTGAATATTCATGGCTGCACTCATTGCGGCATAGCTTGGCAATGCGCAGGCGGCAGCGATTAGCCAGGCACAACGCTTGGGTTTGAACATGTTTATCGTCCTTGTTTGAATTAATGCGTTCCAAGAGTAGGTGTTTCAACAACTAAATTCACGATGAGAATTAAGAAATAAGCAGAATTTGTGAGCCATTTCACCTTGTGATATTCAGTGCAGCTGAAACAAAGAAAAAGAACCCAAACGAAAACGTCATAGCGTGATCTTTCGCCCATTTTTAGAACAGTTGAGACGGCCGGGTGGCATGCCATACGGTCATTGTTCGTGATGAAAAAAATGGCTGACAGGCTCAACCTGTCAGCAATCATCAATGTTCAAGAAAAATGCTCAAAATAGCCGGATGTCAGGCACGCACGGCACGGATCAGGATATTGCGCGGGGTCATGGGTTTGGCACAGAACTCCCCCACTTCGACCCGATAGCCCTGCTCTTGCAAAAAGAGCGCGCGATCCAGCGCCAGCCAGATCTCGAGGGGACGGCGAAACAGGTGGCGCACCAGCTCCATGCGGGCGACATCACCAAAGCGGCGCTCCCCGTGTTCCAACCAGGCGGGGTAGTCCAGCCCGGCGGGCAGCACAATCCCTTTGCGCTCTGCAGCCCAAACGCAGAATGCCTCGAAGGTGCCGGTCAGCAGACTCTTTTGCATATTGGGCACCGGCAGATACTCATCCACCCCGCGCACCTGACGCTGCAGGCAGTCAAACCCGAGCCGCCACACCACTTCCTGCTCGCGCAGGCGGGCGATCCGCGCACCGCCAGTCACCGTCTCCTGTAGCGGCAACTTGAGATCCGCCTTGCTCAACACCAGCTCGCTGGCGCTGGCCGCGGCTGACAGCGGGCGATAGTGGCTGGTACGGATCAGGTGGTAACAACAGGGAGAGATGGTCACTCCGCGGGCACTGCGCTCGGCCACCCGCTCCAGCAGATGGGTGTGCAGCTCGCCGCAGGCATGGAGTGCCATAGCGTGATGTTCGGGGGCGATCAGCGCCGCCGACTCGGGGGCAAAAGCATCGGCGCAGGTAAAGGTCATATTGGCGCCATCCCGCTCGGCCAGCAGCCGACCTTCGTCACAAAGCTGCCCTTGCAACTCCAGACTGAGGATCGGAGCCTGTCGATGAAGTGACACCAGCCGCCCAAGATGCCCCTTGCCAGCACACCACTCCAGATAGGGGCCCTGATGGGCAGGCAGACAGGCGGTGAACGACTCGATCTGAGCCTGCTTGCGCCCCGGCATATGCAGCGCCATCTCCTTGCTGCAGGTGATGGGCTCCGGGGTAAACGGGGCAAGCTGGCTGAGTTGCTGCAGCTCGGCGCCCTCGGCAATCCAGGGGACAAGCTGCGTGCTGAGTGCATCCATATCCGCATCGAGCTCCGCCAACTGGGCAAAGGTCAGCCCATTGAGCAGCGCCGCCAGTTCGGGCGCCTCATCGGCAAAGGCCATGGTCAAATGATGATATGGCTGATATTGCCACCAGCGCCGGTAGCGGGTGAGCAGTCGATCCAGTTGTTGAAAACGTTGAGCCAGCACGAATGCCCCTGCCTTGCAGTCAAAAAGGAGGCTCATTCTAGCGATCCCGCTTCAAATTGCACTCTCAATACCTGACGATCAGCGCCGCGCAACAGCACAGCCAACCTTGTGAGCCAGGGCAGACCTGACAAAGTACGGGGTTTTATGCTATATTCCGCCCCCTCTTTCACGCGCCCCGCCCAACGCGGGTCGCTTTACACTAGCTATGGGACCAACAACATGACCATCAACGCCATTCTGCAAGCGCGCGCGGGCGCCAAGTGTGAACTGTGCAGCGCCGAGCAGGCGCTGACCGCCTTCGTGGTGCCTCACTCCCCCGCCAGCGACGATGATCACAGCGTTGCTATCTGTGACACCTGCCGTGGTCAGCTGGAACAACCGGATACCCTGGTGGTGAACCACTGGCGTTGCCTGAGTGACAGCATGTGGAGCCAGGTGCCTGCGGTGCAGGTGATGGCATGGCGCCAGCTCAAAGCACTCTCCGGCAAGGGTGAAGTGTGGGCTCAGGATCTGCTGGACATGATGTACATGGAAGACGAAGCCAAGGCCTGGGCTGATGCTGGTATTGCTGACGAAGATGACGACAGCGTACCGACTGTTGACTCCAACGGCGCCGTGCTGCAAGAGGGCGACTCCGTCACCCTGATCAAGGATCTGGACGTGAAAGGCGCCGGTTTCACCGCCAAGCGCGGCACCCTGGTCAAGGGCATCCGTCTGACCAACAACCCGCTCCATATCGAAGGCAAGGTCAACGGCGTGCAGATCGTACTGGTTGCTGCCTACCTTAAAAAGGCCTAAGCCAAGGGCGATTGCTCTGCTGTCTACTACCAGAGCACAAGCACAACGAAAAAGGATGACGTCACGCCATCCTTTTTTTATACCTGTGTCCCGTCCTGAATATGGTTTACACCTTTCCCCCCAATAAATGGAGAACCCGATGGGACAAGGTGTGAAACGGACACAGCGCGATTACTCGCTGACTTTTAAACTGGCGC